>CAZKBF010000017.1:0-54048 GCA_964551225.1 uncultured Ruminococcus sp.
GATAATTTGATATTATCCACAGTTACCTATTTCATTATACCACACTCGCGCGAAATTTCCACAATTTTCCCGAAATTTCATCATTATGCACAAACATTCGCACTGCGGGTTGTACAATTTGAAAAGCGGCGCAAATAGTTATATAATATAAGTATTCTAGAAAAGGAGAAACCGATATGGAATTAAAAAAAATTATCACCCTTTACCTCAATTTTTGTCTGGAGCAGAAGACTCTCAGCTCCAAAACAACCAAGGCTTACGGCACCGATTTAACTCAGTTCGCTGAATTTTCCGAGGGAACGTTCGACAAAAATGTCATAATCGACTACATCGCTCACCTTCACAAACAGTTCAAGCCCAAAACCGCGAAGCGCAAAATCGCTGCGCTGAAAGCATTCACACATTACCTGATGACTCAGGAAATAATCGAAACGAATCCGTTCGACAAAATCGACACGTCGTTTCGCGAGCCGATGGTACTGCCGAAGGTTATCCCGATGAACATTATCGGCAAAATTCTTGCAAACGCTTACGAGGATTTTCGGCAGTGCCACACGGATTTTGCCAGAAAAAACGCGATTAGAAATATTGCGGTACTGGAAGTTCTGTTCGCAACCGGAGCAAGGGTTTCCGAGATTTGCACGCTCACTCCGGACGCGGTGGACTTGACCAACCACACTGTAAAAATCTTCGGCAAAGGCTCGCGAGAACGCATTATTCAAATCGAAAATCACGATGTCTTGAAAGCGCTGAACCGTTACTACGAAACGTTTCGCGAGGATATAGTATTGTCGGGATTTTTCTTTGTAAACAAGCTGCACCATCGTCTTACGGAGCAATCGGTTCGGTCAATGATAAACAACCAAGCAGCCGAAATCGGATACGAAAAACACATCACGCCGCACATGTTCCGGCACTCATTTGCGACGCTGCTGCTTGAGGAAGACGTGGACATTCGGTACATACAAAAAATTCTCGGTCACAGCTCAATTTCCACAACGCAGATTTACACGCACGTTTCGATGGCAAAGCAGAAGCAAATTCTCTCAGACAAGCACCCGCGGAATAAAATCATAATCTGATTATTCATTCTGAAACTTGACCGCGCTCTCAAAATTTATCACGCCATTTATGTGCCGAACCTCGTCAACGCACATCGCGTGCAGCTCGCGGAGAGTGTCCTCGTCAACATCATTTGAGGCAGCAAGAGTGTGCGAGATTTTCCCGAGCTCAACAGCAATTTTGAAAAGATTTCGGTTTATGCGTTGCTCTGAACCATTCATGACCGCTTCAACCAAAGAAGTTATTTGCGGCGAGAGGTAATTCACGTTGCCCTCGGATTTCAGATAGCCAACATAGAAATTTATCGCTTTCTCGATGAACTCGCTCCGAGATGCGCAGTTGTCCTCTGCAAACCGCAAATTCACCTCTTTCATTGTCGCCGGATACACCCACAAAGGGAACTTAATCTTGTTCGGAAACCCCTCGGAATTTCCCTTAACAATCGCGTTTTTTGAGGTTCGCAACTCCGAATTTTTCTGCTTTCCCATTTTAAAACCCCTCTCAAAATTTTCAATATTCGTGATTGCGGCGGGCTTTGCCCGTCCGATATGAATGGGGCGACACCGCCCCTTTAACTTGCATAAAAATCACACCCCCGAACCGCCCTCACGTCAATCCCAGAGCCGTTTCGCAAACTCTGCGAAAACTGCCCAAATCGGCGCGAGAGCAGCTCGGAGGTGTGTTTACTCTACCTTTGCGCTAAAGTCGCACACAACTCATCACAGCCGCCTTAAAATCGTTTACGGCTGATTCGTTGGCTTTTCGGAAACACTTTTCTGTTTGGAAACATTCTGCCGCTTCCCCGTCATTTCGATAAAATCACGCACATTCTGCGGCACAACTTTGCCGTAAAGCTGCTCGGCGAACTTTGTTATCTCTTCATCAAGCGAAGAATTTTTCTGCGCAAGATACATCTTCAGCGCGAAAATTTTCTCGTTTTCAAGCGAGATAGTCACTGTATTTTTCATTGCGCCCCCTCAAAGTCCAATGAGCGTGATGCCCATATCCTGCTCAACCTCGTCCTGCGAAATGCTCTCGGGAACGGCGAATTTCTGCACGTATTTCTCGCACAAATCATCGGGCAGCGAACAAAATTCTTCTCCATTATCGCCGCAAATGAAGAACGGTCCTGCAACAATTCTTTCTACGAAACGCCGATTTCCTTCCATTCCAATAAGCTTTGCCTCCTCGTTTCCAACCATCACGGCGCGTGGTTCATCGAGGTAATAAATCGGCTCTATAAGCCCGCCGACAGCCTCTTTCATACCCTTGAGGGAGTGCTCGATTTCCGTGATATAGGCGGGCTTGTTCGGCTCAACCATCACAACTTTCATCATTTCAGACGCCATAAAAACTCCTTTCAAAACAGCGTAAGCTGTACAAAATCTTCCCGAATTTCCGGTGTTTGTTCTGCATCAATTTGCTCATTTTCGGCGCATTCGTCCTCGCAAAAATCCTCGTCATCATCAGCCGAAACCGTCTCCATTTTATCGAGAATTTCCGGCGAACGCAGCTTCTGCGCCGCACTTTGAAAGCTGTCAAGATAAATTTGTGGATTTTCGTACCGCCGCATTGTCAGCAAATCGTCCTCGGAAATGGCTCGGCGCAGGTTCTCGGCATAGCCAAGAATTGCCGGAATACAGAGCTGTTTCTGCTGTTTTTCGGTCAGATTTTCCGACTGCTCGCGGACAAATTTCAGGTTTTCGTCCTCGTCAATTTTCTGCATTGACCGAGCCGCGTTCTGCCGAATTTCGTCCGCACGAGCCATATAATCGTTGTCCACAATCGGCGGAGTTTCCCTATAAAACGCCTCCGGAAGCAAGAACAATGTGGTTTCCTCGGACAGCTTTTGCTTGTAAAAAATGATGTGATTCCGCACCAAATTCATGTTCACGCCGTCCGCCCAGAACGGGTCGGAACAGCCGTTTTCGCGAATGAAATCCCACCGCGCGAAGCTTTTCTCCAGCGCGGCGGCGTAGTCAAAATTCTTGCCGGACTTGCTCATAAGGACATCACTTGCGACTCGGATTCGCGCTGTTCCTGCGCCAGAAGCAGCTCGCGCTTGTCGTAGCAATAGCAGTAACAGTCGTAATTCCCGCGCTCGGGGCGACAACGAAGGAGGAAAAGATGGCTGTTGGTTTCCACGGAAAAGCCGCAGCTTTCGTCCAAATTCAAGCTCTGATGAGCGTCACAAAACCGCTGCATTTCGCGCCTGTTTTTGAGCAATCCTTCCTTCCGAAGCTCGTTCACGACCTCGTTCAATTCGGCTTTGAAAGCACTGTCATTCAAGTTCTCACGGCTCTCAAACCACGAAGAATAGAACTCGTTTCCGCTGCCGAAATCCATTCGCAGATGTCCCACGCAAGCGTTTTGCAAAGCGGGTTCGCAGTCGCTGTAAAACATAGATTTCTGCTTCGCGTCGGCGCATTTTATTTGGTATTTCACGAAATTCCTCCCATCGTAAAATCGGATTTTTGTTCCTGCTCGGAGGTTTTTATCGGGGAAAACAAGTGCCCGTCAATTCCCGAAATAACCCCGTAATCCGTGAATTTACAGCCGTTTGCGGCTAGCAAATTTCTCGTAAATTCCACGCTTCCGATGCCGGATAAAACCTCCTTGTCAAAGCCTTTGGGCAGCATTTTCAAGAGATATTTTTCACCATATTCGCTGAAATCGTTTATACAATTATCGAACTCGTAACGGTCAAAATTTCGCATAACATTCAGGATTTCGCGCACATCACTGCACGGAATATTTTGGAGAATTGCCTTGCATTTTGCAGCGTTTTCGCGGGACAGCTTGGAGAATTCTTTTGCAAATAAATTCAGCGAACAGATTTCTGCGCTGTCGAAGATTCGCTTATCTATCTGCGGAATTGCCGACTGAAAATCCACACAAACGCAGTCCTCAAGGCGATTTTCGCCAAGCCTTTCGGGTATTTCAGCAATCGTTTTTTCACTTGCGGGGAGCGTTAAAATTTCGGTTTTTCCCGATGAATTTCCCGCGATTTCAAGCCGAAAAATCCATTCTTCCATTTGCGCCGGAAGCTCTTCATCATACAACAAAACAGGCTCGTAGCTGTCCGCGATGATGTAATAACCGTCAATGAAAACGCCGTTCTCGCGCTCCGCCATCACGCGCCCAACCTTTTCGGGGTCAAGCAGGTCATACACTTCGTCGGGCACCTCGCGCAGCTCGTCAAGAAGCTCGTTGTCCAACACGATTTCACCGTATTCGTAAAAATTCTTGCACGGGTAAACGGGCACGGTTTCAAGATTAAACGTGCGGTTTATCGCCTCGTTCACCGTGTCAAAAGGCTTTCGCAAAAGTGCTCTGTAAGCGAGAATCTGCGTGTTGTCCTCGGAGATTTCCTCGATTCTTTTTGCGAGAAAATTGAGCTCGTCAAGGGTAGGTTCTTCCACAAATTCGTATGCTTCAAGCTCCGGAATTTCATCGCAGCTCGATATTCTCAGAAACGTTTCTCCACGGATTTTCGCCCTATCCATTGCGTCAATAACCGCATTTTTGTTCGCCGGCAGCGTAACATAAGCGACCTTGTTGTTCCCGATTCCAAGCTCGTCTATCGCTATTTCAAATGCCAAAATTCATCTTCCTTTCTCGTTCAGATACTCGTAAACCTTCGCTATTCCACGGGATAAATACGCCGTTATTTCGTACTGCGGAAACCTCTCCAAAACGTTTTGCAGAGCCGTTTCAAGCTGTTTAAAAGTCAACTCCTCAAAGCACCCGCAGAACGTTTTGTAATCGAAATCTTCATCAAGTTCACCGCCAAAATTCAGACAATAAAACGCAGCCCTGACCAGATTTCCGTCAAGGCTGCATTCCTCATCTTTTTCGTCAATAATTTCGTCAAGTTCAACGAGCCAATCCCGCATGTTTTCAATAGCAACGCGCTGCTCAACAGTGAAACTATCCGGGATTTTTGCGCCCGAAAAACTGCAGTCAAGCAGGCTGTTGTTCGCAGATTCCATTGACGAAACAATCGAACCTATCATCAGAATTTGAAGAATTGTCGGGATAAAAATTGCCGCTATTATTGCTGCGGCAATCGTTCGTGTGCGCTTGTCGGTCGCTGCCGTTGCTAAAATTTTTATTATTGCAGGAGACACAGCCACCGCGTTCCTCCTTTCAAAACAAAATGCCCGGCATCGCTGTCGGGCATATATCTCAGTCTATTTTATTGTATAATCAACCGTTTCTACAGTAAATCAAAACCTCGTCATCATGTATTTTGCTGCGGAAACTGTCATCAAGGCTGTTTGTGGTGAGCAAGTCCACATTCTTTGACAATGAGTCGCATATATCCAACCTCATGCCGCTGAGGGCGAACAAGCCGCGAAGAGAACCCTTGTCAACGCGAAGATCGATGTCGCTTTCGGCAGTCGCACAGCCTTTCGCGTAGGAGCCAAACAGGTACACTCTCTCCACGCCATACCGCATTGCAATCGGAGAAACGCGACTTTTTATTTCCTCTATGGAGTATATTTTCTCGTTCACATCAATCCCCCCTTTTATACATTATACCACATCTTTCCGCAAAATGCAAGAGCAAATTTATCGCCCTCCCGCCGTGCCAAACAGCGCCGCCTTGTGTTCCGGAGCAATCACGCACAGGCAATACCTTTCGTTTCCGCACTTGTAAAGGCAGGTTCCGCGCCGGGAGCAGCGTATCAGGTCGTACTCCGACACTTCCACCTGAAGCGCGTCCATATAAAACTTTGCCTCGATAGTTCCCGGCGAAAACAGGAATTGATGCGTTGGAATCGAGAAAAGCGGCTTTGTCAATTCGCGGACATTTTCCACAAGAAAATCCTCAATATTCTGGCTTGCGAGTATCACGGCGGAATCCTTTTTGCGAACGCGTTTCATGAAATTTCGGATATATTCAACTGCGGTCAGATTTGTCAGAAACAAGTAAAATTCGTCAATGCTCGCGACGGTGTTTCCCTTTGTGAGAAGCTGCTCGGACATATATGCGAGGACGTTGAACAGCAGCGCATTGCGGATATTTTTGCTTGCCTGAAGCAGTCCTTTCACGCCGAAAGTTATAAATCTGCTGTCGATTATATTTGTATATCCATTGAAAAATTTGCTCTCCGCACCAACGCAAATCGAGTGCAGTCCAAGGCAGATATTTTGCAGATTTTCGGCGGTATAAAGCCCTTTTTCTTTCGGATTGAACGACTTGTATTCCGCCTCAATCAGCTCGTAAAAATCCGAAAGAATGGGGTAATCTGTCGGTTTCATCGCGCTCCAATCCGTGTTGTCGGATATCCCGAATTTCTCGTAGAGGTTTATCAGAAGCAGCTCGATTGTGTCAATTTCGCGGTCGGAAAAATCCTTGTAGCTGCGGAAAAAATCGCGCAGAAAGCTGATGTGCTGGGACAGCTTCGTCTTGCATTTGAAGGCTTGCGGAGCGTCCTCATCAGCCGTTTCATCACCCCACGACTTTGGTTCAAGCACATTTATGATGTACTCGCCGGACATTAAATCAATAAAACAGCCGCCGAGTTTTTTCGTCAAATCGGCATATTCGGTCTCGGGGTCAAGGCAAATAACGCTCTTTCCACTCTCGCGCAGATTGGTTAAAATCAGCTTGAGAAGGTAGGATTTGCCCTGCCCGGAATTGCCCAGAATAAGCGCGTTTGCGTTGGTTTTGTCATCGGAACGCTTGTCGAAATCCACGATAATATTGCTCCCGAATTTGTCGCGCCCAAGATAAAAACCGTTCTCATCGGTCTTTCCCGAGAATGAAAACGGGTAAAGATTTGCGACCGATGACGCGGGGAGAACGCGCTCAAACTGCTCCTTGAACATATTCCGTCCGCTTGGCATAACGCTCATAAAGCCGTGCTGCTGGCGGAGAATAAGCCTGTCCACGTTCAGCTTTGAGCGCACAAGCTCCGTCTGCACCTCGGTTTGCAGAATTCGCAGATTGTCAAGATTGTCCGAAATCATTTCGATGAAAACAGCCGTGTGAAGCAGCGGTTCGCGGTTTCGGTGCATATCTGCGGCAAGCTGCGCCACGTCCTGAAGATTGCTTTCGGCGGCGACGGTTTGCTGCAAATTGTTGGTGGAAATGCGCTGCATACGGTTTTTGTTAGCAGCATTTGCGATGATGCGTTTTTCCTCGGCAGCGGTCACAGGTCGCGTGTAAATGCGCAGCGTCACACCGTCTTTTTCGCCGAGATAGCGCAAAATTGCCTGCTCCGAGGTGCTTGTCGGGTACTCGCGCAGCGCCCAGACGCAGCGAAAAGTGTTCCCGCAAATAAAGTAGTCCGTGTAGAATTTTATCACGGACGGCGCAATCATATCGAGAAAATTTTTCTGCGGTTTGACCGCAAAATCCCTCTCGTTCAATCTGTTCTTCTTCAACTTAAGCCTCCAATCGTCTGCTTCATTTCCGGTTCGGGAAACATTTCGCTTTCGGGAAGCAGGAAGAAGTTTTCGCTGTTCCAGAACGAGATGTAAACAAGGTCATCTCCGAGCCGGATTTCGCGCTGCTCAAAGCTCTCGCCCCAGCCGTCGGAAAGCTGTCCGGTGAGCTCTTCGGCAAGGTCAATCAAATCCGCCTTATCCGGCTCCCCGTAAGACTTCACGGCAATCACGCCGTACAGATTTCCGTCACGATTTTCAACCTGCGGAAAGGCAGAATACACCTTGCGGTACAGGTGATTATTGTCGGTAAATGCAATCAATCCGCGAGTTTGCATATCCTCATCTCTCGAAATATCCGCGTGAATTTTTGAGTTAATCTTGGCAGCATAATCGGCGTATTTTTCGGGATTTTCCTCGCATAAATCCGCAGAATAATTCTCGGGTTCGGAAACAATTTTCAGCGGACAGTACAGCTTGGTTTCGGTAAGCTCGCCCTTAACGGCAACAACCGTATCGTTTTTTCTTTCGAGAAAACCAATTCTCGGGTGCTTTCGTATTTCCTGACAAACCCACTCGTTAAGCAGTTCCAGAGTATGTTTGTCGCTCAAAAATTCGTTTGTGTGAACACAAAAATCCAACTTATCGCCGCTGTCCGAAACGCAGTCTGCTACCCAGTTTTTCAAGCATTTTTCGAGTTCCGACAAAGCAGACGTCTGTTCGTGCGCGGCGATAATTCCGCTTGCGTTTGGGATAAACTGCGAATATCTCGCGTAATCCGCGCCCTCGGATTTAATCAGCAGACCGTCGCCGCTTTCCTTTCCGACAGCAAGAATACAGTGGCTGAGATTGCCCTCAACGCCCATCAGCTCGCGGTATTTCCGGATAAAATATCTTTCCCGAAGCGGGTGCTCGACAAGATTTTTGAACTCGGTTTCGTTCAGCTTTATCACCTTATCCACCACGCATTTTTCGGGCGAATAACAGTCTGCTTTTCGGTTCAAAACAGCGTTAATTATAAGCTTTTCAGCCATTCAAAATCCACCTTTCTCCGTCTGCGTCATCAAATTTTTCCGTTGTGACATTTTGCTCAAAATATACGGCGAGGAGCGTTTTTATATTCTCGCCGTCATATCGTCTTGCGGAAAATCCGTTTTCGCTGAGCGTTTTTTCAATGCGGTTCAAATAGGAGAAAATCTCCTTGTCCTTAAGCCCGCGAAGCCGCACTATAAGCAGGAATTCGCGTGCTGTTGCCGTCAACGCCTGAATGTGGTCAAGGTGCTTTTCGTCCTGTTCAAGTAGTTTCCGGACAGCCGGATTTTCCTCTTTTTTCGCGAGATTTTTCAAGTGATTTTTGTTGCCGTCAAAACTCTCGCGGCTGTTCACGCAAAGTATCTCAATCTCCGTCAAGCCTTTCAGAACGTTCATCAGCGAGTAGATTTTTGCCGACAAACCTGCCTCGGACATCACCGAAATATTGCTCGGCTTGACGCTGAAAAAGACCGCCTCATTTGAAGCGGTCTTGAGCGAATATTCGGTTATGCAATCTATTCCGAGGAGCTGGCGGGTGCTCTGGTTATTTTGCTGATTCTTTTTCTTCAATTTAACCTCCATCTAAATTCCTGCTGTTCCACAAAGAAATACCTCACGGCATATTTGAGGAAATCCAGAATGCTGGTGTCCTCGAAACGGATAGCGAGAAACGCATATGCAAGCGTAATTACAATCGGGATTGTAAGCCCAATCTGCGACAGCGCAAGCACCGAAATCAGCGCGCCGATGCCGATTACCGCGAGGTCTTTCAATCGCCACAAAAACAGCGTCGGCGCAGCTTTGAGGTTCTCCGGATAAATATACATTTTTTCTCCTTTCACGCTTTGTGCGTAACCATTCGCGCCAAATGCACCGCCGACTGCGCCGTGTTTATAACACCGTTTATGTTCGGGCGAATTGACGTTTCCAAGCCGAACATTCCCGCAATCCTCGGAATTTCTCCCGCCGCCAGAATTACGCCAAGTCCGAGCAGCCAGTAATCCTTAAACAGAATAAGTCCGCACACAAGCATTACCGACTGCAAAAACGCCGTCAGACAGGTCGCAACAACCTGCTTTATCCACATGACGAAACCGTCCGTGAAGCCGCGCGGTACACTGAACATATACAGCGAACCGACGGCAATTTGTATCAGCAAGATTCCGCCGCGCTTGATGCTTGCAAAAAACACTTTTATTATCGTGTAACCCATCATAATCGTTATGAGTATTGACAAAAGCGGGCCAAACATCAGACTTTCAACGACTTTTAGGCAGGATTCCGCGAGAGTGCTTCCCTCGGGGAAAATTAGGCTTGTCATATCGTCGCTCATTCCAAACTGCAGTTTTACCGCGAGTCCGTAAAGCTGCACGGGAACGTTGCAGAACAAATTCACCGCGAAAAATCCCTTGATTATATTCAGCGCAAGTGCCTTCGCGTCGCCGCGCCCGTTCTGCGATTCAATGGCAAACTCAAACAGCGCCACAACTATTCCCACAACAAAAAGCGCCCAGCCCAGATTGCTGAAAAGCTGCACGATTTGCCTGACCCAGGGCAGCCCGAACAAATCCACGCCCAGTGCGTTCATAGCGGTAAAAAATTCGCCCAGCATTTTGACGACCTGCTGATAAATCCAATCCGTGATGTAGTCGAACATTTTGCTCACCAAATCCGCGCCAACATCAAAATAATAAATACAATCACCTCCCGAAACGACAGCGACCGTTTTCGCAAATCAGACGTTGATTATCGTCCAGACATAGGTCGGCGCGGTCAGCGTGAACACCAGACACGCGAAAAGTATCGCGGGCGCAGTCCATTCAAAGTGACCGGATTTGCGGTAATCGAAATACGCGAGTCCGAGTTTTGCGAAGAAAAACACCGCCAAAACGACATCAATTATCGGGAAGACAACATTGTTCACGACCTGCTTTATCTGCGTTGAGGCAGTGTTCCAGGTGCCTTCGATTGCACCCGCAACATCGCCCTCGGCAAAGGCGCAGAGCGACATCGTGGTCATAACGATAATTGAAATTACAGAAGAGCAAATTATCTTTGAAATCTTAATTTTCATAAATTCAATCCTTTCAAAATTCCGAGTTTAATTTGCGGGCGAGATGTGCCAGTCATCGAAAACATTCCCCTTAATCGTGAGAGAATCAGATAAATTAGCGGACAACATTCCCGCGGGAGTCCAGCAATCCATCGCCCAGGTGTAAACCGTGTAATTCCCGTCCGGATACCACACGGGCGTGAAATGCGTTCGGTTGTTGTAGGTGCTGTACTTGTTTTTTCGGAACTCCAAGACGTTTGCCGAGGTGCTTTCCAGCAGCCGCCAATAGCTCTTGTAATAAAATTCAGGGAAATACGAAACCGCATTCTGAAGCGAAGTGTGCTCACCGTTTCCCGAAATTGAAGCGGTCACTTTTTCGTTAATTCCATAGCCGGATTTCATCGTAAAAGCGGCTGCCGTGGGATTTTTTTCGTCCGGAGAAATCTCCATTTTTGCACTCAACGAAACGCGGTAAGACTTGCTGCGGAATTTCCACTCGCCCTCGTCAACCCATCTCCCGCGGTCAACCCAGCGCGTTCCCGTCCAATACCAGCTTGGATGCCAAACCCATTTTGCTTTCCAATACGCGCTCCAAACGCTCCACGCAGACGAGGTTTTCTGAGTTTTTTTGGGAACGGAAACAGCACGAAAACTATCGTTTCGGTCATCGGCAGTCGGGTCGGGAGGCGGATTTTTGTTCAAATCCACAACGCTTGCAGTAATGCTGTTTTGGCTGACGGTCGCGCCGCCCGTTGCCGTAACGCGAATGTTAACCGTCTGCTCGGTTTTCGGCGTGTGCCACTTGCACCAGACGAGCTGCGAACCGTCCTTCGGATACACAATATTCCCCACCGTGTACACCTTGTTTTTGACGTAAAACCGCACCGTTACGGGATTTTCGGGAGTGTGTTCGCCGCCTGTCACGGTTACGCTTGTGTAAACATCGGTGTCAACGCGGTACTCAAAATCGCTTGAAACCGGCTCGTTTTCTACCACTTTTTCCTTGAACGACACAATTCCAATCCCGAGAAATCGGATAATATCGCTGTCTGCTGCATACGAATTTTTCGAGCCCGTCCACGCGGAATAACCCAAATCGTCCCTTTCTAGAAACATCGCAAGCGGCAGATTTTTATGCGACAGCGGACCTAATTTTCGGATAAGGTCGCCGCCCGTCTGCATATTGTACAGCGCAGCTTCGGTAGCCGTCATCGCAGTCCTGACGCCGTTGTAGGTGACATACATTATCGGCTCAAGCATCAATTTATAATCGCCGCCGGTCAGTTTTTCAAAGTCAATTCCAACATGATTTGCAATCCCTCGGACAACCTGTTCATCGGTAAAATAGTTGCGGATAGCGTCAATATCCGTAGCACTTCTGCCGTTGGAAATAATCCTCGGTATTTGCTGCGAAGGCGTTTTGTAGCTGTATTTCGCCGTGCTTATCGAAAGCGTTTTACCGCCGACATAATCCGACTTGCACACTTTCCCGAAATGAAAACGGATATCTCCCGCGTTTGTGTTCGTGTAATCAACCGAAGCGGATATCACCTCGCCCGTTTCCGAATCGACAACGGTTATCCGAACGCCGTCGTCGCCGGAAATCCAGAAATTGCTTGAGCTGCCCTCCTTCAATCCACCGCCGCCGTTATCGATATTCGGGTCGCCGCTTTCCGCAAACGCGGCGGTCTGCAAACAGAAAATTGCCGCCATAGCAGCGGCAAAAATCCTCAAAATATTCTTCATCTGCACCTCCAAAAAATCACGTTTTTTATCCAAAACTGCCTATTTTATTGCCGTTTTCGTACATATCCGGCGCAGGTTCGCCGCTTCCGCCGCCGCCCTCATCGACAACCCAGCCGAAGCCGTTGATGTAGATTTTACCGTCTTTGGTGTCGCCGTGTTTCGGGGTATCCGAGGGCAATTCTGTCAGCTGCGGCTCAATCTTCTCTGGCTCGTAGATTGGCTCTGCATCAGGATTTGTGAGCATATCCTCGTCCGCAATTTCGGGAGGAGCGGGCGGCGCGTTTTCCTCTGTTTCCGGTTCGGTTTCGGGGAAATTCTGCTCGATTTCAATGCCGCCGCTTTCAATAAAATCCGCATGAATTTCGTCCGGATTTTCAACGCTGTTGTCAAACGCAGTTTCGGCATTTTCTGCTTCTTCAGACTTGATTTCCTCGTGTCTTTCGGACGTAATTTCCACACTAATCTGCGCCTCGGAATTTGACTCGGGAGTGTTCGCCGCAAGCTCCTTGTCATCGCTCGCAAACCGCGCTGTAATGAGGATTGCAAGAGCTGCACAAAGCACCGTTCCGCCGCCTGCCGCAAGTTTTCTTTTCGTTTTCATTGTCATAAAAATCACCGTTCCTTTCGTGTTTTGGTTACCTCAACAATACCACATTTTTCTGCGAAAATCCAGCAGAAAAAGCACTAAAATTTCGGCGTAAATTTGGACTTTACGCACAATTCAACTTTCATCGGCGGCAGCAAATTTCCGCAAAACGAAAGCGGCACCTCAAGCGTTATAAATGACGTCGCGGAGAACTGTTGTATCTCATTTGAATTCGGCGCAAACTGCGCGTTATCTACATTTATCGAAAGCCCGTAAACGCTGTATTCAACGCTGTCCGAGGAGATTTTCGCGTGCTTGCCGCCGCTGTTTTTCAAACCAAGCAGCTCGTCCAATCTGCCGTAAATATCTCCCGCCGAAATCGCCGTTTTCCACGAATTTCCCGAGTACCTGTAACCGCCCGAATAGCCCTCGCGAATGCCGTCGTAGACATTGCTGTAATTGTCCACCGAGGTTGAAATAACCGCCGATTGCAGCGCGTCCTTAACGCCCGCAGAAATGGTTATAAGCCGCACGATTTGCCACAAAACCACGAAAAACATCATTCCGGCAAGCGCGATTACAACGGCTAACGGCGCGGCTGAAAAGCCTTTTTTGGAGCGCAAAATTTCAGCAATTTTCGTCATTTCCAATACACCTCGCTCTTACCTGTTGCCTTTGCGGTAAGCGTCACGGGGAAGCTTCCAAACTCTCCAAAACCGATGTCCATCGTGTAAGTGCAAGTGACCGAGAACTCTTGGTTGAGCTGAATTTTGCCCGTCCGCGACCATTCAATTCTCGGTGAAATTCCAGTTTTCTCGGTTAAAACGAGCGCCCGCGAAGTTGTTTCCGAGCCGATTCTGCCCGAGATTTCGGCTTCTCTCACAAGCTCGTCCGCGTAATTGTCCAGCTGAATTTTCGCCGACACAACAGGCGCGACCGCCATTATTAACGCAATCACCATCACCACGACAAGCAAGATTATAACCACATCGAAGTATCCCTCGCCGCGCTTTGAACGTAATAATTTTCGCATTTTTCACCTCCGTCAAACCATCGAGCCGAGCGAATCCAGCAGCTGCATTCCCATTACGACAAGGTACGTCAGCAAGAAAAGCATCAGCATTCCGAAGGAAAAAACGCGGATTTTCGGCGGGATTTTCGCGGCTTTCGCTTTGAGTCTTTGCAGTTCAATCAGCTTGAAATCGTGCGCCAGCATTTTGAAATAGACCGTGCTGTCATCGCCGCGAATTACCGACACAAGTCCTCGCACAACATCGGACAGCTGCGCCGAACCGATTCTCGCCTCAAACCTCGTCAAAGCCGCTTCATAGCTTGAACTTCGCATATCTGCGCAGGTCACGTCAAGCTCGTAAGCGAAATGCACTCCCGCGTGTTTTTTGAAATTCTCCATAATCGAAAGCACATCGCGGCTCGTTTTCAGCTCCTGCTCAACCGTTGCCACAAAGCGCGGCAATTCCTGCTCGATAGCCTCGCGTTTTTCGCGCATTTTTTCGTCAGCTTTTCCGGTTTCTCGGAAATATACAGCGACCGCGAGGATTATGACAAACGGTATAACAAGCGGGAAAATAAACGAGCACGGTATCGCTAAACCCGCAGTACAAAAGGCTTTGACGAACGCAAGCGCCGTGAAAGTTTCGGGCGTCATTTTAATTCCCGCAGACTTCAGCGTGCTTTCCAGCCGCGATTTTTTGTACTTGTCCATCGGGATAATTTTGCCGAGTTTTGCCGCAATTCCGAGCAAAATCGCTTCAATGGATTTGGACAGTTTTTTGTCGTTTCTGCCCGTGTTCATAACCGCTTGCGAGGTTTTCAGATAAGGGATTTTCAGCACGTTTGCAAGCAGGAAAAACAAGCCAATACCGAGAAAAATTCCGAATAAAATAAGCAAAAACTGCACTTTCGCACCCCCTTATCTTTTGTACTCAATCGGCTTGGTGAGGCGGATTACAATCGCGGTTGAAATGAAAATTGCGACCGCCGAAACCGCCAGAACAATCTGCCCCAAAACCGTATTCATCAGCGAATTAAACCACGCTTTGTTGAGCATATACAGCAGCGGCACGTTGCCGATTACAAGGAAAACCATCGAAATAAATTCCTTTCGCGGACCGGTGATGAGGTACTCCAAATCCGCGTTCACCACGCGCATATCCGAGAGCTTGTTTACAATCGGAGTGAGCGTGGATTTCAAGCTGCGGTCGCTCTGGCAGAGGATTAAGCTGTCGCACCACTCATGAAAAACCTCGTTGTCGATGTGCTGTTTCATGTCAAGAATTGCGGCGGTTAAATCCGGATTTGACAGCTTAATTCTGCTGATAAAATTGTCGAAAACCGCTTTAACAGGCGCGTTCAGATAATGCACATTTTCCTCGATAGACGTGATTATGTCCTCGTTTCTGAGGTACGCCGTGGTGATTATCGAAAGCGCAGTTTCAAGCTCCGAGGATATCGCTTTTTTGTAATTCGTGGCGGTTGTTTTGACGTACCAGAACGGCACGAACATCAGCCCAATCGCCATCACGGGCGCGAGAAAAGCGTTTCCGATTGCCACCGCAACGCAAACTCCGATTGCCGACAAACCGAGCGAACAAGCGCACAAAATTCCGAACATATGCGAGCGATTTGTAAGCCGCAGAATTTCCTGCGCTTCGGAAATTTCTCTGCGGAACACATTCGGTTTTTTTCTTTTTGTAGCCTCATTTATCTGCGATTTTATGCTGTTTGGTTTGGCGAGAATTCTCGTGAAAATCCCCTCGGTGAACTCCATAGGCGAGATTCCAAAAAGCAGGAAAAATCCCACAACCAAGCCAATAAACGCAGCTAAAAGTATGATATTCAAGCAAAATTTCCCCCTTTCAAAATCCTATCAAGTTCACTTTGAGGCATTCCGTTTTCAAGAAGCCGTCTTTGCAATGATTTTGAGATTTCCTCAACTTTTTCGTGAGTTCCATTGACGATAAATTTCCCGTTCTCAACGCGGTTTTCGGTGATATTGTAGCGGTACAGCGAGTGGTATTTTCGCGTTCCGTCCGCGCAGATTTCGCACTCCATAATCTCCATAATCCGCCGCTGTTTGTTCTCGAGCTGCTTTGCGTAAACGACGATTGGAAAGGCTTCCGTGACCAAATTCAAAATGACTTTATCGTCCACATTCGGGTACTTTCGCTTGCAAAGCGTCACCATTCTGCGCCAAGTGGATTCGCAGGAATTCGAGTGAATTGTGGTTATAACCGTGTGACCGGTTCGCGCGGCTTCCTGAGCCGAATCAGCCTCACTGCTGCGCATTTCGCCGACCACAATATAATCGGGGTGAAAACGGAGCGCCATGTCCAGCAAATCGTCCTGCGTAACGGATTTGCGCTCGTCCTCGGATTCGCGGGTGATGGTGTGGACAACCTTGTTGAGGATTTTTCCGTCCTTACCGCGCTCCACCAAATCCAATTCACGTGAGCCGTTTTCAATCGTAAAAATGCGCTTGTCGTGCGGAATTGTGGTCAGCAGCCAGCCCGTCAAGGTTGTTTTTCCCGAAGATGTCGCGCCCGCAACAGTCGTCGAAACACCGTATCTCACAAGCGCGGAAAGCAGCTCCATCATCTCGTCCGTCGCCGTTCCCGACTTTATAAAGTCCTCTTTTTTCAGTTTCTGAGCGTTTACAATTCTGATTGAAGCCGCAACGCCGACGTCCTCGTCAACAAGCGGCGTCTTCAGAACGGCAATTCGGATATTCTTCGACAAGTGCCCGAGAATAGCCGGCGAAGTGTTGTCCAGAACCATTCCGGAGACGTGCAGCATTCGCCGTACAACGTTAATCGCGTGCTCGGGCGACTCGAATTTCTCGTCAAGTTTCACACTCGTTCCGCTGCTGTACTGCACCTCGATATCGTCCCAGGAATTGATGTTGATTTCCTCAATTCCCGTGCCGAAAATGTACTTTGTGAGGAACGAAAACTCCGCCATTTCGGTGTACAATTTGTCCACCAATTCCGCTTGAGAAAGCCCCTCGACAGAGATTCTGCAATCCAGCAGATACTTGCCGATATACCGCTTGACCTGCCGCTTCACCTCGTCATTTCCCGAATTCACATTGTTGATTCCGTCAATCACAAGCGCGGAATATTTGCTTGAAATATACGACTGTACCTCGTTCAGAACATCGGAAAAATCCCGCTTTTTCTCCGATTTGAAGAACAAATTCTGCGTGTTGGAATTCGCCGTTAAACTCATAAAACAAACACCTCGTTCGCTATTTTTGCCACCGCTTTGCGGAAATCCTTGCTGTCTTTTTCGGACAGCGCACCGAACAAATTCCCCGAAAGGAACTGCCGATAAACCTCATCACTATGCGGAATTTTGAAGCTCACACCGCCCACAATCTGCTCAATTTCATCATCGGCTTGAAACGACGAAACGTTGCTTGCCGCCTTGTACTGCTTGTTCGCGTTGAACTTGTTGTCGAGCAATAACGGCAGCTGCGAATTGAGATAACTTATGGATTTCAAATCGCACGAAACCAGCCGCAGAACCGCGTCAGACTCAATCAGCGAAACCGCCGAAAGCGCGTCATTTGTGATGTTTGAGGTGCAGTCGATGATGATGTAATCGCACATTTTCCGCAGTTCCGAGAGCAGCTCCCGCGCCTGTGTTTCGGTGTACGGCGCATAGGAAAACGCGTTCTCGCCTTTCAGCATTGCGAGCATGGTGAGGTACTCGTTTTTCTTGTGCAAAATAGCGTTTTGCCGGATAAGATTGCCGTCAACATGAGCCGCGCCAAGGATGTTTCCGAGCGATTTTTCCTCCTCCAAATCCGAGGGCGGGCAGACGTAGGGAAGCGGCGGCGCGGACATATCCGCAAGCACCAAGATTACGTTTTTCTTCTGACTTGCAATGTACCGCGCCAGCTTCACGCTCATAATTGTCTTGCCCGATGACGGACTTCCCCACACCGCCAAAACCTGATTATCCTGCCTGTCGGGAGGCAGCTCAAAGCAGTCGCTTTCGGGTGAATTGAGGTCAAATTCAAGGTCAATCTCCTCGTCATCATCGCCGCGCGAAATTAACGATTTAAACAGATTCGGCATCGGAATTCACCTCCGTTTCGGGATTTTCTTCGCCGGAAGTTTCCTCGGCAATCTCGCTCTGCGAAAGCGTTTCCGGCTCCTCGGGCTTGCTGTTGTTTTCTTTTTCATTGTCCTTTTCCGCCTTCAGTTCCTCCAAAAATTTCTCCTGCGCGTCAACAAATTTCTGCGCATTTTCAGCCGTTCCGCGATACACAAGCGCGACGTGAATTTCGCCATGCGCCTCAAGCTCCGCGAGAATATTCGCCTGCTCGGGCGTCACAAGCAAAGTCACGGTTTCCGGCAGAGATGTTTCCTCCTCGCCGTCCGGCTTTATTGTCGTGGTTTCCTCGTCGTTGCCCTTTTTATCCGTGACCGCGATAACCTCAACATACTGCAATTCATCGGGAACAATCGTTTCGCCCGTTTCCCTGTAATCGACCGCAATCACCGACACGATATCTCCCGAAATGAGCTTGCCGGAAAGCCCGCCCGCAAACGATGGAATGGTGATTGAAATAGCGCGTTTTTCGCCCGTCAAGCCGTACAAATATGCGTTTTCGCTGGCGGGAGTGTCGCTTATTTTCGCGGCGAGAACGTACTCGCCCTTGAACATCTCCGCAGCCGCATATTTCCCGACAACAGCTTCGGATTTTTTCACCACCTCGGACGGCAAATTGTACGCACCGACTTCAACAACCTCGATGTCTTTTGCGGTGATTTCCTGACCGATTTTCAAGTCGTTCTTCACGCGCACAATCCGCATTGTGTTGCTCTTTGACGCGTTAAAAAGCGGCGTAATCGCGAAGCAAATAATCAGCGAAATTATAATACACACCACGCCGAGAACAGTTCTGTTTTTTAAGAATTTCATTGCCATATTCCTTTCAAAAAATGAGTGCCGAACTCAAATAACCGATAAAAATAAACGGCACAAACGGCAAGGTTTTGCTTGCTGTTTTGCCGTTAATTTTGCAGAAATAAGAGTTTCCCGCATAAAAAATGAGCATAGCAGTCTGCGCGAACAGGAGCAGCAAGAAGCTGCCCCAAAGTCCGCAAATCATGCTCAAAGCCGTAATCAGCTTGACATCGCCGCCGCCAATTTTCCCCGTCACAAGCGCGGTGACGAAGAAAATAGCGGCGACAATTAACCCAAACAAATTCTCCGTTCGGAAATTTATTACCGCTGAAAGAGCGACAAAAACGCTTATCCAATCCGGAATTTCGCGGGTTTTAATGTCCAAAATCGAACCGATGCCAAGCAAAATTGAAATCGCGGCAAACTGCATCACAGAGCCAATCATCAGCCGTTAAAGTCGAACATATCCTCGACTTTTTCCGTTACTGTGGGCATAATTGTATCCTAGTCAACGCTTGGTTGGGCGGCGTCCGTGCCGCCCTTTTGGCGTTGACTACGCAACATCGTGTTGCGCCGAAAAGCGCGTACAAACCGCCGAGCAAAAGCGCGCCGATTACGACTGCAATCAGGATTTTGATGCCCGAATCAACGAAATTCTCGCCGCGCTTTTCCTGCATCAGCACAGCCGCGCGAACGATATTTGCCTGAATTTTAGCTCTTGTGTTCTTGAAAAAATTTCTCATAATGTACCTCCAAAAATAAATTACATAGTCATTGTCGGAGCCGACTCACTCATCTGCTCCGACTGAGTAAAATTTGCGTTTGACTGCTCCTGAAGCTGCAAAATCGCCTGCTTGTAAGCCTCTGCAACCACGCGCACGCTCTGTTTGCGCGGCGTCCGTGCCGCGCTTTGGGCGTGCGCTATGCAACATCCTGTTGCAGCATTGTTAAGCTGTTTTCTCATCTCGGGAGTAGTGGGAAAACAAAGGTCGTGATACTCGCCGTCCGCGCCCTTGTACGACGGCATCGACACGAAAAGACCGTTCCTGCCCTCGATAACGCGGATATTTTTGACCGCAAAGCAATCGTCCAGATTTGCTGAAGCAATCGCCTTAACATTACCTTCGCCGGGCGTCAGACTGTTGATTCTGACATCGATTTTCATAATGTACCTCCTTGTTTTTTTCGGCATCGCGCCGCCAAATTTAATTCCTGATTTCGACAAGATTTTTTGGCTCGATTCTGAATAAATTTGACGAAAACCGCGCGCCGAATTTCGTTTATTTATGCAAAAACCGCAGAATTCTCCGTGGCTTTACATCTTGATTTCAGGCGAATTTTGTTGTTCCGAAGCATGCTCTGCAAGCCGTTCCTGCGCCCAATCGGGAATATGCTCATCGGCTATTTCTCCGAGAAAATCCTCACGGTAAAAATGCGTTCTTTCGCCGTCCGAGAGGAACTGCCCAAACACCTTTCTGCCGATTTTATCCGGCGAACACCCAAACCCGCTTTCCGCAAGAAACAACTGATTTTCCGGCGTGCGAAACTCTTCTTTCAGCGCTGTGTCGCGGATAATGAGCAGCTTTCCCGTATAATCCAGCGGCTCGTCAGACTGCACAATATGCTTGCCGGAAAACAAATTCAATTTCGAGTACATTTTCTGCACTTGCCCCGCAAGCCCGTCAACAATGCAGCTATGCGAATTCAGCGCAAATTCGCTGCTTCTGCCGCTGTCGGGGATATTGAAATTTCTCGCCCAATCGACATTTTCACGGTGAAATCTGCCGTCGCCTTTGCGCTGCAAAATCGTATTCGCGATAACCCAAAATGTGCGGTCAAATCCGAATTCCTTAACAGCATTTTCGGCGCACTCATCGGGCAAATTCAAACCGTCAAAATGCGCTCTCACTTGCTCGTCAAGATAATCTCGACAGCGGATATTCTCGTTCAAGCTGTCCCGCCAAGCCGCGATTTCATCGGTATTTTTTGCCGTTGACAGCGAAAATCTATATAACGGTTTCATCGCAAGCCTCCTGCACAATCACGCGTCCATCTTCCGCGTAAACCTCGAGAACCGCGTCCTCGGGAATTCCAGCCTCGTCAAGAAATTCGCTCGGGATTTTCAATTCCTCGGGCGATTCACAATCGAGTGTTATGGTCACTCTGTCGTTCGGTTCAAGACCGAGAATTTCCCTTAACTGCGCGGAAATTTTAAGGTTTCCGCCTTTAGTAATCCTGCTGTTAAACGTCACCATAATCGTCCTCCATTTCAAAAAGCGTCATCTGCGGATTTGCGTTTTTCCTCTCGTTCAAATCGTAATTTGCAATCAGCAGTTCGCCAAACATACTGCCGCCGTCAAAACGCTGGCGGATATTGTTCAAGCGCTCGTAGCTGTACATCTCATAGCCGCTGTACAAATCGCGGATTTCGGGGCAGTCATTGTACGAAACCAAAAACTTTCCCGAAATTTTCTTCAGCGAATTTCGCAAGCGCTCGTGGTCGGAAGCCGTAAACCCCACGTTTTCGTAATAACTTTCTGTCGAAAAATACGGCGGGTCGCAATAAAAAAAGCTCACCTCGCTGTCCTGCGCCGAGATGAGTTTCTCGAAATCCTTATTCTCGATAATGACCTTTTGCAATCGCCGCGAAGCCTGTTCAATAAGCGGAAAATTCGACCACATCGAGTGCGGTTTGCCGCCAAAACTGTCGCAGGAACTTGCGTAAGAATAGCGAATAAGCTGATAAAATTCGGCAGCTCTTTGCACATCGCCAATCTCCGCTTTTTCGCTGACAATGTGCTTAATTCTGTCGAAATCCTCGCGGCTGTTCAAAACGAAACGCAGCTTTTCGATAAGCTCCGCGCTCTTATCCCGAACGCAAAAGTATAGATTTGAGATGTTGCTGTTGAAGTCGTTGAACACCTCGAAATCGTTGCCGGGCGACTTTCCAAAGAGTATCCAACCGCCGCCCCCGAAAACCTCAATGTATTTTTCGTAATACAGCGGGAAGCGGGGAATTATGATGTCGCGGCTGGACTTTTTTCCGCCAATCCAACTCATAAAACTGTTGATTTTTGTCACCTCCAACCGTGTTTCTGCAAAACATCAGGGACACCGGTGCCGAGGCGACCAATCAACCTATATTCAATTTGGAGTTGTGCTGCCCTTGAACACCGGCGTTTTGCTGTTTCACAGGCGAACACAATTCATATAGTTTGATACGCTAATTATTGGTTTTCAAGTAATTTGAGGAACTTCACTTGGCTCATCGCGGTACTCATAAGTCAGCGTTTTTTCGTCAAAAACAAAGCCTTCTTCCGCAAGGTCAAGTCCCCAAAGCCCTGCCGCAAGCTCGTATGCCTCTTTAGAATTTGGTTCATAAAATTCATCAGAAACAATCTCGCCGTTTTCAAATTCAGCCTTTCCGACGTTCACCCCCAAATCCTCATCAGCCCAGGAATACTCGAATTTCAAGTCAGTAAAGTTCTCTGCGAGCTTTTGAACAATCGGCAATGCACGCGTCCAAGCGGTGTTGAAAATAAGCGTATTCTCCTCGGAGATTTCCGCATTGTATGCCGACCATTTCGTCCCCCAATTCTTGACGCGCCACTCATACCACGTCGGAGCGCCATATTTTATCTGGTTTTGGAACGCAGTTTTCCCAACCTGAAATTCATCTGTTCGGACGTCATTACGCTGCCGAAGAAACGCTTTTTCGCTTTCTTCGGGAATATTCAGCAAATCCGGCTTGTTCCGCGCGCCATCAAACGTGTACACGGAAATGAAGTCGCGAT
This sequence comes from uncultured Ruminococcus sp., assembly GCA_964551225.1. Taxonomy (GTDB): domain Bacteria; phylum Bacillota; class Clostridia; order Oscillospirales; family Ruminococcaceae; genus CAG-115. The sequence continues at coordinate 22,604 of CAZKBF010000017.1, forward strand.
ATGCCTTCAGACCTTTATCCGTGCGGCTTCCTGCCTCAATATCCAGCGATTCCGCAACAGGATGTTGCGTGAGCAAGCCCAAAGCGCCGCAAGGACGCGGCGCACACAGAGCTTGCTTGAAGGCATAGGAATTATCTTGCTGAAATCCAACACGGATTCCTTGCTTTTTACGCTCTCCAAAAGCTCGTTAATCTGTTTCTGATTTCCCGACAACCGAAGTTGGTTCATCACATGATTAGGCATATTTTTCACCTCCAAAAACAGTTCACATCGACAGCTTCGGCTCAATATCCTGCGATTCCGTCTGCTCCGAGATTTTGTGGAAGCTGTCAACCTCAGGGCAGATACCAAGCGACCTGCCGTTGTCGAACTTGCAATGGAGAGTTCCCATATCATCGACCGCAATCACAGTGCCTTTGGTACCGGCGGGAATCGGGTGAGGGTCTTCGCCCATGTTGTCGAGACAAACGCGCGTTCCTGCGGGATAACGCGCCTTGAGAGCCTCAATTTGCGCTCTGCTCATTCCTTTCATCATCAACACCCCTTTCACATTTTCATTTCGCAAATTTCCTGTTCCGCGCTCATCTTCAATTCATCAAACGCATCGCAGATATTTTTCGCGCCGCGAATATCCTGTTCAACAAGCGCTTTTTCAAGCTCCTCGTCACTAATCAGCCATTGCCCGTCAAGCCTTTTGCAGAGCTGATTTACATCGGAAATTCTATCGTCGGGCATGAGCCTCTCACAAACAATTTCCGCGATTTTGTCGTCTTTGGGAAAACGCTCAACCGTAATTTTTTCTGTGCCGCCAATCGTGATATCTTCGCTAATTCCGATGCTCTGCAAATGGTAAGACAGTTCTTTCGTAGGCACATCAAACTTCAACGAATTTTTTCCGTTACTAATAAGAAATCTTATCATCTTGAGTCCTCCAATTCAGCAGTCCAATGCCGTTTCTCAGCAAAAGCGCACCCGAAAAGATTGTCTGAAAAGTGCTCTCGCCGATGAGGTCGATGTCGCACAATTCGTTCAAGGAGATGTCCGAGCTGCCGTTGTAAACAGATTTTGCCGCCTTGAACAGGGCATAGCCATCGGTTGAAATCCCCGTCAAATCGATGTTTCCGAAATCCACCGAATGCGATGTCAACGCGCTCTGTGAGCGAGTCCACAAAAACTTGTCCGCTGACAAAAGAAAAACAGCCGCAATATACTCGCTGCGGCTGTAATACGGATTTTGGACATTCTCGGAAATAAATCCCGTGAATGTTTTTCTGTGATAACTGTTTTTGAAATTTAGTTTCATTTTAATCCTCCCATTATTTTGCGCCAAAAATTATTGAGTTGCGCGTGCCATTTCGAATTGTTGACTCTGTCATTTTTGACCTCCTTATCTTATATTTAAGCTTGAATGAGCCTATTTCAAGCCTATTTTTTTGCCGGAAAACAAAATAGCGCCTGTAAACTACCTCTCATAAATTGAAGAAGTAATTTACAGGCGCTTTCGGCATTCTGCCCAATTTCAGCCGTTGATTTTTTTCAATAAAAGGGTTCAATTCCCCCATAATCTTTTTTGTCAAAAACCGCGAGCAATAAATAATGCCTGAGGTTTGCAGTTAGTAAAGCTGAGCAGCCACAGGCAATTCTTGTAACGCAAAAAACCACAGCTCATTCATCAAAATGCTTTATAATAAGCTCTTGAATGGTTTGGATTTTGCATGATAGTTTCTTTTTAATTTTGGTATCATGTACATAACGCGAAATTTGAATTAGTAAAGAACGATACCCAGCAAGCTGATTTTTTATATGATATTTTTCATGGTCACTTGAGAATCCGCCAAAGTTCAGATTGCTTAATCTAAATATTAATTCATTAATCTTATTCATTTTATTTCTTGACAAGCGGATATCATTACCTACAACATAACCATTAAGTGATATCTCTGACCTGTATTTCAACGTTTTATTTAAGTTTAGCGAAAAACCATAGTCATTGAGCATTGCCTTGATTGCGTTAACAAAGTGTTTGGAGTGAAGGTATCCGCTTTCAGATGAAAACAGCATATCATCGGCATAACGGGTGTAACAGATATTCAGCTTTTGACAATATTTCAGTATTCTGATATCCAACTGCCGAAAAGAGAAGTTGGAAATTGCCGGAGAAGTAACTGCTCCCTGAATAAACTTGCCGTTTAACGTTGTTAAATCAATAAAGCTGTCAAGTATATAGTCAATATCATTTGTCTTTTGAGATTCATCATTCAAATTTTGGTGCTCATCAATGTAATACTTTATGAATGATTTGATATTTTCTATTGAAATTGAATCAAAAAAGTCTTTTATGTCAAGTCTTAGGAAGCATCGATCTGAATTGTTTGAAATATGCGGTATCAGAAAATCCAAATATGAATAGTGCGCTCTGAATCCATATACACATTCAGGTAAATAAATATTACAAAAAAAATGTTTTTGTATTCTGTTCTGAAGTATGTATAATTGACTTTCATTGTTAATGCAATATATTGTTCTATAACCACCCTTTTTAGGCTTTTTTATTATATTATAAGCCGTGTTTTTATTGTCTAAAATTACTTTTAGTTCATTCTCTGAAATGTTCAGCATTTTCAGCCATGATTCTTTGTTGAGTATTCTAAATCCGTCCATAAAACATCCTTTCAAAAAAGTACCGAGAAGAAGTAATCTCCTCGGTACGATGTGAGTACCTCTCTGTATACCGCTCCGCGAGAACATATTTCTAAATGTGTTAGTAATCGACGAGCGCTACATTAGCAATTTGCAAACCCCTGGATTATTTTTTAAATATGTAAGCTTTCTAAGGCTTTCCAAGAAAAATGTCACAGGGTAGTATAAAAAATGCACTTTTTATACGGTTTACTACTCACATCATTATTGTACCATATTTTTAAGAATTTGTAAAGTACTATTTAAAGAAGGAAAATCTTTTTCAAATTGCTTTATTTTATCTTTATCATCTGTGATAGGATCAATATAGTTTAAGAAATAGAAATCAAGCCACTTTGAACACCACCCACTTGTTTTTCCGCCAATAATTGACTTGTGTTTTAAACCGCAGTTGTCCTGCAATTCACTTCTTCCATTGCATTCGCAAATTACTCGCGCAATTTTTTCATTGCAATCAGGGAGGTTTTTTATTTTATGATGCTGACGTTGAGTTTCTTTATTAAAAGTAAGAGCATCTAAATATAGCATAAATTTATCAAGGTTTTCTGAGGTTATCAGTTCTCCCTCTATGGTAGTTTTATTTACAATCACATTATAAAATTCACAGTATGATTTTATACTTTGTACTAAAGAGCTATAATTATTATCGCAAAAATAGTGAAGTCCTGACGATGGGCTATATGTCAATTTAAGAAGAGACTCAATTTTTTTCCTCAATGATATCATATCGACTTGAGTATGTTGATTATGATATCTAAACAAATCGGACTGATTTTTTTGATTATTTTTTATTGGAGAAACCAGCGAATCGGATTTAAGCTTAAATTTAGAACTATTTTTTATATATGTTACAATTTTATCCATATCAACAATAACTTTGTAATCTATTCCTAAATTCAGTGACCCTGAGTGTGCATTTCTGAGCCTTGCATCATTGCTGTCAAATGAATAGAAATGAATTTTCTTAATCTGTGGATACAATGATAGTATTCGTTCATTAGAAAACAGTTGTAGTTCGGTTTCTCCCTCAACATATACCAAATAATCGCTGAAATAGCACTCTGTTTCCTTTATTGATATCCTTGCATTTTCATTCTTAAGCCATGACAAATTCATTTTCTTTAGGATAGAATGAAGTCGGAACACCTCAACCTTGTATAATTCATATTTTGTTTTTCTTAATGCAAGTTCCTCAATGATTTTAGGTGAATGAGTACTTATAAAAAGAAATGCATTACTTTTTATATTATTGCATACACAGTCTATATACTCTCTAATAAAAGAATTATGTAAACCAATTTCAGGCTCATCTACTATTATAATAGGGAATTTGCAACTTGTTACTGAAATTTGAGGGATGAGAGAAGTCAATAACTTTAAATACTGAACAGAATTCGTTCCATCAGAATAAAAGTCAAGATTTCTTTCATTCATTAAAAAATGGTCTCCTCCAAATCTCATAGCAAATGCATTAGCCAGTCTATTTTCAAAATGGTATTTATCCAAAGTAATCAAATTATCTTCAAAACATTTTGATAGAATATTTTTGCTGTCAGTATACTTTTTTCCATATACTTCAGAAAAGGCCGTATCAATAACTTGATTAAATTTATCTGGTTCTACCTGAGATTTGGTTGCAGACAAATCATTTATTATTTTCCAAAGCCAGCTCCAAGAATAAAGATCAAGATGCCGTGTATCAATGTAGTAAAATGGAAAAAGATTTTTGATAATACCTCGAACAGCCCTATCCCTTATATTCCACATAATTGTACCATCTTTATTTTGCGTCATTGTCAATTTGATTAATTGATTGCTTTTATCAGGTTCAAAATAGTTTTTTAATATTTTAAAATCTGATTCAAGCTTAGAATTGTATTCAGATTTGACTTTCAGCAGATGAACATTGAATGTTATTGAAATCGCACATTTTTGGATATATGGGTTAATTCTATCTATGCCAATATCATCACAAAAGTCCTTGTTCAGATTATCAAAGAAAAAACGAAGAGCTTTGAATATATTTGATTTCCCTGCTCCATTTTTTCCAAGAAAGCACATAATGTTTGTATCAGAATCAATTGAAATATCAACGTTCTCTATGGATTTGAAATTATTGATTGAAACTTCAGTTATCATTGATTATCTCCTAAACAGTAGTTTGGCTTATTGTTCAAATAAGTGTCAAAAATATCAATATAAGTATACCACAACAAATTAATTTGGTCAATAGGAAAATTGCTTTTATATAGTTCTTGCTGAAAAATACGCGCTCTGTCATTTCGGACACATCGGTCAGATGACCGTGTTTCTTCAAAGTCCTCGCCGTAATCCCGGCAAGGTTGAAAATATTACTTTCCTGCCTTAAAGGCAGCTTCACCAAATCAGCGTGCAATTTGGTTTGCTTTCCTTGTTTTCATTGTTCATTTCAATACCTCCATAAATTATCATCGCGTCCATGGCTCATTCAAAAATAAAAAATGTAAATCCTCTTTCGATAAAAAAGATAATTTACACACATTTTGTTATTTTGCACTAATTTAACTTCGAAAAAATTGTATTCAAAGGGTTCAAATCCCCCAAAAATCTTTTTCGTCACAATCTCGGCTAATAAAGAACGCCCGCAATCAACTCCTCACTCGAGAGAAGCCAATCGCAGGCGTTCTATACATATTGCACAAAAATTCTCGAAAAAATTTTGCAAACGGGGGTACATATCCATTTTCACTCAAAAAATATCTACGGTGACGATTTCTTAGTCACGAAAAGATTTATGCCCGCAAGTGGCTCTGCGAAGCCGTTTGCGGGCATAATATCTTTTTGGTCACATAAAGTTGGTCGGGGTGACAGGATTCGAACCTGCGACGTCCTGCTCCCAAAGCAGGCGCTCTAGCCAAACTGAGCCACACCCCGTTCTCACAACACTACAATTATACAACTTTTTTTCCTTTTTGTCAAGCACAAAATCAAAAATCCCCTTGAAAAAATTCTCGGGATATGGTAAAATGTATTGAATATGCAAGATAAACAAAAGGAAGAGAGAAAAATGAAGGATTTAACACAAGGCAAGCCGCTAAAGCTAATCATAGCGTTTGCTCTGCCGATACTGCTCGGGAACGTTTTCCAGCAGGTTTACAGCCTCACCGATACCATTATTATCGGCAAAAAACTCGGTAACAGCGCTATCGCTGCCGTTGGTTCAACCGCGTCGGTTGTTTCACTGATGTTCAGCCTGATAAACGGCTTGGTGACGGGATTTGCTATCATCGTTTCCAAGAATTTCGGTGCGGGAAGGCACGACGAAATGCGCCGTACTATCGCGCGTATGCTCACATTTGCTTCGGCAACAACCGCGCTCATTATCTGCGCAACCACAATTTTCATCGAGCCGCTCCTAACCGCCCTCAACACCCCTGCCGAAATTTTCGGTCAGGCGCGGGATTATCTGTTCGTGGTGGCGCTCGGGCTTGTTGTCACGCTTTTGTACAACTTTGAAGCCGCTATCCTACGCGCGGTCGGCGACAGCGTTATCCCGCTCATTATACTTATCATCTCAACCGCGCTGAATATTCTGCTTGACTTGCTGCTGGTGTGCGTGTTTGAAATGGGCGTGCTCGGCGCGGCTCTGGCAACGGTTGCGGCGCAGCTGATGTCCGCGGTTGTGTGTATGATTTACCTCGTTAAACGCAGACCGTTCCTGTTAATCAAAAAAGAGGACTTCAAGTTCACCAAAGAAAGTACCGCAGAGCTTCTCGGAGCAGGCTTCGGAATGGCGCTTATGTACTCGATTGTCGATATGGGCTCAATCGTTTTACAGAACGGTATAAACGGCTTCGGCGAGGAGATTATCACGGCGCATACTGCGGCAAGAAAGATTTTCGGGCTGCTCATAATGCCGTTTTCGTCAATCAGCGCAACGCTCGTTACATTTTGCTCGCAAAACCGCGGTGCCGGCAAATACTCACGCATTAAAATCGGTATCCGCGACGGGTTGATTCTCGCGTTTTCGTGGGCAACAATAACGCTCGGGCTGGTGTTTTTCGCGGGAAATTTTCTTGTGGGAATGCTTGTTTCATCGGAAGAAGCAAAGAGTGCGGAGATTATCGCCACGGCTGTTCTGTACCTAAAATGGAGCGTGCCGTTCTACTACCCGCTTGCGGCGCTGCTGTCGCTGCGGTCGTCGCTTCAGGGGCTTGGAAAGAGCGCTGTGCCGATATTGTGCAGCATTATCGAATTATCGTGGAAAATCATCACCGTGCTTGTGATGATACCGCTTTTCGGCGGTCACACGGGAACTGTCGGCGATACTGTCGAGCAGGTCGGCGGTTATTTTGGAGTTATCATCTCGGAGCCTATCATTTGGACAACCTGCGCCGTGCTCATTGTTATAATCACGATTTTCGCGCTGCGAAGGCTGCCGAAAGAGGACGAGGTGCAAAGCGGCTGAATTTAAGAAAGGTTGGTAGATATGAAAAAGATTTTTGCGGGAATTTTGGTTTTGGTATTCGCTTTGACAATGTCCGGGTGTGTCTACTGGGACGGGCTTTCTGAATCGGAGGCACGGGAGTTTGTTGAGAAAACGCTTGAAGAAAAGTATGGCGAGGAGTTTGTGGTTAAACAGATGTATCTTAAAGCCGGTTCGTGGGATACAGCTTCGGATTTAATGGCTGATTGTTCTCCGAAGTCCGATGAGAATATAGTGTTCTCTACACAAACACTTGCCATTGGAAAAGAGCGTGTGATGAGTGATAACTATATTCAAAATGTAGTTAGGAAACAATTAAAACAAATTATTGATAATGTATTAGCAGAATATTATGAAAACTTTGTTTCACAGGTTTTTGTTACGCCACTAAATTATTGGTATGATTCTGGCATACGTTCAGTAAATAATGCAACTATTAAAAATTTTTCCGAATCATTTACTAATAACGATGATAATTATACATTGGTTTATATTGCTATAAAAACCAGCGAAAAAGATTTTGATAATGTTAAGAATGCACTTCAAAAAATGTGTAATAATTTTTATTCTTTGAATGTTTCTTTAGATTGTTATTATACAGATGAACATACCATAGAACGATGTAAAGAAAATATTGATAAAAGTTATAGGGAAATTGGTGTAACTGAAATACTAAGAAGAGGTAATTTTGAAATGGATGAATTCGTTTTTTTCAATGATGGCAGGGGTTTGGTATATATTCCTAAAGATAACTAAGTTGTGGAGGTATTTATGAATTACACAGATAAAGTACTGATTAGGGCATCACAAATTGCATACGGAGGACAAAATGAACTTTAACGATTTGCTTTCAAACGACAAATTCATTATACTTGACGGCGCGATGGGGACAATGCTCCAAAAATCGGGCTTGAAGCTCGGCGGGCTGCCCGAGGAGCTGAATTTCACAAACCCCGATTTAATCGAGGATATCCACCGTCAATATATCGTGGCAGGCGCGCAGGCGGTCTACGCGAACACCTTCGGCGCAAACCGAAACAAGCTCAAAAACAGCAAATATTCCGTTGATGAAGTCATCAAAAAGGCTGTCGATATCGCGAAAAAGGCTTGCGCGGGAACGGACGTTCTCGTGGCGCTGGACGTGGGTTCGCTCGGAAGAATGCTGCGTCCCGCGGGTGATATGCCCGTTGACGAGGCTTACGAGATGTTCAGCGAGGTTATGAAAGCGGGCGAAAACGCGGGCGCGGATTTCATCGCAATCGAAACGATGACCGACCTCACCGAGGCAAAAACCGCGCTTCTTGCCGCAAAGGAAAACACATCTCTCCCCGTTATCTGCACAATGTCCTTCGAGAAAAATCTCCGCACATTTACCGGCTGCACGGCAGCTTCGGCTGTTCTCACCTTACAGGGTGCGGGCGCGGACGCTGTCGGTATGAACTGCTCGCTCGGTCCCGAGGAGGCTCTGCCCATTGTCGAGGAAATTATGAAATGGGCGGAAGTGCCGGTTTGCGTGCGCCCGAACGCCGGTCTTCCCGACCCCGTCACCAACGAGTACAACGTCTCGCCCGAGCAATTCGCCGATACCGTTGAGAAAATTGCCGATATGGGTGTAAAGCTGCTCGGCGGGTGCTGCGGAACTTCTCCCGAATTTATCGCGAAAATTGTTCAAAAGATGCAAGGCAAAACGTTCGTCAAGAAAAACGTGGTAATTCCCGCGGCGGTTTGCTCGGCGTCAAAGGTTGTGGAAATCGACACCGTGAGGATTATCGGCGAACGCATAAATCCCACCGGCAAAAAGCTCTTCAAGGAAGCGCTCAAGCGGCACGACCTCGATTATATAATGCGGCAGGCTGTCGAGCAGTGCGACGGCGGCGCGGAAATTCTTGACGTGAATGTCGGGCTGCCCGATATCGATGAAAAGGAAATGATGCTCGCTGCCGTTGACGCAATTCAGTCGGTTTCCGACGCGCCGCTTCAAATCGACACAACCGAGCTTGATGTCCTCGAAGCCGCTCTGCGAACGGTTTCTGGCAAGCCTATCGTAAACTCCGTTAACGGTGAGGACGAGAAACTTGATACCGTTTTGCCGCTCGTTAAAAAGTACGGCGCGGCTGTAATCGGACTTACTCTTGATAAAGACGGTATCCCGAAAACAGCCGAGAAACGCTTTGAAATCGCGGAGAAAATCCTGAAGCGCGCAGAGTTTTACGGTATCCCGAAGCGCGATGTTTACATCGACTGCCTCACGCTCACCGCCTCCGCCGAGCAGGACGGCGCCGCCGAAACGCTCAAGGCAATTCGTATGGTTCACGAAAAGCTCGGGCTGAAAAACGTGCTCGGTGTGTCGAACATTTCGTTCGGGCTGCCAAACCGCGAGCTTGTAAACTCCACGTTCCTCACAATGGCTATGCAAAGCGGTCTCGACCTCGCGATTATGAACCCGAACAGCGCCGCGATGACGGGCGCAGTCTGCGCGTTTCGTCTGCTTTCGGGCTACGACAGAAGCGGCGTGAAGTATATCGAGCGGTTTGGCTCGGAGCAGATTGTCACGCAATCCGTGAAGTCTGCCGAGAAAACCGAGCTGAAAACGAGCGCGAACGATATCTTGCACGCAGTTTTGAGCGGTCTCAAAGCCGAGTGTGCAAAGCTCACGAAGGAGCTTCTCGACAACGGCGAAGAGCCGATGGATATCATCAACAATCGTCTTATCCCCGCACTTGACGAGGCGGGTGCGCTATTTGAAAAGGGGAAAATGTTTCTGCCGCAGCTTATCGGCGCAGCGGGTGCCGCCCAAGCTGCTTTCGATGAGGTGAAAAAGGCTATTTCCAGCCGCGGCGGTGAAACCGAGAGCCGTGGGCGGGTTGTTCTGGCAACGGTCAAGGGTGACGTGCACGATATCGGCAAAAATATCGTCAAAACGCTGCTTGAAAACTACGGCTTTGAGGTAATCGACCTCGGAAAAGATGTCGATTATGAAACAGTCGCCGACGCTGCCGAAAAATTTGACGTGCGGCTGGTCGGGCTGTCGGCGCTTATGACCACAACGCTCAAAAGTATGGAGGGCACAATCAAGCTAATTCACGAGCGCGGGCTGAACTGCAAAATTGTTGTCGGAGGCGCGGTTCTCACACCCGAATACGCGCAGAAAATCGGTGCCGATTTCTACGCAAAGGACGCGAAGGAAACCGTGGATATTGCAAGAAAAGTGTATAACAACTGACAGATAATCCCCTTTTTACAGGGGATTTCTGTATTTTATCCGCAGAAATGAATATTTCGACTTGATTTTTCTGCATTTTTATGGTATAATGAAAGTATTATTGAATAAGGAGTGGTTAAATGGAATTTAATGTTTACACGGTGATTGCCTTTGTGGCTTACGCGCTGCTGATACTCGCAATCGGCATTATGTCGTTCAGAAAATCCAAAAATATGAGCGACTTCTTCATCGGCGGCAGACAGCTCGGAAGCTGGACAACAGCAATTTCCGCGCAGGCGTCCGATATGAGCGGCTGGCTGCTTATGGGACTTCCGGGAGCCGTTTTGGTTGGCGGCTTGACCGAGAGCTGGATTGCAATCGGACTGTTCATCGGAACCTATCTCAACTGGAGAATTGTCGCGGCAAGACTCCGCAAAATGTCCTACGCGGCGGGCGACGCTATCACAATTCCCGAGTATTTCCAAAAGCGTTTCTTCAACAACTCCCCCGTTATCAGACTTATCTGCGCGGCAATTATCTTCTTTTTCTTCCTCATCTACACCGCGTCTGCGTTCAGCGGCGGAGCAAAGCTGTTTGAATTCATTTTCGGCACCGACTACACCTTATCTCTCACAATCGGCGCGCTTATCATCATCTCGTACACCTTCCTCGGCGGGTTCGTCGCGGTTTGCTGGACGGATTTGATTCAAGGCTTGCTGATGTTCGCGGCACTTGTTGTAATGCCGATTATCATTATCGTTCAGACACCGAATCTCGGCGAAGTATTCAACAACGCAATGCAAAACGGCGTTATCAAGGAATATTACACCAGCTTTATCTACAACTCCGACGGCACGCTTGCCCTGACAACCATTGTTTCGGGACTCGCTTGGGGACTCGGTTACTTCGGTATGCCGCACATTTTGGTTCGCTTTATGGCGATAAAGTCAAGCGACCTTATCAAGAAATCCCGCATTATCGCGACAATTTGGGTTTTCGTAACACTTGCGGCAGCGGTTCTCGTGGGCATTTTCGGAATGTCCTTCCTCAACGCGCCCGGAAACGAGGCTCTCAACGCGCAATTCCAAGCAATGGGCGACTCCGAGAAGATTTTTATGTTCCTGTCATCGTCACTGCTTCCTGCGCTGCTTGCGGGCGTGGTTCTCTCGGCAATTCTCGCGGCAATTATGTCCACCGCCGACAGCCAGCTTCTCGTCACCTCCTCGGCTGTCACCAACGATATGTTCAAGCTGTTCAAGAAAAACGCTTCGGAAAAGACGCTTATGTGGATTTCGCGCGGAACCGTTATCTTAATCGCGGTTATCGCTTATGCTCTTGCGCTTGACAGAAACAGCTCGGTTATGGGACTTGTTTCCTACGCTTGGGCAGGTCTCGGCGCGGCGTTTGGTCCGGCTATGATTTTGTCGCTTTTCTGGAAGAAGATGACAATGCCCGGCGCGGTTGCCGGAATAGTCGCGGGCGGCGCGTCTGTAATAATTTGGGAGAACGTTCCCGTGTTCGCGCAGACGGGCATTTACTCGCTGCTGCCTGCGTTTGTAATCGCTTTGATTGCCGTTATCGTTGTTTCGCTTGCAACAAAGGTTGACAAGGACAAGGTTGACGAGCTTTTCAAGGCTGCAAAGGCTGCTGATTTGAAGTAAAAACAAATTCCCCTGCTCAAGCGGGGGAATTTTGTTATAAAAGCACTTGCATTTTTGGAAAAAGTGTTGTATAATAGTTTTATAGATTTGTCAGCTTCGGGCACAAAAAATGTCCCTAGATGAAACTAGGGGCGAAACAGGGTGCAGCGTTACGCTGCTGAAAGGAAGGATTTGTTATGTCCGTAAATCTTCAAAAAGGTCAAAAGGTTGACCTCACCAAAGGCAACGCAGGACTGAAAGCGCTGGTTATAGGACTCGGCTGGGACGAGGCACCGAGAAAGTTCTCGCTGTTCAATAAGCAGGAGGATATCGACTGCGACGCGTCCGCGCTCCTCATCAACGCGCAGAGCGGCAAGCTCGCCGGACCTATCGATGTCGTTTACTACGGTCAGCTTATGCACAGAAGCGGCGCTGTCCGTCACTGCGGCGATAACCTCACCGGTGCGGGCGACGGCGACGATGAGCAGATTATCGTTGAACTCAACAAGGTTCCCGCGGATTACTCGAAAATCGTTTTCGTTGTCACAATCTATCAGGCAAGAGAGCGCAAACAGCAGTTCGGTATGATTAAAAACGCGTTTATCAGAGTTGTGGACGCGGATACCGGCAAGGAGCTTTGCAAGTACAATCTTTCCGAGAATTACGACGGCAAAACCGCTATGGTTTTCGGCGAGGTTTACCGCTATAACAACGAGTGGAAATTCGGCGCTATCGGCGAGCCTACAAACGATAACGGTATCGCTGAAATGGCGGCAAGATTTCAGTAATAATTAACGGAGGTAACTGTTATGACTAAAAAGCTTATGATTATTCTCGGCATTATCGTTACCGCAGCTGCTGCGGCTGCCGCTGTTGCTTTCTTCCTTCTCAACAAGACAAAGCTGCTCGATACCGACGAGTTTGATATTGAGGACGATTTTGGCGAAGATATCTGATGTCCAAAGAAGCTAAAACAAACGCTCTGCGAATGCTCGACAGGGCGAAGATTAACTATGTCCCTCACACCTACGAGTGCGGGGAGTTTATCGACGGCGTGCACATCGCCGAAATGCTCGGTCAAGCGCCCGAGGCTACCTTCAAAACCATTGTCACCGTGGGCAAAAGCGGGAAATATTACGTTTTTGTGCTGCCGGTTGATAAGGAGCTTGACCTGAAAAAATGCGCGAGAGCTGCCGAGGAAAAGTCGGTTGAACCCGTCCACGTCAAGGATATAATCGCGATTTCGGGTTATATCCGCGGCGGTGTTTCTCCGATTGGAATGAAAAAGCAGTTCCCTACGTTCGTTCACGAAAGCGCGCAAAATCTCGAAAAGCTGTTCGTGAGCGGCGGCAGACTCGGACTTCAGCTCGAGCTGTCACCCGAGGATTTGCTCAAAGCGTGTACGGGAAAATTCGCCGACATAGTGCAATAGTGATTGCCTGCAATTATAATTAAAACTCAAGCCGCTGCCCTTTCGAGCAGCGGCTTTTCGCAGTTAGGATATTACTCTTAAGCCGTCAATCAGCAGCCGCATCCGCAGCCATTGTTGTTACCGCAACCGCAATCGCAGTCGTTCATACGGCAAGAACCGTTGTTACCGCAGCAGCAGAACAAAAGGATAAGAATGATGATCCAGCAGCAGTTACCGCCAAAGTTGAAACAAGACATAACGATGTCCTCCTTGTAAGAATTTGAAACCCGCCGCCCCCCGTCGGGGTTTTGCGTTTCTTGGTACATATTATGCGGGTTATCAAAATCGGTTACAGTTTTTCTAAATTTGATTTTGTCCAACAATAAATTTGCTGATAAACAAAAAATTCGGTTCCCGAGGGGCAGTCGGAAACCGAATTTCGTGCCGTTTAAAAAAGCCTAACAGCAAAATTTATGGAGGATTCGTTCTTTATCTTAACTATATTTTACCACATAAATTTTGGAAAATCAATATATATGACAAAACTGTAACCAATTTCCCCTATTTTGTAATTATTTGTAACTTTTTTGTAACCTTTTTGTAACCTTTAGCAAAATTTTTTCTGAAAAAACAGTGAAAAATCACAAAAAAGACTGTTCAAAACAATATTATTATGGTATAATATAAGATGTATGAAAATATCTGAACGAGGTTTTTTAAAGTGATTTATCTTGACAATGCCGCAACAACCAAGCCTTGCCGCGAGAGCGTAAAGGCGGTTTGCGAAGCTATGGAGTTATCTTTCGGGAACGCGAGTTCTCTTCACAAAATGGGGACTTATTCCATCAACATCATTAACCGCACAAAACAAGCCCTGCTGAAAGCGCTTGCGTTGAACGGCGCGGCGCTTGACGGCGAGATTATCTTCACCTCGGGCGCAACCGAGAGCAGCAACACCGCTCTTCTCGGGCTGAATTTGCGCGCGGGCAGCAAAATCGTTACAACTAAAATCGAGCACCCGTCCGTGGCAAAGGTTATCGACAGTCTCGAGGAACGCGGCTTCAATGTCGTTCGGCTTGCTCCAAAGGATTGCGAGGATTTTGTTGGTGCGCTAATTAACGAGGTTGACCAAAACACCTCGCTTGTGAGCTGTATGGCGGTCAACAACGAAACCGGTTTCCAAAACGACGTCAAACGGCTCTACAAAGCGGTTAAGGCGAAAAATCCGCGCACGTTCGTCCACATCGACGCGGTTCAGGGTTTTCTCAAAGTACCGCTCGACGGCGATTTAATCAGCGTTTCCGGTCACAAAATCCACTCGTCAAAAGGTATCGGCGCGCTCTACATAAAAAAAGGCGTAACCCTTTCCCCGCTGCTTTTGGGCGGCGGTCAACAGAAAAATCTCCGCTCGGGAACCGAACCTGTTGAACTTATCGCGGGGCTGGAGGCTGCCGTAAAAGCCTACAAGTATGATTACGAACACTTTTCCGCGCTGAAACAACAGCTCCTGAACGGGTTGTCCGAGATAAAGGATATTTTAATCAACTCGGACGACAAGTGTCTGCCAAATATCGTAAATTTCAGCGTTCGCGGCGTGCGCTCGGAGAATATGCTCCACGCGCTTGAACAGTACGATATCTGCGTGTCAAGCGGCTCGGCTTGTGCTAAAGGCAAAACCAGCAAGGTTCTAGCGGCGTTCGGCATTTCCGACAAGGACGCGGACAGCGCAATCAGAGTTTCAATGTGCGCAGAAAACACCGAACAGGAAATCGCGTTCTTATGCGAAAAAATTGCCGAAAACGCAAAGCGTTTCAGAGGAAAATAATACACAAACGAGGTTTTTATGAAAGAAATTATTCTTGCAAAATACGGAGAAATTGCCCTCAAAGGCGACAACAGAAACACCTTTGAGGATATGCTTGTCAAAAATATCAAGCGGCGCTTGAAAAAAATCGGAAAGTTCGACTATTTCAGGCGGCAGAGCACAATCTACATCGAGCCGCTTGAGGACGCGGATATTGAACTAGCTATCCAAAGTCTGAAAAACGTTTTCGGTATCGGCGCAATTCAGCGCTGCGCGGTGTTTGAGAAGGATTTTGAGGTTGTTGCGAAAAATGTCGGTGAGTACCTCAAGCCTGCCCTCGAAAATGCGAAAACGTTCAAGGTTGAGGCAAAGCGCTCGGACAAGTCCTTCCCACTCAAATCGCCCGATATTCAGCAAAAGCTCGGCGATGTTGTTCTCGATAATTTCCCGCATTTGGGTGTGGACGTGCACAATCCCGAGGTTACCGTGCGGCTCGAAATCCGCGACAACGGCGCTTATCTCTCCGCACAGCGAATTATAGGTGCGGGAGGAATGCCGGTCGGTTCAAGCGGTAAGGCTCTGCTGATGCTCTCGGGCGGCATCGACAGCCCTGTTGCCGGTTATATGATGGCAAAACGCGGACTTGTCGTCGATTGCATACACTATGTCAGCCCGCCCTACACCTCCGACAGAGCGCGCCTGAAGGTCGAGAAGCTCTGCGAGGAAATGACCGAGTTTTGCGGGAACATCATCTTCTACTGCGTTCCGTTCACCGAAATTCAGGAGGCTATCCGCGACAACTGCCCCGAGGAATATTTCACCGTTATAATGCGCAGGCTGATGGTTAAAATCGCAAACAAGGTCTGCAAGCGCGATAAATACGGCGCGATTATCACGGGCGAGAGCCTTGCACAAGTCGCTTCACAGACGCTCTCGGCGCTCGGCTGCACAAACGCTGCGGCTGAATTTCCCGTATTCAGACCGGTTATCGGTATGGACAAAATCGAAATCACCGAGATTTCCCGCAAAATCGGCACCTACGAAACCTCGATTCTCCCCTACGAGGACTGCTGCACGGTATTTTCGCCCAAGCACCCGCGCACAAAGCCTACGCTCGATGAAATTATCGCGGCGGAAAGCAGCTTCGATTTCGACAAAATGATTGACGAGGCGGTTGAGAAAACCGAGGTCAAGCGCTTCAGATACGGCGAAAAAACAATCTTTTTGGAGTAACCTGAAACCTTTTTCGCATTTATCGGGTATTATTTATGAACGAAAAAATTTACGAAAAAATCGCGTTTTTGGCGCAAAAGCTCGTCACGCTTTGCAAGGAAAACGGGAAAAAAGTTTCGACGGCGGAAAGCTGCACGGGCGGTATGATTTCCGCGGCAATCACAAGCGTTTCGGGAAGCTCGTCGGTTATTGAGCTCGGGATTTGCTCCTACTCAAACAGGATTAAAAGCGAAATTCTCAAGGTGTCCGACGAAACGCTCGCGGAGTTCTCCGAGTACAGCAAAAGCTGCGCAAAAGAGATGGCACGCGGCGTGAGAACGCTCTCGGGCGCGGATTACGCGGTTTCGACAACCGGTGTTGCCGGTCCCACGGGCGACAGCCCCGAGCACCCCGTCGGCGAGGTTTTCATCGCGGTTTGCTCCGAAAAGGCTGCTCTCGCCCAACGTTTTTTGTTTGACGGAGACCGCGAGCAGGTTCGGGCAAAAGCGTGTGAAACCGCTCTCGAACAGCTTGTTTCGGTTATCGAAAAAGATTTGAATTTACAATAAAATTTTACATTACACGGAGGAATAAAAATGGCTAATTTGGACGATTTTGACAGCAACGCAGGCAAGTCCTCAAAAACACGAAAGCCTGTCAACAAAAACAATCGCAGCACAAACGACAAAATTAAAGGCAGAAAATCCCCCAAGAAAAAGGGCTTTGCGGGAGTTGTCGCCGCGGTTCTGCCCCAAGCGGACGACTCCACGGGCGAAAAGGCAAGAAAAGCGTTTTTGCTGTTTGCGGTTGCCGCGCTTATCGGCTCGCTCATTTTCCTCGGCTACCAGCTTTTCAGCCTCAATAATGGCGCGAAAACCAACAACAATATCATCAATATTGCGGGTGAAACCGTCGATTCCTCGCTTCAGCAGTCGTACACTGTCCCGCAGCAAATCGACAATCCGATTATGACGGAGGTTACCTCGGCGGGTACCGAAGAACCCGAATACATCGACCTCACGCCCGTTGTCAACATACCGCTTGATATCGATTTCAACGCGCTCAAGGAAATCAATCCCGACGTTCGCGGTTGGATTAAAATCACCGGCACGCTTATCAACAACCCCGTTGTTGTCGGAACGGACAACAACTATTACCTCAACCACGATTTTAACGGAAACGAATCCGTTTCGGGAACAATTTTCTCGAGTTATCTCAACAAATGGGACGGAACCGATGACAATACCATTCTTTTTGGGCATAATATGCACACGGGAGAATTTTTCGCTTACGTCAATCACTACGTTCCCTACGACGCTTCCAGCGAGCCTATCGCTTTCTACAAGGTTCACCCCACGATTATGATGGCTACACCCGACGGCGGCTGCGCGACCTACAAGATTTTCGCGGGTATGGTTGCCAACACGCAGACCAAATACGGCGAGGTTTTCAGATACGTTGACAAAACCAAGTTCACCGACGTCAACGATTTCAACAACTTTATCCTCGAGGTTATGGACAGAAGCTGGTTCTTCACCGATGTTGACCTCACCTACGGAGACGAGCTGCTCACGCTCTCAACCTGCTGGTGGCCGCTCGGCAGAGAAGTTGATACACGCTGGGTGCTCTTTGCGCGCAAGGTTCGCGATGGCGAGAGCGAATACGTCGATACTTCCAAGGCTTATCGAAACTATCAGCCGAAATTGTTTGACTACTATTATGACATCATCGGCGGTTCGTGGACAGGAAGCGTTTGGGACAAGTCCAAGCTTTTGAGCTATAACGGACAATAACTCTCACTCCCGAAAGGAGTTTACTATGGCAAATACTTCAGAAAAAGAAAATATCTTTATCAGGATTTTGAAATATCTCATTCCGTGGAAGGGCGACAAGCCCACGGAGATTATCAGAAAAATCGTGTTTTTGGCAGCGCTTATTACACTCATTGTAAGCGTCACAAACCTTATTCTCGCGCAGGTTAACCGCGTCACAGACAACTCGCTTAACAAGGAAATTACCGAGCTGTATCACGGCACGGCTGCTTCAAAGGTTGAAATCAACACCGAGAGCCGCGAGGAAATTATCAAGGAAAATCCTGAAATACTTGAGAAGTTTATCCCGCTTAAAGAAATCAACGATGATATCGTTGGCTGGCTTACCGTCGGCAACGAGGATTTCATCGATTATCCCGTGCTTCAAGGCGAGGACAACGACTATTACCTTTACCGCAATTTCAGGAAAGAAAACAGCCGCTCGGGTTCACTCTTTTTGGATTACCGAAACAAAATTACCGCCGACAATCAGTCCGGAAATCTTGTTATTTACGGCCATAATATGCAATCGGGCGAGTATTTCGGAAAGCTCATCTACTACTTTAACTACGCAGTTTCGCAGGCTGACCACAACGATATCAGCTTCTACAAGGAGCACCCGACCATAACCTTCAGCACGCTCTACAAAACCTCAACCTACAAGATTTTCGGCGGAATGCTTGTTAAGGTCAACGCCAACACGGACGATATCTTCAGATATCACGTTGTCCACGATTTCGCCACAAAATCTGAATTTGACGACTATTGCGCAAATGTGCTCGACCGCTCAACCTTTATCAACCCCGATGTTGACCTCAAGTACGGCGACCATTTGATGACGCTTTCAACCTGCGTGCTCGGCACCGCTTACGGAAATGCCGATTTGCGCTGGGTTTTGTTCGCTCGCGAAACCCGTGAGGGTGAGAGCGAAACCGTTGACGTGTCAAAGGCTTACGCTAACCCGAGTCCCCTTTTCTACGACCTTTATTACGAAATCCACGGCGGCGAGTGGAAAGGCAGAGGCTGGGACGAGAGCATTATTCAAGGCTATAAGAAAGAGAACCCTTGATGGAGAAAGGATTGCTCCATGACTGAAATGGACATGGGCTTGGCTCCCAAAGGCAACAAAAACAAAAAGAAATCCCCTAAAAAACAGGGTTTTTGGAAAAATCTTATAAACACGCTTTTCCCGCGTAAGGGCGACTCAACCGCTGAAATTATGCGGAAAATCGTGTTTCTCACGGCGCTTGTTGTGCTGGTTTGCGCGGTTGTCGTTTTGATTTTGTGGTTCTCGAAAAATTTCGGCGGTCACGACAACTATGTTGACGAGAACGGCAGCCAAACCGCTACTCCCGCTCACCTTGTTGAACTGAAAAACCGTATCCCGACAACGCAGGAAATTGAACAGCTCCCGACAGGCGCAATCAACGACGAGTACGCCGCGCTTTACGCGCAGAACAACGATTTCATCGGCTGGCTGAATATCCCCGGCACAAACGTCGATTACCCCGTTATGCAGACCGTTGACAACGACTTTTACCTCCACCGCAACTTCGATAAGCAAGAGGTTTTCGAGGGAACTCTTTTCGCGGATTACCGCGGAAAGATTACCTCCGAGGGTATGCCGCAGAATACCGTTATCTACGGGCACAATATGCTGCTGAAATATCAATTCTCGGCATTGCAAAATTACAAGAACGATATCGAGTTTCTGAAAATGTCGCCCGTTATCGAGTTTAACACGCTCTACGGCAACGCAAAATACAAGATTATCTCGGTTTTCCTCGTAAACTGGCTGCCAAAGGACGGCGAGGTGTTCAAGTACAACAGCACGAATTATTTCAAAAATCAGTCGGAATTTTTCAATTTTGTGGTTGAGTGTATGGACAGAAGTCTTTACGAAACAGGCGTTGATATCGAGTACGGCGACGAGTTTCTCACGCTCTCCACCTGCGATAAGTCTACATATATGGATTTGCGGCTGGTTGTGGTTGCAAGAAAGGTTCGCGAGAACGAAAATCCGAATGTTGACACGTCCAAAATTGCCAAAAAGGACAGCGTGAAATATTTCGACGGCTACTACGAGATTTACAGCGGTTACGGCGGGAAGGACTATTTTTGGCACGGCAGGACTTGGGATACGTCGCTTGTGAAAGGTCTTGACAGCTATTTGAAGGAAAACGGGCTTGTTGACAGCCCCGACGACTATTGAGGTTTTTATGAAAAATTTGTCACTTGTTAAACTGTTCACGGCGCTGTTCATTTTCGCCGTCTATATGTTTGTGTTCAATATCGCGGGAACGGTTGAGGGCGAGCCTGTTGTCAAGGAAGCGCCTCCTCCCGAAACCGTTGAACAGCCGCAGCACGCCACCGGCACAACCGATTTTATCCTCCCCGACAACCAAATCGACAACACCGCCGGAGTTAAAATCGAAACGCTTTCGTTCGGCGCACCTGCCCTTTGCGCTGCGCCTGTTTACTCGGTTTACAAGCCGAGCGAGCTTGTCGCAAACCTTCAGGGCTCGGATATGGAAACAAGCTCTTCGTCAAGCTCCAAAGATAGAATCGAGATTGTAGATGACCCCGTTCCTCCTGAATCGAGTTCGTCTAGCTCGTCAAGCTCATCGAGTTCGTCGAGTTCATCGAGCTCGTCAAGTTCATCGAGCTCATCTAGTTCGTCAAGCTCATCGAGTTCATCAAGCTCATCAAGTTCATCAAGTTCATCGAGTTCGTCAAGTTCATCGAGTTCATCTAGTTCATCGAGTTCATTGAGTTCATCAAGTTCATCGAGTGTTATCGAAAGACCTGTTAACGATGAAACGCTCACGGTTAACGACAACGGGACAATCGTTTCGGGAAGCGCGCTCGACATTATCTCGAGTATCGTTGCAAACGAAATCGGCAACTCCTTCGCGCCCGAGGCAATAAAAGCGCAGGCTGTCGCGGCGTACACCTATGTGAGATTTTTCAACGACCGCGGTCAATCGCCAAGCGTTATTTTGAGCAGCAATGTGTCCGACTCCACGAGACTGCTCGTTCAGTCGGTTCTCGGCGAGGCGGTTTACTACGACGGCGAGATAATTCAAGCGGTTTACTCGGCGTCCTCCGCAGGCTACACTGCGTCCTGCAAGACCGTTTGGGGTACCGATTATCCGTATCTGCAAAGCGTTTTCTGCGAGCTGGACGAGCAGTACGACCCGAATTACGGCAGAACCAAAACCTTCTCCTCAAGCGATATCAAGTCCCGCGTCTACAACAAAACCGGCATCTCCCTTTCGGGAAATCCCGAGAATTGGTTTGTTATCGACGAGCGCGTTGACGGGAAATACGTCGGCTCAATGAGCATCGGCGGCAATCACGCATACGTTTCCGACGGCAAAACCATCAATATCACGGGGCGCGTTTTCCGCGAGAAAATTATGAGCTTCGATATCCGCTCGAACGCTTTCGACATCGACTACAACCCCTCAACCGACGAGTTCACCTTCACTACATACGGCTACGGGCACGGCGTCGGATTCAGCCAAAACGGTGCAAACAACCTTGCGAAATACTGGGGCTGGGATTATCGGCAAATCCTAGAGTTCTATTACACCGGTACATACGTTGCATAACAAAAACCCCTCGAAACTAATCGAGGGGCTTTTTTTTGCTTATTGCCGGATATAAATTCCCTGCTCTTCGAGATAATCCTCAAGCTCCTGCTTCATATCCCAAATTTTCTCTTCATTCTCCTTGATTTGTTCATCACTTAATTTAGGAGAATTTTTGTTCTCGGCAACATTTTTTTCTTTTTCGTCCATAAGAACACCTCCTCAAATTTATTTTATCATAAACCCGAGGAGGTTGTCAACACTTTTTTTACATTTTAAGGAAAAATATCAATCAAACGAAACCGACTATCGACGAAACCAAAATCACCGCCATACAAACGGGAACAACAAACTTGATGACAATGTTATACATCGTCTTTGCTTTGAATTTGCCCGAGCTTTCAACCTCGTCCGAGACGTATTTCGGGCGTGTGATAAAGCCAACCAAAATTGCCGTCAAGAGAGCTACAATCGGCATCATAATATTGTTGCTGATGAAGTCGAAGAAGCTCAAAATATCCATTCCGAGTATCGTAAAGCCCGACCAAATGCCGTTTCCGAGCGTTGACGGTATCGCCAGCGCAAACGACGCTATCATTACGCCAACGCAGATTTTCTTTCTCCCCCAGCCGAATTTGTCCGAGATAATCGAAACAATCGTTTCCATAAGCGATATTGCCGACGTGAGTGCCGCGAAAAATACCAAGAGGAAGAAGATAAACCCGATAATGTTGCCCGCGGGCATTGAGTTGAACACCTTCGGCATTGTCACGAACATCAAGGTCGGTCCGGATTTCAACGCCTCGGGGTCGCCGCCCGAAAACGCAAATACCGCAGGAATTATCATCATTCCCGACAAAAACGCAATTCCCGTATCGAACAGCTCGATGTTGCGGACGGATTTTTCGAGATTGTCCTCTTTTTTCATATACGAGCCGTAGGTGACCATTATTCCCATCGCAAGCGACATTGAGTAGAACAGCTGTCCCATCGCAGCAACAACGGTTTTCAGCGAGAAATTCTCAATCTCGGGCTTGATATAATACAAAAAGCCGTCCATCGCCCCCGGTATCGTCAGCGAATAAATCGCCATTCCCAGCGACATTAAAATCAGCAAGGGCATCAGAATTTTGCTGATTTTCTCGATGCCTTTTTGTACACCGAGGAGAACAACCAGTGCTGTCAAAAACAGGAAAATTGCAAGGCAGATAATCGGTTCACCCGTTTGGCTGATGAACTCGCCGAAATACCCGTCAACCGCCGACGCCGCGCCTTGTCCCGAAATATAAACTCCGAGAAACTTCACAACCCAGCCGCCGATTACGCAGTAATACGGGAAAATGATTATCGGCACGAGCGCCGCAAAATAGCCGAGAAACGAGAATTTCTTGCTCAAAGCCTCGTACGCCTTTATGCAGCTTTTTCCCGTTTTTCTGCCTATCGCAACCTCGGTTATCATAAGCGCGAAGCCAAAAGTTACCGCGAGAATGATATACACCAGCAGGAACATTCCGCCGCCGTACTGCGCCGCAAGATACGGAAAACGCCACAAATTGCCCAAGCCAACCGCAGAACCCGCGGCTGCCAAAACAAATCCCAATCGGCTTGAAAAGCCGGATTTCGCTCTCTTTTCAGTATTCATAAGCTACCTCTATCTATTTTTTTCAAGCAAGGTCACGCACTCGACGTGCGGTGTTCTCGGAAACAGGTCAAACGGCTGCACGATTTTCGGCTCGTAGCCCATTTCGTTCAGCAATTTACAGTCGCGCGCCGCTGTTGACGGGTTGCAGGAAATCATCACAATCCGCTTCGGGTTCATCGCCGCGCAGGATTTCAGCGTTTCCTCGTCGCAGCCCTTTCGCGGCGGGTCGAGAAGAATTACATCGGGTGAAATTCCCCGCTCGCAGAGCGTTTTCGCGGCAATTTTCGCGTCCGCCGAGATAAACTCCGCGTTGGTTATCCCGCAGTTTTGCGCGTTTTCCCGAGCGTTCTCCACCGCCTCGTCAACAATCTCCGCGCCGAGCAGCTTTTTCGCGTTCTTCGCCATCGAAAGCCCCACCGCGCCAATCCCGCAGTATAAGTCGAGAATTACCTCCGCTTTTCCCGCGAAATCCGCCGCTCGCCTGTACAGCTTTTCGGCAGCGTTTGTGTTTACCTGATAAAACGACTTCGGCGATATCTTCAGCAAAACGCCGCACATTTCATCAAAAATCTCCGCGCGTCCGCAGAGCAGAATTTCCTTTTCGCCGAGAATTACGTTGGTTTTTTCGGGATTTATGTTGAGCACAACGCCCGTTACCTCGGGAAATTTCTCCGAAATTTTTCTCGCAAGCGCCTTGAACTCGGGTACATTTCTCCGGGCAACCAAAACGCAGCAAAGTCCGCCGTCCGCTTTATTCGCGGCTTTTCGCAGGAAAATGTGCCGAAAAACTCCGTCGTGCTTTTCCTCGTTGTACGCGGAAATCTTCAGCGCTGCCGCTTCTTTTACAATATATTCCGTGATTTCCGAGAATATCTCGGGCTGGAGCTTGCAGTCGCAAACGGGTATCAGCCGATGACTTCTCTGCGCGAAAAATCCCGCCGCGATTTTCCCGTCAACCTTTGCCACGGGCATTTGCAGCTTGTTTCGATAACGCTCGGCGGTATCTCCGCACTCAATCGGTCTGAACTCGGGATTTAGCTTCCCAATCCGCTCAAACGCGTCGCGGACAATGCTCTCCTTTGCGCGAAGCTCCGCGCTGTAATTGATGTGCCGAAACGCGCAGCCGCCGCATTTCCCGAAAACAGGGCAATCATTCTCTATTCTGTCCTCGGACGGCTTTATAATGCGCTCGATTTTCGCGTAGGCGTAGCTTTTGCAGTCCTTCAGCACCCGTGCTTCAATCTCGTCACCAACCGCCGCAAACGGCACAAAAACCGCCTTTCCGTCAAAGCGCGCAATTCCGCTGCCCTCGGAGGTTAGTCCCGTGATTTTAAGCGGGATTATTTCGTTTTTCTCCATAAAATCAGATTTCACCGAGGCTCTTTGCCTTGAGGAACGCGTTTATAAATCCATCGATGTCGCCGTCCATAACCGCGTTTATATTGCCGCTTTCAAAGCTCGTGCGGTGGTCTTTCGCGAGCGTGTACGGCATAAATACATACGAGCGAATTTGGCTTCCCCACTCGATTTTGAGCTGTTCACCCTTGATATCGCTGATTTTGTCGAGGTGCTCCTGCTCCTTAATCTGAATGAGCTTCGACATCAACATTTTCATCGCGAAATCACGGTTTTGCACCTGCGAACGCTGCGTCTGG
The DNA here is from genome assembly GCA_964551225.1 of uncultured Ruminococcus sp. Lineage (GTDB taxonomy): Bacteria > Bacillota > Clostridia > Oscillospirales > Ruminococcaceae > CAG-115. The sequence goes on from CAZKBF010000017.1 coordinate 47,739, forward strand.
CAAGCCGTGACGATACCGGTAGGCTTGTGTATCAAACGAACCGCAGAGCTTGTCTTGTTGATGTGCTGACCGCCCGCGCCGCTTGCACGATAAACTTCCATTTCAATATCCTCGGGACGGATTTCAACCGAAACGTCCTTCTCGATTTCAGGCATTACCTCAACCGACGCAAAGCTCGTGTGGCGTCTGCCCGCAGCGTCAAACGGTGAAACGCGCACCAAACGGTGAACGCCGTGCTCGCTTTTCAGGAAACCGTAGGCGTTGTAGCCCTCGATATGGATAGACGCGCTCTTGATGCCCGCCTCGTCGCCGTCAAGTATGTCGAGCACCTCGGTTTTGAAGCCGTGTCTGTCCGCCCATTTTGTGTACATTCTCACCAGCATAGAAACCCAATCCTGCGCTTCCGTGCCGCCCGCGCCCGCGTGGAACGACAAAATCGCGTTGCAGCTGTCGTACTCGCCCTTGAGCAGCGTTCCGAGCTTCTGCTCCTCATAAGCGGTCTTAACAGCTTCACCGAGCTGTTTAACCTCGTCCGCCATCGACTCGTCGTTTTCTTCCTCGGCAAGCTCAATCATCGTCAAAACTTCCTCGCGGTCGTTTTTGAGCTTCTCGAAATCGCTGATAATCTGCTTGTAACGTCCGATTTGCTGCATAACCGCGCCCGATTTTTCCGCATCGTCCCAGAATTTCGGCTCGGTTGTTTTCATCTCAAGCTCGTCGAGCTTTATTTTTATTCCGTCAAGGTTCAAAGCGCCGCGAAGCTCCTCAAGCTGCGGTTCAAGCGCTTCCATCGCTAACCTTGTTTCATCATATTGTACCATAAAAATCCCCTTTCACATAGTTATATTTATTATACCATATTTTCACTATTTTGTCAACTTGATTTTTATGTAATTGTGTGATATAATTAGTTTTGAACAATTTTATATTAACCACAAAAGGAAGAAATTATGAAAGTTTTGAACAGCAAGCCGCGTGACGACGGTTTTTATATGCCCGCTGAATTTTCGCCGCACTCGGGCTGTATTCTGATTTTTCCCGAGAGGAGCGACTCTTGGGCTTACGGCGGCTATAAGGCACGGAAAGCGTTCGCCGAGGTTTGCAAGGCTATCGCGAAAAGCGAAAAGGTCACCGTCTGCGCGTCCTTTGAGCAGTACGAAAACGCGCGATACCTGTTGCCCGAGAACATTCGCGTTGTCGAGATGTCCAGCAACGACTCTTGGGCGAGAGATTACGCGCCGACCTTTGTCACAAACGGCAAGGAAATCCGCGGTATAAACTGGAGTTTCAACGCGTGGGGCGGTCTCGAAAACGGGCTTTATTTCCCGTGGGACAAGGACGACAAAATGGCGCGAAAGCTCTGCGATTTGTTTGACGTCGATATGTACGATATGAGCGGGTTTGTCCTCGAAGGCGGCTCAATCCACACGGACGGCGAGGGCACGCTGATTACAACCGAGGCTTGCCTTTTGAGCCGCGGCAGAAATCCCGAACTCACCAAAGCCGAGATTGAGGAAAAACTCGCGGAGTGCCTCGGGATAACGAAGGTAATTTGGCTTAAAAACGGCATTTTCCACGATGAAACCGACGAGCACGTCGATAATATCTGCGCGTTTGTGAAGCCCGCCGAGGTTGTTCTCGCGTGGACCGATGACGAAAACGACCCGCAGTACGCGCTCTCGAAAAGCTGTCTTGACATTCTCGAAAACTCAACCGACGCGAAAGGGCGCAAAATCAAGGTGCACAAGCTGTATCTCCCGAAGCCGATTTATGTGACCGAGGAAGAGTGCGGCGGGCTTGATACAATGGATTTCGAGCCGACAAGAACCGTCGGCGAGCGCCTTGCCGCGTCCTACGTTAACTTTTACATCGCGAACAAAGCGATTGTGATGCCGTTTTTCGGTGACGAAAACGACGAGCGCGCGCGGAAAACTCTCGCGGAGCTGTTCCCCGAGCGCGAAATTATCCCGATTTACGCGCGGGATATCCTCACGGGCGGCGGCAATATCCACTGCATTACCCAGCAAATTCCCTCTGTAAAATAACAAAAAGGCAAATCCGAAAACTCGGTTTTGCCTCTTTTTTTATTCGCCGAAAATCATAGGTGTAAAGCGCACTCCCGTGACCGTTTGCTCGGTGTCGGTTGCGCGAAAGCCCAAGTGCTCGTAAATCGGGACAGCGTATGGCGAGGAATTTACGGTAATCGCACGGTTCGGGTACTCGCGCTTCACCGCCTCAAAAAGCATTCTCCCGTAACCCTTGCCGTGGCAGTCCGCTTTGACGAAAAATCCGCCAAGATGGCAAGGCTCGCGAACCGAAATTGTCCCGACAAGCCGCCCGTCCTCAAACGCGCCGAACCAGTCAAGCGAAGCCGCGCGCTCCTTGTCGTCAAGCGACTCTCTGAACGTGCGGACGCCCTCCTCGCTGTACTCGGGCGCTTCAAACTGCAGGAAAACTTCCCAGCTCAAGTCAATCGCCCCCGCGATTTCTTTTCCCGAAATTCTGCGGACAATTTTGTTTTCAGACTGCATTTAATTCACCTCAAATTCAAATAATCAGCATTAGCAGGTTTAATCTTCCAGCTTTCAGGAATACAATTAAATAGATGATTTATGCACTCCAAAGTTGTTCTTCCCATTGGAAAATACCATTCGTCTAATAGAAGTCCATCCGATTCAAGATAGAATTCGCCTATCATACCTCTATCCCCGACTTTTATTATATTTTTATAAACCCTGTTTATGATAATGCAGGAGATTTCTTTGTTGAAATCAGGTTCTCCCTCAATCAGGGCTTTCAAATCATAAAGTTCAATTCCGACATCAACACTATTAAAATCAAAACTCAATCCGCTGAATTCGGCAATAAAATCAAGCTGCTTTTGTGTAAGCTCGATTCCTTTTTCAAGAAACGCACTATAAACCGAAGAAACGTCTTCCGCTCTGCCATCATACCAGCCCGCTGCGGTCAAAAAATCATAGGTTCTTTTGCCGATAATCGGGTGAAAATCATATTCAACATTCGCGATATAATCAAAAAAACTATCTGTCGAGTCGGCGATTAAGAAGTGACGGTCGTTATAAAACTCTCCCTTTTCGGATATGAAGATGTATTCAACCGTACCCGCTGAATTTTTAATTTCGGCGGCAGACGCAACTACGCTTCCGATATCTTCCCAATAACCTATACTTTCGCAGGGGCGTTCAATGTATATTACATTTTTCAAGACGCTTAATTCAAGAAACCTCAAGTCAAAGTAAAGGATATCTCCTGAATGTTTTTCAGCTTTCCAAAGTCCAAAAAGACCAATACATTGATAATAATCCAGCATTTTTCGCGAATTAAATGGCTCGGGATATAATTGATGCAGCTTTTTGTCCAGCTTTTCAAGGTCGTATCCCTTCTCGGATTTAAAACCGGATTTAATTTGCTTTGAAGCATAGTCAAGAAATTCCTGTCGTGTCATAACGCCACCCTCTCAAAAGCACCACTTCACCCTCACTTCGCCTCGGCAAACTCCTTCTCTTTCCCCGCGACCGCCGAGCTTTTAATAACATAGCTCTCGACACTTTTTATCGTTTCGCCGTCAACCTGAAGCGCGGTCGGGCGGTCAAATTTCACCTCGATTGTGTGTCCCGTGAGGATTTCAACCATTTCCTTGTGCTTGACGTGTTCGCCCTTGAAAATTGACGGGAAAACAACCAGCGTTTTGAGCTTGCCCGAGCCGTGCATAACCACAACCGACAGCTTTCTCTCGGCGTTCAGCCTGTCCTGCTCGGGAGCAATGCACATTCCCCCGCCGTAATATCTGCCGTTCATCGCGGGCGCAAGCCAAACCTTCTTGAATTTGTGCTCCTTGCCGTCAACCGTTACTGTGGCATTTGCGGGCTTGAAATGAAACAGCAGACCTTTTATCGCAATTCCCGAGTAGTTTATCTCCTTGCCGGGATTTTTCGCGCGCTGTTCATCGCCAACCTCGCAGCAATACCCGTCAATTCCGTATCCAACGCCGTTCAGCACCTTGTAGCTCTTCCCCTTGACCTCAACCGTGGGGAGATTTTTCAGATACGGGTTGAGCAGAATAACACCGTTTTCGCCGATATCACGGGTGAAATCGTTGCCCGAACCCGCGGCATAATAATAGATATCGCGCTCCGGCTCGCCGAATGTGTTGACAAAATGGCTGATTGTGCCGTCGCCGCCGCAAATCACGATTTTGTCCTCGGCGGGGATATCGGAAATTTTAGTTTCGCGGATATCCTTGAACGAAATTTGCTCGTCGAGAATCTCCGCGAGCTTTGCCGCGTTTTCACGTCCGCGACCGTTACTTGCAAGCGGGTTGTAAAGTGCTATTGTCATATAAATTCCCTCCGTTTATGTAATTTTTTAGTTCTTCTGTATTCAAAAAGTCTTGTCCTGTCAAAAATCAACTCTCACAAAAACCTCGGATGAACTACGTCATCAACTTGAATCAAGTCTTTTCGAGAGAAATCGAAAGCAAATCGGTTTATATTTTTAATATTTTTTACGTCGTCCATTGCAACATAATATATATTTCCATTATTCTCAACCTGAAGCACTTTAAGATTGCCTATGGATAAATCCCAACCTATGGTTTCACATATAATGCAACTTTCTTCATTAACCTCGGACAAGTCGTATGCGAGACCAAACAAAAGTATTTTACATTCATATTTACAACCGATTTTCATAAACCAGAAATCCTTCTGATTATCATGACGAAGGTCTGAATCATCAAAACATAGTTCCACCTTTCCAGTTTCGCAATTTTCTAATTTAACATGCCTTGTCATTATTCCGTCTGATGCGAATAACAATTTGTGCATTTTATCCTCCCGAATGTCCCAAAAACCCCGTAATCTTCTCCCGCACCATCTCCGACAGCTCCACGGATTTGCGTCCCTCGGGGCTTAATATCAACTCACAAAAAACCCGGATATATTACGTCATTAACCTGAATCAAATCCTTTCGAGAGCATCTGAAAACAAATCTTCTGCAATCATTCAGAGCCGCTACATTATCAATATCAACATAATATAGTCTGTAAAAATTTGCGATTTCCGACAGAAAAATTACTATCAATAGTTTCGCATACAAGTAATTCCCTTGCGGTAGTTCTACACAAAATCCAACTTTGTTCTATTGCTTCATCATCGGATAAATCAATCGCTATGCCAAACAAAAGTATTTTGCAGTCATACACGCTCCCGACCTGCATAAACTCAAAACCTTTCTGGTGTTCGTGGCGTAAGTCCGAGTCGTCAAAGCACACTTCAATCTTTCCCGTTTCGCAGTTTTCAAGCTTTACATACCTTGTCACTTCGGCGTTTGAAGCTGATAAAAATTTGAACATATTATTCTCCCGAATGTCCCAAAAACCCCGTAATCTTCTCCCGCACCAGCTCCGACAGCTCCACGGATTTGCGTCCCTCGGGGCTTAACACCTCGATTATATCAAACCGAACCTCCGTGCTTAACCACGGCGTGCGCTCGTGTGCTTCTTTTGTTCCGCGAATTGCCGCGACAACAATCGGGCAGCCCGTTTTCAGCGCGATTTTAAAGCAGCCCGCGTGAAACTTCCCGAGCGTTTTCCCGTCACCGCGCGTTCCCTCGGGAAAAACGCCGACCGATAGCGCGCCCCGCTTTATGTAATCCTCCGCCAACTCAACCGCGCCTTTTCCCGCTTTCAGGCTCTTGCGGTCAATCGGCATATAACAGCACCGCGTTATCGTTCTGCCGACAATCGGGATTTTGAAGATTGACTGCTTTGTGATATACGCCATCGCTCGCGGCTTCAGCGCAAGGCACTGCACCATATTGTCCAGCTGCGACATGTGATTTGACACCAGCAAAAACGGCTCATCGGGCAGCTTCTCGAGACCGCTCGTCTTTATCTTCAGCCGCGCGCCCTCGCAGATATACGCGTAGCCGAAATTCAGGATTGCGCTATAAAACTTGGACGGCTTCTCGTACACCTTGTTCTTGTTGACGAAAAGCGAGAAAATCCACAAAATCCCCCAAATCAAGAGGTTCAGCGCAAGCGCAAAGCCGCAGAAAATCGGGAAAAGCAACGGGAAAATCCTGAAAATCGCGCAGACGGTTATCGCACCTGCCGCGCTAAAAGCCAAAGTTATCGCAATCGGACGCATATTTTTCTCCTCAACTTTTTTCTTTCATTATAACATTTTTCGACAAAATATGCAATAGTTTTAAAAAAAGAACCGCCGGATTTCTGATATGCACCCCAAAAGTTAGACACTTTTGGAGGTGCATATTTTTATGGGCAAA
>CAZKBF010000018.1:0-47063 GCA_964551225.1 uncultured Ruminococcus sp.
TGCCCATAAAAATATGCACCTCCAAAAGTGTCTAACTTTTGGGGTGCATATCAAAATTTGGCGGCTTTTTTGCAACTTTTTCCAAGATTGACGGGTATTATTAGTAAATCGGAACTTGAGGAGGAAGTTTATGAAAATCAGAAATGCGATTTTGGTGATATTTGTATGTGCGATTATATTTTGCCTTTCGGGGTGTGGAAAAACAGGCTGTACGATGACTGTTCTATCGTCATACAGCGGCACCGGAATAGATGGACAGGATTTGGGCAGCGGCTCTTTTTCTGAAACTTTTTCGGTTTCTGCCGGTGATGTTTTTTATGAGGATTATAATGGGCATTGGAAAAGAGAGAGCATTAACGGCAATGAAAATATATTGAAAATCATCGATATAAACAATGACGGTGTTACAGTAAAAATTGATGATGAGGAAATCACAATGCAATATGGTCGCGCAAAATTTGTCAATTCAAAATATACGGTGTATGACGGAAAGAATTTTAAGTATAGTATTTCATTTTCGCGGGATAAAGGGTGAAATAATTCCTCAAAACTTCGTCCGCGCAATGAGCGATTTCGGGCAAGTCGCTCATGATACCAAAACAACAAGCCGCCGGAAACAGGCGGCTTTGCTTTTTTGTATTGAAATTTTTGGTTGGTTGTGGTATAATGAGCAATACAATATAATTTTATGGAGGATTATTTATTATGATTAAGCAATTACAAGAATATTTGGAAAAATATACTTCAGAGTGGATTGAAAATAGAGGAACATATCCTATGGTTCCTTGTGATGAAGAGGAATCAAGATTATATTTTGGGCAAGCAAATGAAGATGATTATATTCAATGGAAATATGAAAAAAATGATATCAAAGTAGATTTTTCTAAAATTGAGCAACGTTTAGGTTATTTATTAAATGATGAAGTGAAGGAATATTATCAATCTTTTTTATTCTTGGATTTACAAGGTTTTTTTAATGGAAATTTAGTAGTGTTATATCTGATAGATGAATTTACAAATATTGAAAACTTATTTTTGTATGGAATCGAAAATGATTTATCATATGGAATACAGATTGGACACTATGGAAGCATGCAGTTACCATTATATGTTAATTTAAAAGAGGGATATTTGTTTATCTATGATTTTGAAAAGGAAGTTGAATGTAAAATATGTGACTCCTTAACTGTGTTTTTCCAATCATTAAAAACATCAAAGTCATAGAAGGACGATGAAATTATCACTCATAGAAATATTTGAAAGAAGCTAAATTTATCGCGCGGATTTCAAAGCGAAAATCTCTCCGAAAACTCATTCTCACAATAACAAAAACTCCCCGAGCAATTTCGGGGAATTTTTGTCATTTATTTTAGGAAAAATCTCACATTTTATGCACCGCGTCCGTCATCGATTTCACGAAATTATAAATCTCGGGAGCCGCCTTCTCGCCGTATTTTTCGACAATTCTGACTATCGCCGAGCCGACGATAACGCCGTCCGAAAGTGCCGCCATTTTCTCGGCTTGCTCGGGTGTGGAAACGCCGAAGCCGATTGCCGCGGGAACTTTTTTGTACTTATTCACGCTCTCCATAATCGCCGCGAGGTCGGTTTTTATCTCGCTTCTCACGCCGGTAACTCCCATCGAGCTTACAATGTACAAAAATCCTTCGGCGCTCTCGGCGATTGACTTTATGCGCGCTTCGCTGGTCGGGGCAATCATCGAGATTATCGAAATGCCGTACTTTTTCGCGATTTCGTCCGCCTCGTCCTTTTCCTCAAACGGCATATCGGGGCAAATCAATCCGTCCACGCCGATTTCCTTGCAGCGTGCGAAAAATCTGTCGTAGCCGTACTTGAACACGGGGTTCAGGTAGGTCATAAACACCAGCGGAATGTCGGTTTCCTTACGCACTTTTTCCGCCAGCTCAAAGGCGCGGTCGGTGGTCATTCCCACTTGCAGCGCGCGCAAATCCGCGCCTTGAATTACCACACCCTCGGCAATCGGGTCGGAGAACGGAATACCGATTTCCATCATATCCGCGCCCGCTTTCACCGCCGCCATAATGTTCTCGAACGAGCTGTCAAACGTGGGGTCGCCCGCCGTCAGAAAGCCGACGAACGCCTTGCCTTTTTTAAACGCATTTTCTATTCTGTTCATCTCAAACAATCCTTTCTTATTCGTGCAAATCAATCCCGCGGTAACGCGCAATCGCCGCAACGTCCTTGTCACCGCGCCCGCTTAAACAGCAGATTATGATGTCGTCCTTCTTCATCGTGGGGGCAATTTTCATCAGGTGTGCAACCGCGTGCGCGCTCTCAACCGCGCAGATAATGCCCTCGGTTCTCGCGATGTACTCAAACGCGTTCACCGCTTCATCGTCCGTTACGGGAACATACTCGGCTCTGCCGATTGAGTGCAGATAAGCGTGCTCGGGACCAATTCCCGGATAGTCAAGTCCTGCGGAAATCGAGTAAACGGGAGCAATCTGCCCGTACTCGTTCTGGCAGAAAAGCGATTTCATTCCGTGGAAAACGCCGACGCTGCCGGTGGCGATTGTCGCGGCAGTTTCACCCGTGTGAACACCGCGTCCCGCTGCCTCGCAGCCGATTAGACGCACGTCCTTGTCGCCTATGAAATTGTAGAACATTCCCATCGCGTTCGAGCCGCCGCCCACGCACGCCATAACCGCCGTCGGGAGCTTGCCCTCAAGCTCGAGAATTTGCTCGCGCGCTTCTCTCGAGATAACGCTCTGAAAGTCGCGAACCATCATCGGGAACGGGTGCGGGCCCATAACCGAGCCGAGAACGTAAAGCGTGTCGTCCACACGGCTCGACCAGTCGCGCATTGCCTCGTTAACCGCGTCCTTGAGCGTCATCGTGCCCGTGGTGACGGGGTGAACCTTTGCTCCGAGAAGCTCCATTCGGTACACGTTAAGCGCTTGGCGAATGGTATCTTCTTTACCCATAAAAATCTCGCATTCCAAATCCATCAAAGCCGCTGCTGTTGCCGCCGCAACGCCGTGCTGACCGGCACCCGTCTCGGCGATAATGCGCGTTTTGCCCATTTTTTTGGCAAGCAAACATTGCCCGAGAACATTGTTGATTTTATGCGAACCGGTGTGGTTCAAATCCTCGCGCTTGAAGTAGATTTTCGCGCCGCCGAGGTCGCGCGTCATCTTCTCCGCGTAGTAGAGAAGCGACGGTCTGTTCGCGTACTCGCGGTTGAGTTTATCCAGCTCCGCGATAAAATCGGGGTCCTTCGAGAAGTGCTCGTAAGCCTCTTCCAGCTTGTGAATTTCGTTCATCAGGGTTTCGGGGACGTACTGCCCGCCGAAATCGCCGTATCTTCCGTTTGACATAGTTTTATTTCCTTTCCGTTATTGTTTATCAAGAATTTTTTCAAAAAAGCTCTCAATCTGCGACAAAAACTCAACATTCGGCTGATTTACCGCGTCAAGGTCAGCAGACTGATACACAGCGGCAAGCTCGCTTTCGCTCGTTTTGCCCTGCTGCTTCAAAGTGCTCACGGCTTCCGTGATATCTTCCTTGATTACGATAGCCTCCGGAGTGTCGAACATTCCTTTATGCGAGCAGCCATCCAGCGTGATGTACTCCACGTTCGGGTTTGTGATAAATTCGCGCTTTTTTATTATCGACGCTCCGTCATAGAAGATGGTGTTGTCATTGGTTCCGTGGAAGATAAGAACCGGAACGTCCGTGCTGTTAATGCCGTCCACGGCTGAAAGTCCCGCGTACTCTCCGAACATCACCTGATTATACAGACAAATCGACGGGTAAATCAAAAATCTTGCGTCCCCGACATACTTTTTTGCATACTCGTAAAGCATTTCGACAGGCACTGCATAACCTGAAACGCTTGCCACACCGTCCACCTTATGCCCGAAATTCAGCACCGCCGTCACCGCGTAGCCGCCCCAGCTGTGTCCCATAAGAAACCGCGGCAGAGCGGAAAGCTCCGAGTCGGCTTCTATGTATTTCAAAGCCGCGTCCAAGTCCAGCGCTGACTGCGGAAGCCCCTTTGTGCCTGCACCCTCGCTGTGTCCGCTGCCGGTAGCGTCGTATGCGAACACCCGCCAGCCGTTGTCCACGAACCACAGCAGCGTCTTCAAGTAGTTCTCATGACCGTTGCTTATCCCATGTGCGAAAACCAGCAGCCCCTTGTTGTTCTCCGCGCCGTAGATGTAGCCCTGAAGCGTGTTTTCGCCTGATTTAAAGCTCACGTTCACCCGCGGGTAGTCGTTCTCGTAATGCGCGTAGTGATAATCCGCGCTAACCTCCTGCGGGGTGTAATCCGCGCGCCCGAATTTCTTGTTCATCAGCACCGTAACAACAACTGTCGCCGCCGTAAACAGCAAAACCAGCGCTGCCAGAACTATAGCGACTATTTTCAGCCATCGAAGCCTCGGTTTATTTTTTGTCTTTGTAGAAATCATACCGCTTTCCCTTTCATGTTAATTCTCTTGCCATTCTCACCGCCGCGAGAATTTTCCCGCGGTCTTTCACTTTGTCCGTTTCAACACCGCCCGAGATGTCAACACCAAACGGCTCAAACCGCGCAAGCTCGGGTATTGTCTCGGGGGTAATTCCGCCCGCGATGAAAAACGGCACTTTGATTTTCTCGGGGCAAATCAGCGTGTGGTCAAACTGTTTTCCCGTGCCCTTGCCGCTGTCGAGAAGCAGAAAATCCGCGCCGAGCGGCTTGATTTCGCTCCCGTCAACCCTGACCGCGCGTATTATCGGCAGGGGAACGCGCCGCCGTAATTCCGCGATATAATCGGCGTTTTCGCTCCCGTGGAGCTGCACGATATCGATAATTTTGCGCCGCGCTGCCTCCTCGATATAATCAATCGGCGCGTCCACAAAAACCCCGACCGCTTGTATCCGAGAGTCAAGCCGCCCTTTGAGCAATTCGGCTTGGTTAAGCGAAATATTGCGGTGACTTTTCGGAAAATTCAGCACAAATCCCGCGTAATCGGGCAGCGCCTCGTTCACAAAATCGATGTCCTCATCTCGAAACAGCCCGCAAATTTTTATCTTCATCAAAATCCCCTCAATTCGCGCAGCTTTGCGGTTTTGTCTGTGGCGCGCATCAGCGTTTCACCGATAAGCGCGGCGTTTGCGTTGACTTTTCGCAGCGCCGCCACGTCCTCTGCGGTTTTCACGCCGCTTTCCGACACGAAAATTCTGTCGCTCGGAACAAGCTCGCGGAGCTTGCCGCTTTTCGTGAAATCAACCGAGAAATTCCGCAAATCGCGGTTGTTCACGCCGATAATCTGCGCCCCAAGATTCACGGCAGCCTCGGTTTCCGCTTCATCACGGCACTCCACAAGCACGGAAAGCCCGAGTGAGTGCGCCAAATCGAGGTACTCGGAGAGCTGTTCTTTGGACAAAATCGACGATATCAGCAGCACCGCCGACGCGCCGAGAATTTTCGCCTCGTAAATCATATAATCGGAAATCGTGAAGTCCTTGCGCAAAACGGGGATTTTCACGGTGCTTGTGATTTCCCGCAAAATCGCGTCGCTTCCCTTGAACCAAAACGGCTCGGTTAAGCAGGAAATCGCCGCCGCGCCCGCTTTTTCGTAGTCACGCGCAATGGGCAAATACGGGAAATCCTCCGCGATTATCCCCTTTGAAGGCGACGCGCGTTTCACCTCGCAGATAAACGCGATGTCCTCGCCCGAAAGCGCTTTTTTAAAGGGAAAATCGTCCGTTTTCGGCAGCTTTTCCGCCGCCTCGCGAACCTCCGAAAGCGGAATTTCCTTCGCCTTTTCGGCAATGCGCTCGCGCGTTTTTTCCGCTATTTCTTCCAAAATATTCATCAAATAACCTCGCTCAAAAAGTTCTTCATCATAACCTCACCGTGCTGCGTGAGAATGCTCTCGGGGTGAAACTGCACGCCGTAAACGGGGAAACGCTCGTGTTGAACCGCCATAATCTCACCGTCCGTGGTTTTCGCCGTGATTTTCAGACACTCGGGAAAACCGTTTTCATCGGCAGCAAGCGAGTGATAGCGCGCAATCTCGAACGCACCATCAATCCCCTTGAACAGCGCGCAGGATTTGTCGGCGGTTATCACGGATTTTTTGCCGTGCATAAGCTGCTTCGCGTGAATAATTTTCGCGCCGAAAGCCTCGCAGATTGCCTGATGCCCGAGACAAACGCCGAGCACGGGAATTTTCCCCGCAGCTTTCACCACAAGCTCCTCGCAGACACCCGCGTCCGAGGGCTTGCCGGGGCCGGGGCTGATTATAATATGTGACGGAGCGAGCGCGATTATTTGCTCGACGGTCAGCTCGTCGTTTCGGATAACTTTTATATCGGGATTGAGCTTGCCCACAAGCTGATAAAGATTATAGGAAAAGCTGTCGTAATTGTCCACAAGTAAAATCATATTATCACCACTTTCAAATCTCGGTTTTGAGCGCTTCGACAACCGCTTTCGCCTTGTTTATGCACTCCTGAAATTCCTTTTCGGGAACGGAATCCGCGACAATTCCCGCGCCGCTTCTCACAAACACGCGTCCGTTCTTCTTGAAACACAAGCGAATGGCAATCGCCGTGTCGAGATTACCGCGAAAATCGATGTAACCGACCGCGCCGCCGTAGATGCCGCGCTTGTTGTTTTCGAGCTCGTTGATGATTTCGCAGGCACGGATTTTCGGTGCACCGGAAAGCGTTCCCGCAGGCAAAACCGCGTTCACTGCGTCAATCGCGGAGAAGTCCTTGCGGATTTCACCGCGAACCGTTGAACCGATGTGCATAACGTGCGAATACCGCTCGATTGACATATATTTCTCAACCTCAACCGTGCCGAATTCCGAGATTTTTCCGAGGTCGTTGCGCCCGAGGTCAACGAGCATATTGTGCTCGGAAAGCTCCTTTTCATCGGCGAGAAGCTCCTTTTCAAGCCGTTTGTCCTCGTCATCGGTTTTGCCGCGCGGACGAGTTCCCGCAAGCGGAAACGTGTGGAGAACGCCGTTTTCGAGCTTCACGAGCGTCTCGGGCGACGCACCCGCAACCTCCATATCCGAGCTCGAAAAATAGAACATATACGGCGAGGGGTTTGTTGTGCGGAGAACGCGGTAAGCTCCGAGCAGACTGCCGGTAAACTCCGCGTCAAGCCTGTTCGAGAGGACAACCTGAAAGATGTCGCCGTCGTAGATGTATCGCTTCGCTTTCTCGACCATCTCGCAGTAACGCGCCTTGTCAAAGAGCGGCTTGAACTCGCCGAGCAGCTTTGAGTCAACATCGGGAGCGGGCTCTCCGAAACGGATAAGCTGCTCCATTTCATCGAGCTCTTTTTCCGCTCTTTTATACTCCGCGTCAATATTATCGGTTTTGATGTTTACAATCAGTATAATTTTCTGCTTGATATTATCGAACGCGACAACCTTGTCAAACAGCATTAAATCAACATCGCGGAAGTTTTCCTCGTCCTCGGCGTCGAGCTTGAGGCAAGACTCGGCGTACTTTATATAGTCGTAGCCGAAGTAGCCGACAAGCCCGCCCGTAAAGCTCGGAAAGCCCTCCATATGCGGCGCGCGGTACTCGTCGAGCAGTGATTTTATGCGGACCGCGGGGTTTTTCTCGGGGAAGCTCTCGACGTCGCCCGTGGCGATATTTTTTATGTTCATCACGCCGTCAAGGCAGGTGATTTCAAGCTTCGGGTCATAGCCGAGAAACGTGTAGCGTCCCCACTTTTCCTGATTTTCAACGCTCTCGAGAATGAAAACGTGAGAGCTTGCGTTTTTGAGAATTTTCAGCGCCTCGACAGGCGTTCTGATGTCCGCGAAAAGCTCTCTCTTGACGGGAACAACCGTGTAATCCGCGAACTTTTTCGCTTCTTCGAGCGACGGGTAAATCTTGTTCATAATAAACCTCCCGAAAACAAAAAATCCGTCCCCGACAGAATCACACAATTCTGCCATAAGGACGGTTTAACTCCGTGTTGCCACCTTACTTCACCGAAAAATCGCTTTCTCGGCGCACTCTGCGGGTACTAACATACCCTTGCGGTTAACGCCCGCTTACGTCTCGGGATACTTTCAACAGCCGCGCCGCCCGTCACCGAGCCTCGCGCACTCAACAATTTCCCCCTCGCCCTCGGTGGTCCATTTGGAAGCTCTGCGTTCTGCGGTATTCACAGCATCGACCGCTCTCTGGGAGTGCACAAGCAGCGTTATCTCCACCTCATAGGTTTATAAGGCATATTCAATTTACTTTTTCATTTTATCACGTTAAATAGCTTTTGTCAAGACTTTTTCGAGATTTTTTTCAGGCAAGTTTTATCAATTTGTGCAAAATCGAGAAAAATTTCTAGATATCGGCAAAATAATCTTACAAAATAACCAAAAACATTCTCCTTTTTGCCATAATTTGTCCAATTAAGACAATTTTTTCTTTAATTTTTGTTAAATATTTCCAAAGGTGTGCAAAACATAGAAAAAAACAGTTGAAATCCTTTGTGAAATGGTGTATAATGATTATGGATATCTATGGGTATAGGGGAAATTGCGCCCAAAAACAACCTGTATTATAAATATGTAGAAAAGAGGTACGGTATGGCTTTATTCGACACCACGGCTTTCCGCATAATCGAGCAAGGAATGAGCGTTATGTGGACAAAGCAGCAGATTATTGCGCAGAATATCACCAATCAGGATACCCCGGGCTATAACTGCAAGTATCTTGACTTCGGCGGGATTTTAAAGGACAAAATCCGCGCCGACGGCTCTATAAAGAAGGAACTTAACATTTCGCAGCGCCTCATCATCGACACCATCACCGACGACCAAGCCGACGGAAACAACGTCGATATGGACGTGCAGAGCGGCGAGGCGGCAAAGACCGCGTACTGGCTTGACGCGCTTATCAACCAGATGAACGGCAACTTCACGCGCATCAGAAGCGCTATCGTGACCAAGTAAGGAGTAGATTATGGCTTTTTTATCTTCGCTTAATATCCCGCTTTCGGGTATGACCGCGCAGAGGTTCAGGTTTGACATCATCTCGCAGAACATCACAAACGCCGATGACTACGCGACAAATCCCGAGGACGTTTACTGCCGCAAAATGACCGTTTTCGCGGAGGACAGGAGCTTCAAGAAGTGCCTGCGGCTCAACCTGCAGAGCGGCGAGCTCGATTTGCACAGGTTCAATTATGTGCAGCTTAAGGGTGTTGAGGCAACGCAGGTTGTCGATGACCCGACTCCGCCCACGCCCGTTTACAGCCCCGATAACCCTCTTGCGGACGAGTTCGGCTATGTTTATGAATCGAACGTAAACGTTGTCGTGGAGCAGGCGGACGCTATCGCTGCCGCGAACAGCTACAACGCAAACAAGGAAATCTTCGACCTGATGAAGTCGATGACTTCCGCGGCGCTCAACATCGGCAAGGGCTGATGAACGAAATTTGTTAAGAGGTACATAAAATGTCACTTTATTCAATCAGCCCGCTTTTCGGGCTTAACCCGCTTGAAGACCTCCAGCCGATGGACAGAATGGACAAAATGCTCCCTATCGGTGCAACAAACGTGCCTGTTGTGGACACGCAGAACGCGTCTTTCCTCGACATCTTCAGGGGGCTTGTCACCAACGTTATCGAGACCAACGAGCAGGTGGACAAGGACGCTATCGACCTGATGCTCGGCAATATCGACAACATCGCTGAAATGCAGGCGAATATCGAAAAGGCAAACACCGCAGTTGACGTGCTCGTGACCGTCAAAAACGAGGTTATCAGCGCGTACAACTCGATTATAAATATGCAGATTTAAGGCGGCGGGCGGCGGCTGTCGGGCAGCGTTTTCGGTGAACGGAAACGGTTGTCGGTGAACAGCGGCTGCACGGGCGCTTTCACGCTTTGCTCTTATTAAAAATTCCCAGAGGTTTTTAGATGAACGAAAAAGTCAAAAAGATTACCGTCAAGGTAAAGGAAAAATGGACGGGATTTTCAAAGGCGATTAAGATTATGATTATCGCAATTCCGATTGCGATTATTGCGATAATCATTGTTTTGGCGGTTCTCCTCAACCACAAGGACAGGGGAGTGCTCTTTTCGGGGCTCTCGACGTCCGAGGCGGGTGAAATCGTCACCGCGATAAACTCGCTCGGCGTTACCGATGTAACCCTCCGCGACAACGGCGATATCGTTGTCCCCACGGAAAATATCGATAGCCTGCGTATGCAGCTCTCGGTTCAGGGTTACCCGAAAAACGCCAAAAACTACGATATCTGGAACGACGGCGTTGACTTGTGGTCAACCGATACCGACAAGCGCGAGGTTCAGCGTCAGCAGCGTGAGGCAAATATCGCCGCTACGCTTCGTCTGCTCGACCCCGTGGCTTCGGCAACCGTCACGCTCGATATCCCGAAAACGCGCGATTATGTCATCACCGAAACTAAAGAGGTGCCGCGCTGCTCGGTTTTGCTCAAGCTCCGCAGCGACGACGAGCTCACAAACGCCGAGGTAAGAGGTATCTTCAGGCTGGTTGAAACCAGCGTTGAAAACCTCACAATCGACAATATCTCCGTTACCGACACGCTCGGGCGCTCGTATATGTGGATTTCCGAGGAAGAGGAGCAGAACGGTCAGAAGGACGCTTCGGGTGTTTCTGTTGCGCGTAAACGTCAGCAGTTCGTGCTCGAAATGCAGAACGCTATCACAAGCCAGCTCCGCGACTCTCTTGCCACCGTTTACGGCGAGAAGAACTACACCGTGAACGTTTCCGCAACGCTTAATTATGACGCGAAAAAGGTTGAGTCAACCGAGTATGTGCCGGTTGAGGGAACAAACGCGGGCGTTAAAGACCATGAACAGCATATCATCGCCTCCGACCAGCTCGATACCTCGGGAAATGTTGTCGGAACAGGTCCGAATGCGGATTTGTCGCCCGATTATCCGACTATCGAGGGATTGGTTGACGGCGAAAAGTATTATTATCGAAGAGACGAAACGCAGTACGATGTCACGAACATAAAGACGACCATCGAGAGTGACGGTTACACCATCGACAAGCTCACGGTCGGCGTTTGCATCAACCGCACAAACCTTACCGACGGCGAACGCGACCAGATTCGCGGGTGGGTTGCGGCGGCTGCCGGAACGGATATCGCAAACGTTGCCGTTCACAACGAGGCGTTCGCCCTCACCACTAATAATGGTACAACCGTCGGCGACGGAAGCGGTCTCGGAATTTACACGCGTCCCGTGGATTCGTTCAGAAACACGCTGCTGTTCGTTGTAATCGGTCTTGGCGTGCTGCTCGTGCTGCTGCTGATTGCTTCGCTCTTCGTCAGCAAGAGCCGCAAGCGCAAAATCCGCCGCAGACAAGAACAGGCGCTTGCCGCAGCGCAGGCTGCCGCTGCCGAGAGCAGCTACTCGGGACCGGGCGCGAGTGTCGGAGATGCACCGCAGGAGGTTGACTTCAACATCGCAAGCCTTACCGAGGAAGCGGGCAAGGATTCCCGCGAGACAATCCTCAAGCGCGAAATCGCGGAATTTGCCAACACAAATCCCGAAATCGTCGCTTCGATTATCAAGAATTTGCTTCGCGACGAGAACCAGTAATTTGATTGGGGAGTGATTTTATGGCTTCAAAACAGCAGGACGGCGAGCTTGCGCCCGCTAAAAAGGTTGCTCTTGTACTTGCGTCAATGGGCGCGGAAACCGCGTCCTCGATATACAAACACCTGTCCGATGATGATGTTGAGGCGATTTCCGTCGAGCTTGCCCGTATGGAATACCACTCGATTGATGTTGTCGAGGAGGTGCTCAACGAGTTCTACGAGCTGTGTTTAACGCAGAAGGTTGTCACCGAGGGCGGTTTGGATTACGCGAGAAGTGTTCTCGAGAAGGCGTTTGGCGCGGAGGCTGCCGACACGCTCTTAAACCGCATCACAAAGCAGCTCGAGACCAAGTCGTTCGACTTCGTGAGAAAGGCGGACTACAAAAACCTGCTCGCAATCGTTCAGAACGAGCACCCGCAGACAATCGCGCTTATCCTCTCCTACGCGAGAACCGACCAGGCTTCGGCGATTTTGTCCGAGCTGCCGAAGGAAAAGCGCGTTGAGGTTGTCGAGAGAATTGCAAATATGGATAGAGCCTCGCCCGAGGTTGTCAAGGCGATTGAAGGCTCGCTCGAGAAGAAATTCGCGACGCTTGCTTCGTCCGATTCGATGGAAGTCGGCGGTATAAGCTACGTTGCGGAGATTATGAACAACGTCGACAGAGCAACCGAGAAGTACATATTCGACGAGCTCTCGGCGCGCGACCAGAAGCTCGCCGACCTCATCAAGCAGAAGATGTTCGTTTTCGAGGACATCGTGCGTCTCGACGCGAAGGATATTCAGGAGTTCGTCAAGCAGGTCGATTCCAAGGACCTCGCGGTTGCTATCAAGGGTTCTACGCAAGAGGTTGCGGAGTGCATTTTTGCAAATATTTCCAGCCGTGCGCGTGAGAACCTGCAAGCCGATATCGAGTACCTCCACAACGTGCGTATGCGCGATGTTGACGAGGCGCAGCAGCGTATCGTCGGCATTATTAGACGCCTCGAGCAGGAGGGCGCGATTACGATTACTCGCGGCGGCGGCGACGAAATTATCGCTTAACGGCGCGGGTTTCGGGCAACTTTTGGTGGCTCGCTGAAAAACTCGGCGAGTTCGCAAAAAAGGTGCGAAATTCGCTTGAAATTGCGGGTTTGCAGCGATTTCTCGGCGGATTTTTGGCAACTTTCGGCGGCTCGCTGAATAACTCGGCGAGCGGTGGAAAAAGCGCGGATTTCGCTTGAAATTGCGGCTTTGCAGCGATTTTTTGGCGGGTTTTTGGCAACTTTCGGCAGTTCGCTGAATAATTCGGCGAGTGCGCAAAAAAGGCGCGGATTTCGCTTAAATTGCGGGTTTGCAGCGATTTTTCGGCGGTTCTTGCGTGATTTTGGTTGCTTTTTTGGCAACTTTTGGCGGCTCGCTGAATAACTTAGTGAGCGGTTGAAAAAGGCGCGTTTTTTGCGTAAAATTGCGCGTTCGCAGTGATTTTTATGGCGGGTTTTTGGCAACTTTCGGCAGTTCGCTGAATAACTCGGCGAGCGGTGGAAAAAAGCGCGGATTTCGCTTGAAATTGCGGGTTTGCAGCGATTTCGGCGGATTTTTGGCAACTTTCGGCGGTTCGCTGAATAACTCGGCGAGCGGTGGAAACGGCGCAAAATTCGTTTGAAATTACGGGTTCGCGGCGATTTCTCGGCAGATTTTTGGCAACTTTTCGGCGGTTCGCTGAATAACTCGGCGAGCGGTGGAAAAAGCGCGGATTTCACTTAAAATTGCGGCTTTGCAGCGGGTTTTCGGTGGTTTTTGCGTGATTTTGGTTGCTTTTTGGGCAACTTTCGTCGGCTCGCTGAAAAGCTCGGCGATTGCGCGAAAAAGGCGCGGATTTCGCTTGAAATTGCGGTTTTGCAGCGACTTTTACTCGGTGTACGAGAAAAACTTGGCGGTTGCGCGAAATGGGACGAAAATCGCTTAACAGTGTGGCTTCGCAGCTATTTTTACTCGGTGCACGAGAAAAGGCGAGATGATGTTGCCTACTTGGATAAAGTTGACGAGAATTCCGCTTAACAGTGCGGGTTCACGCTATTTTAGTAACGGAGGAGAATGCTTTTGTCGGTTTATAAATATAATTCAATCCGTTACAGCGGCGGGGTTGATATCTCGAATACCCTCAAAATGCGCAGGGAAATTCCCGTTGAGAGCCCGAAGCCCGCGGAGAACGTTCCCGAGCAGACGCCAAATCAGCCCGAGGTGCCCGAGCAGCCGCGCGTTTCTCCGGAAGACGTGCTGATTAAGCGTGAGGCTGAACTCAAGGCTGCCGCGGAGGAGCTAGAAAAGCGTAAGCGTGAGCTTGCCGCGCTCAAGGAGCAGTACATTGAACAGGGTAAACAGGTAATCATCGAGGCAAAACGCCGCGCCGAAGGTATCGTCAACAACGCGAATTCCGAGGCAGACGCGATTGTTAAGGACGCGGAGAAAAAGCGTGACGATGTGTTCATAAAGGCGCGCGCTGAGGGCTTTGAACAGGGCAAAAAGGACGGCGCCGCGCTTGTTGCCACGGAGAGCCGAAATATTCTCGACGAGGCGCGCGATTTCTCCGACAAGATTAACACAAGCAAGGCGGAGCTTTTCGCGAAGTACGAGAAGGATATCTACGAGACCGTGATGGAAATCGCCAACAAGGTGACGATGAACAGTATGTCCGTCAAGGACGGCACCGCCGCGAAAAAGCTCATCAAGGCTGCGGCGAAGGATTTCCGCAACTCACAGCTTATCCGCATCACCCTCGACGAGAACGACGCGTCAATCGAGCTCTCGGGCGACTACGAGTATCTCAAGGAGCTCTGCGGCGGTATGGCGCACGTTGAGGTTGAACTGCTCGCGGACGCCGAGCCGGGCACCGTCGTTGTCGACAACGGCGAGGAAATCACCGACGCGGGTATTATGACGCAGCTCCGCATGATTAGGGAGCTCGGCGACGGCAAGTTCAAGGGCGTTTCCCCGAAAAAGCGCTCGTCACGGCGCAAAAAGTCCGAGGAGAGCGATGAGGCTGCCGAGGAAAACGGCGGCGAGGATGAGGAATAAGATAGGTTATCGCGGAATTTGGCTTAACAATGCTAGTTGGCGGCTTTCGCCAAATTTAGCGGCGGCAAGCGCCAGATTTGGCTCTATAGCGCGGTTTGTTGGCGGTAACGGATGAAAAGTTGGTGCTCGGCTGAATTTGAGCGGCTTTCGCTAACTATAGTGGCGATAAGCGCCAGATTTGGATATATAGCGCGGTTTGTTGGCGGTAACGGATGAAAAGTTGGTGCTCGGCTGAATATGAGCGGTTTTCGCTAACTTTAGCGGCGGCGAGCGCGAGATTTGGCTCTATAGCGCGGTTTGCGGCGGGTAACACGGTGAACGTCGGTGCTCGGCTGGATTTGGCTGTTTACGCTAACTAAAGCAGCGATAGGCGCGAGATTTGGCTCTATAGCGCGGTTTGCGGTGGGTAACACAGTGAACGTCGGTGCTTGGCTGAATTTGGTTGTTTACGCTAACTTTAGCGGTGATAGGCGCGTGATTTGGCTTTACAGCGCGGTTTGCGGCGGGTAACACGGTGAAAAGTTGGTGCTAGGCTGAATTTGGTCGATTACGCTAACTAAAGCGGCGGTGAGCGCGAGATTTGGCTCTGTAGCGCGGTTTGCGGTGGGTAACACGGTGAACGTCGGTGTTCGGGTGAAATTTGCGGCTTTTTGCCAACTAAACGGGCACGAACGAGTACGGTTAACGAGAAACTTGGTTCAGGTTGCCGAGAAAAGCAACAGAACCGGCTGTCGCAGCGAATGGCGGCGAGGGTTGCCACAAAAAAGATTGCACCAAATTTCCGCAAATGCGCGGCGGGAGCTAAAATTCCCGAAAAATTTGTCGATATATATAATAGGTAGGCGAGCGGGGGAGCGAAAATGCTTGATTTTGCGGGTTTCCGCACGGATGTTCAGAATGCCGAGCTTTTTCGGTATATGGGTAAAATCGAAAAAATTGTCGGTATGACCATCGAGGCAAGCGGTCCCGCCGCAAATATCGGTGACGTTTGCCGCATATTTTCAAAGGATAGGTCATCTTTTATAAGAGCGGAGGTTGTCGGCTTCAACAAAAGCAACATCTTGCTGATGCCGTACACCGATATCGAGGGAATTGGTCCGGGAAGTATCGTCGATAACACCGGCGATAAGCTCACCGTTAAGGCGGGCACAGAGCTTATCGGCAGGATTGTGGACGCGACCGGCGGCGCGCTGGACGGGCTCGGCGAAATCGAGTGCAACGACGAAGTGCCGATAACCGGTATCCCTGTCAATCCTTTCACAAGACCGCCTATTCACGAGACCATCGAGCTCGGCGTTAAGGCAATCGACGGCACTTTGCTTATGGGCAAAGGTCAAAGAATGGGTATTTTCGCGGGCTCGGGCGTTGGTAAGTCAACGCTTATGGGTATGATTGCGCGAAAGGTTAAGGTTGATGTAAACGTTATCGCGCTTGTCGGAGAACGTGGACGCGAGGTGCGCGAGTTTATCGAACGAGACCTCGGCGAAGAAGGTATGGCGCGCTCGGTGCTGGTTGTGGCAACGTCCGACCAGCCCGCGATGATGCGCTCAAAATGCCCGCTCACGGCAACAGCTATCGCCGAGTATTTTATGAAGCAGGGCAAGGACGTTTTGCTGATGATGGACAGCTTGACGCGCTATGCAATGGCACTTCGCGAGGTTGGCTTGGCGACAGGTGAACCGCCTATCGCGAGAGGCTACACGCCGTCCATTTACAGCGCGCTCCCGAAGCTGCTCGAACGCGCGGGAAATTTCCCCGAGGGCTCGATAACGGGCATTTACACGGTGCTTGTCGAGGGCGACGACACAAACGAGCCGATTGCCGACACCGTGCGCGGTATCATCGACGGGCACATTATCCTCTCGAGAAAAATTGCCGCGCAGAACCACTACCCCGCAATCGACGTGCTCCCGAGCGTTTCGCGACTGATGAACGACATCGGCACGCCCGCGCACAAGGAAGCGGCGGGAAAGCTGCGGCACCTGCTGTCGCTGTACAACAACAACTACGACTTGATTTCAATCGGCGCCTACAAGCACGGCACAAACCCGCAGCTTGATGAGGCGATAAACAAAATCGACGCGATAAACCACTTTCTCACGCAAGGGCGAAAAGAGAGCTTCTCGCTCGACGAGACCGTGAAAATGCTGATTGACGCGGTGAGTGATAAGAAGTGACGGCGGGCTTCGCGGCAACGCTTTTCGTTGATTACCGCGTGGCTTCGGTGATGAGGAAAGGCGGATTGGCGGCGCATTTCTCGGTGAACGAGAGGGCTTCGGTTGATGAACAAATTGATTTCAATCGGCGCCTACAAGCACGGCACAAACCCGCAGCTTGATGAGGCGATAAACAAAATCGACGCGATAAACCACTTCCTCACGCAAGGGCGAAAGGAGAGCTTCTCGCTCGACGAGACCGTGAAAATGCTGATTGACGCGGTGAGCGATAAGAAGTGACGGGGGGTTCGCTACAACGCTTTTCGTTGATTACCGCGTGGCTTCGGTGATGAGGAAAGGCGGATTGGTGGCGCAATTCTCGGTGAACGAGAGGAATTTCGGCGGTGAACAACAGCGGCTCGGTGGCACGCTTTCTCGGTGAACGAGAGGACTTCGGCGGTGAACAACAGTGGTTCGGCGGCACGCTTTCTCGGTGAACGAGAGGGCTTCGGCGGTGAACAACGGTTGCTCGGTGGCGCGTTTCTCGGTGAACGAGAGGACTTCGGCGGTGAACAACAGTTGCTCGGCGGCACGCTTTCTCGGTGAACGAGAGGACTTCGGCGGCGAAGAACGGCGGTTCGACAATGCGTTTTGCCTGATAATACCGCGGGTTATGACGTGAAACAATGAGTTTCAAGGGAGATTTTGATGAAGAAATTTCAGTTTACCTTGCAAAAGCTGATGGATTTTCGCGAGCAGGAGCTTGACCGTCAGAAAAACGCGCTCGCGGCGCTTCAGGGTGACCTTAAGCGGATTAACGACAGGCGCGATGAGCTTACCGAAAAGGTTGTCAAGTACTCAAACGACCTCGTGACGTCAAGCGCGGCGGGACTTCCCGCAGCGGAAATCAGTATGCGAAAGCGCTATATCGTCACGCTTCAGCAGGAAATCCACGAGTGCGAACAGCGCGCAATCCTCAAACAACAGGAGATTGACAAGCAGCTTTCGGTTGTCGTGGACGCTACAAAGGACGTCCGCACGCTCGAAAAGCTCGAGGAAAAGCAGCTCGAGGAGTACAAGGCTGCCGAGGGCAAGGAAAACGAGCTCTTTATCGAGGAGTTCGTCAGCGGCGGCGCGGTTCGGAGCGTTATCGCGGCGCAGAAGTAGCGGTTAGCGCTGCAAACTGTTGCGGACAACAGCAGTTTGGCGGTGATACAGCCGCGACGGTTCAACAACAAAGCGCGGCAAGCGCTGACGAGCTGAAATGTTAAGCGGCACGGCGAGAGTTGGCGGTGATTACAGCGGCGGGAGTTGCCGAAAATCGCATTGTGGAGCAGGTTGACGGGTGGTAACAGGTTACGGCTCGTGTTAACGCGGCGGCTGTTGTTGAGAACAGATTTGGTTGTCAAGCGACACAGGCTTGCGGTGAAGGGCAAACGAAGGTGCTGCTGATAAAATGGTTATCAACGGCATTTTGCCTTGATATATAATTAAATAAGTAGGAGGTGAGAAAATGGCAGTTAGCTTGAATGCACCGAGCACGGCGAATTTGCGAAGCGATTACGCGATTTCCGACGCGGCGATGGCGCAGAGAAATTTCGACGCAGCGGCGCAGGCTGACCAACAGCAAAGCTCAAAGTTCGAGGAAATGCTCGCGCAGTTTGACGGAAAATCGCAGAAGCTTCGCGATGTGCAGGACGCACTTGACAGCGGGAAATACGACGTTCCCACGCTCGAGGACCTCGAAAAAGCCGGCGTTATCTACATCGACAAGGAGACAGGTCGGGTGATGCCCGAAAATCCGCGCGATTTGGCTGAAAAGCTGTTCAAGGGCGAGCTTGACGCGGAAAATCTTCCGATTGAGCTGCTCACGCCCGAGTTCTTACAGGCGCTTTCCGCTTTCAGCGACAACGCTTCCGAGCAGCCCGAGGATTTCTTCCCGACAACCGATGAGAACGTCAAGAACGATGTCTCAAAGCAGCTTCAGAACAGCGGTGTTCTTGCCGAGCTTGCGCAGCTTATCCAAGCGGTGACGGGCGAAACGGCTGAAAATGCCGAGCTTGTTGAGGTAACCGAGCAAGTCGCGGTTTCCGAGGTTGCGGCGGTTCAAACCGAGCCTGTTCCCGTTGTACCGCAGAAAACCGAGCTCAAAACGCAGCAAAGCGATGCCGGTAGGTTTGACGTGTTTGTGCAAAATGACGAAACGGCGGAAATTCCCGTTGAGTTGGCGGCGAACACCGAAAATCCGCAGAACAACGCCAATCCCGAGCAAAGTTTCACGCAGAGCGAGGTTCCCGAGGAGCTTCAAAATCTTGGCGAGGAGAAGCTGAACGTGCTTCAAAAGGCGGTTTCCGAGGGCGAAATCTCAAAGGTTGCAACAAAAACGGTTGAGGTTAACGAGGAAAAACCTGTTGTGGAAAACGCAGCGGAAAAGTTGCCCGAAAAGGCAGAGCAGAGCGCGGAAATTCCCGAGTTCAGACAGCGCGCGCAGAGCGTCACAACCACGGTGAGCGAGGAGCTCGAAATGCTCAAAAACGCGAAGGCAAAGCCGGTTTCCGAGCAGCAGAATGTTCCCGTGAGCACGCAAAATCCGCTGAACTCCGACAGTCCGATTGTGTTCAGACGCGAGGACGGCGAGGTTTCCGTGAGACCGAGCGAAATCATCAGCCAAGCAATGAAGGTGGTTCAGACCGCGGTTTCCGAGAACAAGGAGCAGACCGAGTATTCGCTCGTGCTTAACCCCGAGGAGCTCGGCAGAATTACCGTCAAAATGACCAAAACGGCGGACGGCGCGGTTTCCGTGACAATCGCGGCGGAGAACGCAAGAACGCAGCGTGTTCTCGAACAGCACAGCGAGCTTATGCAGTCCAACCTCAAGGACAGCGGCGTCAACCTCGAAAGCTGGCAGACGGTTCGCGAGTCGCAGCAGGAAGCCTACGCGCAGGACTACAACGGCAGCAGCAAAAACCCCTATTTCACGCAGCAAAGCCAAAGTGATGACGCAGATGACGATGATGAAAAGTCGTTCGCGGACATTATCGCGGCGATGTAAAGCGGGTGAACGCGCGGCAATTACGGCGGAGAACGCACGAACGCAGCGTGTTACCGAGCAGCAAAAACCCCTATTTCACGCAGCAAAGCCAAAGTGATGACGCAGAAAACGATGACGAAAAATCGTTCGCGGATATTATCGCGGCAATGTAAATTATCGAAAGGAGGAAAATTATGCCAACAGATATTTCCGGAATTTTATCTTCGGCAGAACAGGCGCAGTCCAACTACGAAAAGTACAAGGACAAATATGTTGACGCGACAAACGAGCTGGTTAACTCCGAGACGTTTATGCAGCTTCTCGTTGCCGAAATGACCAACCAGGACCCGCTCGAGCCTACCTCGAACACCGAGTTCATCTCGCAGCTCGCGACCTTCAGCCAGATGCAGTACGCGCGCGATTCGAGCACCTACGCTATGGCAAACTACGCGGCTAGTCTTGTCGGCAAAACAGCTACCGCTTCCAAAATGGACGGCAAAAATCTTGTCACAAAAACGGGCGTTGTCGAGAGCGTTACCAAGAATAGCTCGAACAACAGCTACACCGTGAAAATTGACGGAGAGAGCTTTGATTTGTCCAAAATCACCGCGGTTAGGGATACCGAAAAGGAAAGCAGCTCCGACAGCACGGACGGTCTTTTGAACTCGTCAAACGCGCTCGGCGACAGTATCGCAAGAGCTTCGGCAATGGTCGGTATGTACGCGTCGGTCAAGAAAACCGAGGACGGCGTCACGACCGAGGACGAGGGCTTTATCGCGTCCATTCGGATTAAGGACGGCGTTATTTCGGCGGTTATCAACGACAGAGTTTACGCGCTCGCCGATATCACCGAGGTTACTTACGCAACCATTGTTGATGACGGAACGCAGGACGGTGAACAGAACGTTATCGAGAACAGCGAGGAAGAAACCGCGCTTCAGATGGGAGCGATTATTCCCGACAAAAATGTAGAGGATATCGCAGACCTCGTTGATGATGAGGAAGAAGAACAAATTCAAGCAGTTCAGGGTATCGAGGGCTGATTTGGCAAGGAGGCTTGTTTTATGCTGATAAGCGAATATCTGGCGCTTCGCAATAAAATAAGCGTTACCACGGGAAACGGCGTTACACCGGAAAATTCCCCGAGAGTTCAGGAAGCCGAGGGCGAGAGCTTTGCGGCGGCTCTGAAAAGCAAAATCGAGGAAAAACACGGCGTTGAGTTCTCGAAGCACGCTATTCAGCGGTTGTCGGAGAGAAGTATCGACGTGACCGAGGGCGACACGCTCGAGCGGCTTAACAAAGCGGTTGAGATTGCCGCGGATAAGGGAAGTAACGACGCGCTCGTTCTTGTGGACAGCAACGCTTTTGTGGTAAGCGTCAAGAACAACAAGGTTGTCACCGCCATAGCTCAGGAGGAGCTTAAAGGGAACATTTTCACAAAAATTGATTCTACCGTGATTGTATGAATGGACCTTCGGGAATTCAGGCGGGGCTTGCGAATGAAGAACCGCACACGGTAAATAACAAATTTGGAGGTCAATATGGTTAAATCGTTATATTCGGGCGTTTCCGGTCTGAAAACGCACCAGTCCAAAATGGACGTTATCGGTAACAATATCGCAAACGTAAACACCACGGGCTTTAAAGCGGGCGTGGTAACGTTCAAGGACGTTTATTATCAGAACAAAATCAACCCCTCTGCGGGTACATCAACTTTGGGCGGCGTAAACCCCGCGCAGGTTGGTTACGGCGTTCGCTTGAACTCAACCGTTGCCAATATGACGCAGTCGGGCTTCACCTACACCGACAGCAAGTGGGATATGGCACTTGACGGCGAGGGCTTTTTCCAGGTAATGGACGGCTCGGGCAACATCTTCTATACCAGAGCGGGCGCGTTCTCGGTTGACGCGGACGGCTACCTCGTAAACGCGTCGGGCTATCACGTTCTCGGCGTAACGGGCGACTCCAACGGCGTTGAACCGTCCTCCGAGGTTATCAGAATTATTATCCCCGACACCGACGCTCACGCTTCCTCTGCAACCAAAAAGGTGAACGGCGTGAATGTAACGCTCTCCGTGAGCGCGCCTTCGGATAATACCGATATGACTGTTACTTTCACTCCCGCAGAATACCCCTACGCAACCTACGCGAACGGTATTCTCAACATCTTCTTCAATCAGGACGAACAGTACGCTTCCGAGGACGCTTTCGAGCAGGCTATTCAGAAAGCGCTTGACGCGGGCGGTATTACGCTTCCCGATGATGTTTCGCTTCAGTTTGAGTTCGAGAGCATTCCCGACAACCCCGAGGCGGTTATTGCAAAGAACAGCATCACCGGCTTGAATTTCAAGACCACAAACGACAGCTGTATGTTCCACCAGACCTACTCCGAAACAGACGCGACCGGTGCCACTATCACCAAGCACGCTTACATAGGCTTTGCAACAAGCAAGGTTCTCGGAGACAAGGTTGCCGTTGAGATTGACTATGACGCCGCTGCAACCGCAGTGAGCGCGGCTTTCACTCCCGCTGCGGGCACAACTCCCGGCACTTGGAAAATCACGGTTAACGCGGATTCTACTGCCGAGGAAATCAACGCTGCAATCAAGGCGCAGACCACCGCAAACATCACCTATCCCGAGCTTACCTGCACGAACTACGTTCTCCCGTCCGAAAAAACCACGAGAGCAAACGTTCTCACCGCGATGGAAACGGGCGGCGCGCTCCTCACGGACGGTACAAACGGCTCTTCGGGCGGATTTGACGTTGCGGCAACCGTTGCCGGAGAATACGCGAACAATTATAAGGTAACTTTCGCTTATGTTGCGGGATTTGGCAAGACAAACGCTGTTTGGAACGAAAACGAGCTTACAATCACCGTTTGCAACGACACGACTGTTGCCGATATCAACGACAAAATCAAGACCGCAGCGCGCGGTAATGAGAAGAAAATTCTCACAATGGCGAACGTTTCGGGACTTTTGAACAACTCAACCGAGATTTCCATTGACGCTTTGGGCAAATACAACATCATCGTAACCGACCCCACGGGTGCGCAGAAAATCATCACGGGCGCAACGGACGCTACCGGTGCCGGCGGTACGACAACCTATCGCAAGCCCGACGGTACGACAGGCGCGGCGGCTGATTTCACCGAGGAAACTGTAACTTCGACGTGGAATCCGCAGATGAGAGAAGCGTTCTATGGCGGAAATCCCTCGATTTCACCGATGGACGGCGCGGACAGCTTCTTCACGGGCGTTGCCAAGAGCCTTTCAACCTTCGCTCTCGAGGACGGTCGTCTCGGAGGCCCGCAGCCGCTTGATTCGTGCGATGTTGTAATCCAGACGGACGGTACGATTGTTGGTATTCACCCCGTTCACGGCTACCTCACGCTCGGTCGTATCGATATCGCGCTGTTCGAGAACCCGAACGGTCTCTCGCAGGCAGGCGGCACGAATTTCGCGGAAACGGTTGCTTCCGGTTCACCCAAGCTCGCGACAGCGGGTGGCGACAGCGGCGCGGGAAGTATCCTCTCGAACACCCTCGAGATGTCCAACGTTGACCTCTCGCAGGAGTTCACCGATATGATTACCACACAGAGAGGCTTCCAGGCGAACTCGCGTGTTATCACGGTTTCCGACACGATGCTTGAGGAGCTCCTCTCGCTCAAGAGATAATTTGATTACGCTCGGCGCGGGGCGTAAAAACCCCGCGCGTGAGTTGATTTGGCGGTAAATTATGATTATTCTGACAAGGCTTGACGGAAAAGAGTTCCTGTTAAACGAGGAGCTCATCGAAGTTGTAAATGAAACGCCCGATACCGTGATTGTTCTCGAAAACGGGCACAGCTACATCGTTCGTGAAAGTATGAACGAGCTTGTGGAAAAAATTCGCGAAAGCAATAGGTTGGCGCGCCGTGAACGCTTTAAAGCGCGAAAAACGGACGCACCTTTGACATAATTCAAGGTTAATGCAAGGATTGCAAAAAAACTGAAATGAGGGATTATTTTGAATTTATCGCTTATCATAGGCTGGGTTTTGGCATTCGGAATGGTTGTTTTCGGTATCGTTTTCGATATGGCGAAGGGCACGATTGATTTCGGCGCGTTCACAAACTTTATCGATATCCAGTCGCTGTGTATCACCGTCGGCGGTACGATAGGCTGCCTTGTTGCGTCCTACCCGATGTCGTATCTGAAAGGCGTCGGAAAGCGTCTCGGACTTGCTATCAAGCCGAAAAAGTACGACCCGAACAAGTACATCGCGGATATCGTTGAGTACGCGCAGGTTGCCCGTACACGCGGCCTGCTCGCCCTCGAAGAGAGCGCGAACCAGTGCGCAGACCCGTTTATGAAGTCCAGCCTTATGCTTATCGTTGACGCGAACGACCCCGAAAAGGTGCGCGGAATGCTCGACGACACGATTATGTTTATGTGCGAACGTCATGAAAACGGACGCGCGTTCTTTGAAAAGGGCGTTGCGGTTTTCCCCGCGTTCGGTATGCTCGGAACGCTCGTCGGACTTATCAACATGCTCGCGAGCCTCGACCTGTCAAACCCGCAGGCTCTTACCGGCGGTATGGCGACCGCGCTTATCACAACGTTCTATGGCTCGCTTTTCGCGAACGTCCTGATGGCGCCTGTCGGTATGGCGCTCAAGAACACCCACGATGAGGAGCTGCTATGTATGCAGATTATCGAGGAGGGCGTCCTAGCAATCGCCGGCGGCTCAAACCCGCGCTACATACAGGAGAAACTCGAGTTTATGCTCCCGAAGAGCGCCAAAAAGCCCGAAACTGCCGCAAAATAATTGGTTATTTTGCACAAAATTTTGCTCGAGCGGATAATTTATGTGCAATATTATAAAATTTCATAAAAATTTAGCAAATTACAAAAAAAGTATTTGCAATTTTCGCAAATGTGTGTTATAATAGGGTGAGATGTTAAAGGGCAAAGTGTGCCTTTTTACAGTTATTTCCGTTTAATGGGAATAATTTCTAAATATAGGAAAAATATGGCAACATCACACAGCAAGGTGCTTTAGCTTAACGTGCGGCGTTGACTGTGAAAGGAGTTGAGCGAAATGGCAAAATTGCCTCCGAAAAAGAGTGACAGTAGTACCGGTGACTGGCTGAATACATACGCGGACATGGTTACGCTTTTGCTCACGTTTTTCGTGCTGCTGTTCGCTTGCTCCAACCTTGATGAAACTAAATTGCAGTTCATCTACCAAGCGTTTCAGTCACGCGGTAAATATGTGAACGATGTTGTTGCCGACCTTGACCCCGCTGCCGAGAGCACGGGCGGAATTACCGACGACAACCCGCAGCAGACGGGCGGTGAGGGCGAAATGCCGCAGAGCTTCGACCAGCTCTACGTCTACCTCAAGGAGTTTATCGACGACAACAATCTCGCCGACCAAGTTGCCGTGGAAAAGGGCGCGGCGCACCTTACAATACGCTTTAACGACTCCGTTTTCTTTGACGGGGGAAGCTATATCCTGAAGCCCGAGGGCAGAACCGTGCTGGACGGCATTATCCCCGGCATTAAGAGCGTCCAGAGCTTCATCAGAACGCTCACCGTTTCGGGACACACCGCCGACGACGGTACCGATAAAACCGGCGATTTCCTGTTGAGTGCAAACCGCGCCAACAGCGTTTATCTGCACCTGAAAAACAGGGAAACGGTTGACTTTTCAAAGTATCGAATGAAGGCGAGCGGTCCGAACGAGCCTGTCGCGGCAAACGACTCTATCGAAAATATGGCGAAAAACCGCCGTGTTGAGTTGACGCTGCTGCGCGATGAGTTGGATATGAACGACCCCGATGTCATCAAGGATATCCTGAAGTACGATTTCAAGCTGCCGACAGAGGAGTTCGACCCGAACGCGCAAAAGCCTGTTGACCCGACAACGCTTCCCGAGGGCTCTGCCGACAAGATTATCAGCGCAATCAAAGACCGCTACGACAGCGAATCCACCGGCGGCTCGTCGCTCTGGCCCGGCTTCATCGACTCAAGTCAGTTCGTTGCCGCCAAAGAGGACACCGAAAGCACAAGCGGGTAATGCCGCGGTGCTCGCCGAACTATGACGTTGGTGAACAACGCGAACTGCGGTGAACGACAGGAATTCGTTGAACAACGCAAAGTTGGCTTAACAACGCGGATTGCGGTGAACGAGAGAAATTTCGTTGAACAACGCAAAGTTGGCTTAACAACGCAAACTGTGGTGAACAGCGCGAAGCTCGTTGAACGAAGGCTGTTCGACAAAACCGCGCTTGCGTTTCCATAAATAAAGGTTTAAGAGGGGTGATATAGTGTCAGATTCTACGTTGACGCAGGAACAGATTGACGAAATGCTAAAAAGCATCGCCAGCGGCGCCGAACCTGTTTTTAAGCAGAAGGAAGAAACTGCCGTCAAGGAATACGATTTCCGCGCCCCCAAAAAGTTTACCAAAGAGCAAATCAAGGTGCTCGAGAGCATTTTCGAGAACTACGCGCGACTTATGTCGTCTTACCTCACCGGTATGCTCCGTCTGTACTGCCGCGTCAGCCTCGTCAATATCGAGGAACAGCGCTACAGCGAGTTCAACAACGCGCTTCCCGACTACGTTATGATGGGAATGGTTGACCTCGGCATCAAAAACGACGAAATCAGCGAGACTGATGTTATTATACAGGTGTCAAACGCCGTGACTTACACGATGATTGACCGTCTGCTCGGCGGCAAGGGCGAGTACTCCGACACAAGCCGCGATTTCACCGAAATCGAAATCACAATAATGTCGGATATTATGAAGTCCTTCGCGGGACTGCTCAAGGAGCCGTGGCTCACCCACATCGACCTCGAGCCCCGTCTTATCGGCATCGAGACAAACTCGCGTGTTGTCCAGACTATCGGTCACGAGGACACTGTTATCATCGTAGCGCTCGAAGTTGAGATTAACAACACACGCTCGGTAATTTCCGTCTGTATCCCCGCCATAAACCTCGACGAGATTATGAGCAAGTTCATCTCGCGCTACACCGGCTCGAAGCGCAAAACCGACGAGCGCCGCGAGAATGAACGCCGCGACAGCATTTTGTTCGGCATCAGCGCAACCGACCTCGAGGTTAAGGCAATTCTCGGCACGATAAACCTCGATATGTACGAGGTGCTGACTTTACAGGTCAACGACGTTATCCCGCTCAACAAGAAAATCTCCGAGAATATTCAAGTCCGTGTCGGCAACCGCGATTGGTGCGACGGAAAACTCGGTACTTATAATAACAAAAAAGCGATAATGATAGAAAATTTTACAGGGAATTGAGGTAAATCTACTGATGGCTAATGACGAGAACATCGAGTTTAACTCGTATGAAATCGACGCGGTCGGCGAGATACTTAATATAAGTATGGGCTCGGCGGCGACGGCGGTAAGCGAGCTGCTCAATGCAAAAACTTGGATTACCACTCCGCAGGTCAACGTAGTTAAGGTCGGGGACTTGAATTATGACAACCTCGAACCTGCTATCTGCGTAAAAATCGTCTATGTTGAGGGCATTACCGGCCTCAATATGATGGTGCTCAAGCAAAACGACGTTCAGCTAATCCTGAATCAGCTCCTCGGAAACCCTCTTGTCATCGACCCGAATTTTGAGTTCGACGAGCTGAACATCTCCGCAGTGAGCGAGATTATGAACCAGATGATGGGCGCGTCCGCAACGGCGCTCTCGGATTTGCTGGGAGTTAAGGTTGACATCTCGGTGCCGACGCCCTACATAATCGAGCAGACAAAGTTCGGCGATTTGTGCGAAATGCCGCTTGATTCAACCGTCGTCGCGGTTACGTTCAAGCTCACGGTTGACGGCGTTATGGAATCGGAATTTATGTCCGTGCTCTCGCTGGAGCTCGCGAAAACGCTCTCGGGCAAGATGATGGACAAATTCTCCTCGGACGACGGCTCGGAGGACACCGCAAGCGCTCCCGCGGCAGCTGCACCCGCTCCGGCACCCGCGCCAACACCCGCTCCGGCACAACAACCGGTTGCTCCGCAGCAACCGATGGGTATGCCGCAGCAGCCGATGCCCGACCCGAATATGATGTACGGGCAGATGCCGCAGTACAGTTATCCGCAGCAAGCGGGCTACGGTTATCCGAATCCGTACGCGGCTTACGGAGCTTATCCGCCGCCCGTGCCACCCGTCAACGTTCAGGACGCGCAGCTACACCAATTCGACGCGATGGACTTCGGTATACCGGCAGACCAGAAGGACAACTTGAAGCTGCTGATGGGCGTACCGCTTGAAATAAGCGTTGAAATCGGCTCGGCAAAGCGCAAGGTCAAGGATATCCTCGAGTTCACGCAGGGCACTATCATCGAGCTCGAGCGACAAGCAGGCGCACCCGTTGACGTTGTCGTAAACGGAAACCTTATCGCGAGAGGCGATGTTGTGGTTATCGACGATAATTTCGCTGTGAGAATCACCGAAATTGTAAAGTCGAAGTTTATGGACAGTCTTGGCAAAGAATAACCAATAACGGTTTAAATTATCCCTAATATTATTTTAAGGAGAGAAGATAATGGACAAGAAGATTTTACTCGTAGACGACGCGGCATTTATGAGAATGCTCATCAAAGATACCCTCACCAAAAACGGTTACACCAACATAATCGAGGCGGCGGACGGCGCGATTGCCTGCGACGTTTACGCGTCCGAGAAACCCGATTTGGTTATTATGGACATCACGATGCCGAACAAAACGGGTATCGACGCCCTCAAGGACATCAAGGCGGGCGACCCGATGGCGAAGGTTGTTATGTGCTCTGCGATGGGACAGGAAGCGATGGTTGTCGAGGCAATCAAGCTCGGCGCGCTCGACTTCATCGTAAAGCCTTTCAAGGCGGACAGAATTCTCCAGACTGTGAAAAAGGTTCTCGGCTGATTCCTCTACATATTCATCAGG
Organism: uncultured Ruminococcus sp.; assembly: GCA_964551225.1. Taxonomy (GTDB): domain Bacteria; phylum Bacillota; class Clostridia; order Oscillospirales; family Ruminococcaceae; genus CAG-115. Next base: position 28,780 of record CAZKBF010000018.1, read on the forward strand.
CGGGGCATTGCTCCCGCCTCTTTTCAGTTTTAATGTTGGCAAAAAAAGCGGGCTTTTTAGGGAATTTTTCAGGCAAATGATGCCAAAAGTGCAAATATTTGGGATTTTTTGAGGTTTTCTATGAATTACTTTCAGATGATAATGGCGCTGATAGGTGTTTTGGCGCTGGTCTTCGTGATTTTTTGGGTTATGAAGAAGTTCAACGCACGGGTAACCCTCACGGATTCGCGGCATCTGAAGGTGCTCGAGCGCGTTAACCTCGGACCGGACAAGATGCTCCTTATCGTGAGCGTCTGCGGGAAATGTATGCTGCTCGGCGTCACTTCGCAGAGCACCGAGAAAATCTGCGACCTCGATGAAACCGAGGAGCAGCTTTGCGCAAAACAAGCGGACAGGCAGAATTTCCCGACATTTACCGAGAGCTTTAAGTCAATTCTTGGTAAAAAGAAGGCGGCTAATCTCGATAATGGTGAAAATCAACCAAAAGTTACGCTCGATACTGTGAAAGTTGACGAAAATAAAAATCGTCAAGACAACCAAGAAAAAGTCGGCGATATTGTCCAAAATGACGAAAAACCCAACCAAAACGACAGCGAAAATTACGAAAACCGGGAGTGAGGAAATTGTTAAAACGCTTATTTAATGCGGATAAGAAGCTTGTCCTCCGGTTTTTCGCGTCGTTTTTGCTGTCAGCGGTGCTGATTGCGCTGTTTTGCGGATTGTCGGCGTATGCGGCGTCCGCGGAAAGCTCGAATTCATCGCAAAGCTCGGTGACAAGCGACGTTTCCTCCGCGACAAGCGACAACTCGGGTTCAACCGCGAAGCCCGGCGATTACGTCGATAACGAGGCAACCAGCGTCGGGACACCGGGTTCATCGGTTTTGCAAGAGGTTATCGGCGTGGACGCGTCGCAGCCGCTCGAAATCATCGTCCTGCTCACGCTCATCGCCCTCGCGCCGTCGCTGCTGATAATGATGACCTGCTTTATGCGCATCGTCATCGTGCTCGGCTTCCTGCGAAGCGCGATGCAGACGCAGAATACCCCGCCGAATATGGTGCTCACAGGAATCGCGCTGTTCCTCACGATTTTCATTATGGCGCCCGTGTTCTCCGAGATAAACGACACCGCCTACCAGCCCTACGTCAACGAAAAAATGACGATGGAAGAGGCGCTCGAAACGGCAAGCGTGCCGCTGAAACGGTTTATGCTCAAGCAGACGTCCAACGATGACCTTGAGTTTTTCATAAATCTCTCGAAAACCGAAATTCCCGAGGGAACCGAGCTCACCGATGAGTACAAGCAGACCGAGCTTCCGCTCTCGACGATAATTCCGTCGTTCATCATCAGCGAGCTGAAACGCGCGTTCCAGATGGGATTTATGATATTCCTCCCGTTCCTGATAATAGATATTGTGGTCGGCTCAACGCTTATGTCTATGGGTATGATGATGCTGCCGCCGGCGATGATTTCGATGCCGTTCAAGATACTTGTTTTCGTGCTCGCGGACGGCTGGAATTTGATGATAGGAAGCCTTGTTTCGAGCTACAACTGGTAGCGGCGCTGTAAGGAAGTGATTTTATGACGCAAGATGATGTAATGGAAATACTTCAGGCGGCGATAATGCTGGCGCTGAAGCTGGCGCTGCCGGTGCTGATTGTGGCGATGATTGTCGGACTTATCATCGCGATTTTGCAGGCGGCAACGCAGGTGCATGAGCAGACAATTTCGTTCGCGCCGAAAGCGGTTGCCGTGGGACTTACGCTGTTTTTCCTCGCACCGTGGATGATTAACGAAACCATCGATTTCGTCAATATGATTTTTGACAAAATGGCGGGGCTGCCCATTACATAGAGTGCGTTCGGCAAATTTGGCTTAACAGTGCGATTTGTCTCGTTGAACAAGGCAAATTTGGCTTAACGGCGCGGCTTGCTGGTTGAACAACGCAAATTTGGCTCAACGGCGCAGTTTGCTCGTTGAACAAGACAAATTTGGCTCAACAGCGTGGATTGTCTCGTTGAACAACGTGAATTTCGCTCAACGGCGCAGTTTGCTCGTTGAACAACGCGAATTTCGCTTAACAGTGCGATTTGCTCGTTGAACGGTGCAAATCCCGCTCAACAGTGCGGTTTGTCGGTTGAACAACGCGAATTTGGCTCAACAGCGCGGCTTGTCGGTTGAACAACGCGAATTTGGCTCAACGGCGCAGTTTGCTCGTTGAACAAGGCAAAATTGGCTTAACAGCGCGATTTGTCTAGTTGAACAAGGCGAATTTGGCTCAACAGCGCGGGTTAAAAGTCTGCAAAAAATTTAGGTGAATAAAGATGTCTGAAGTCTGGACCGCGATTCAAACGAATTTCATAGTTTTTATAATGGTTTTGGCGCGCGTGACCGGAATTTTCACCTTCAACCCCATTTTCGCGCGGCGCGGCGTCCCGAATGTCGTCAAGGTCGGCGCGTCAATGGCGCTGGCGGTTGTTATGACAACCGCGGGAAACTTCGAGTACAAGCTCCCGAACGGCTTTTTCCCGTTCGCGTTTGACTTGGGCAAGGAGCTGCTTGTGGGCGCAGTGCTCGGGTTTTTCGTAAACCTGATGCTCCAAATCTTCTCGATGGCGGGCGAGGTTACCGATATGCAGCTCGGTCTGTCGATGGCGAAAAGCTACGACCCGACCTTCGGAAACGCCGGACTTACCACGAATTATTACAGCTATTGGTATATTCTGTACTTTTTCGCGGTCGGCGCGCACAAAAGCTACATCGAGCTGTTCAGCGTGAGCTACGAGTCCATTCCGATGGGCTTCGGCAGCTTTAATATGAACATTCCGTACATTATGGTGAAGTACTTTGAGACGGTTCTGACGCTCGGGCTGAAGCTTGCGATGCCGATAATCGCGGCGTCACTGATAGCGGAGTTCTGCATCGGCGTGCTGATGAAAGCGGTGCCGACAATCCACGTTTTCGTGCTGAATATTCAGATAAAAATGCTGGTCGGGTTCATCGTCCTCGCGGCGAGCGCGCCCGTTGTCGCCGAGTTTATGGAGGACATCACGGGAATTATGTTCGAGAACCTCAATGGGCTTGTGCAGGGATTTGTGTAGCGGCAAGCGTTATCGTGTGAACAACGCGAATTTCGCTTAACAGCGCGGTTTGCGGGGATTTTCACGGGGCTTTGCGAAACGCGGCGCAAGCGGTTCTCGCGCGGAACGTTATCGTGTGTACAACGCGAATTTCGCTTAACAGCGCGGTTTGCGGTGATTTTCACGGGGCTTTTCGAAACGCGGCGCAAGCGGTTCTCGCGCCAAGCATTATCGTGTGAACAACGTGGATTTCGCTTAACAGCGCGGTTTGCAAGAAATTTGCAAAGCGGCACAAGTTGCCGAGAAAAATTGCAAGTAATATGTAACGAAAACCACACTTTGCGGTGAAAAACCGCGCGGTGGTTAATAGATTTGGCAGCCCGATTTTGATATGTTGGTGGTGAGACTGATTGGCGGGTGAAGAAAAAACCGAAAAAGCCACGCCGAAAAAGCGGCGCGACCAACGTAAAGAGGGCAACGTCCTTCAGTCAAAAGAGGTTGTCACGGCGGTTTCCGTGCTGGGAATTTTCTCGGCGGTGCGGCTGCTGGCGGGCTTTTTTATGAAGAGCATTCTCGCGTACACCCAAAACGTCTACGAGGAGTCGGCAACCTACGCCGTTACTCCCGACAACATAATGCCGCTTATCGTCGATATGATGACGCTTTTCGTTATCGTAGTCGGACCAATTTGCGCGGTCGCGATGATTTTGGGCATTTTGCCGACTATCGCGCAGACAAAAGGTCTGTTCTCGATGAAGGCGCTGCGACCGAAATTCTCGCGGCTTAACCCGTTTGCGGGCATCAAAAAAATGTTCTCGCTGCAATCGATTGTGGGCATCTTAAAAGGTCTCATCGAGGTTATCGTTGTCGGCGTGATGATTTACAACGAAATTGCCGCGCGTTTGCCGAAAATTCTCGCGCTCATGGACGCGGGAGTTATGCAGGGGCTTGCGTACGCGGCGCTGTCGATTTACGACCTTGTTATGCTGATTTGCATAATGCTGGTGTTTGTTGCGGCGGCGGATTTCCTCTTTCAGTGGTGGCAGTTTGAGAAAAAGCTCAAGATGTCCAAACAAGAGGTCAAGGAAGAGTACAAGCAGATGGAAGGCGACCCGCAGGTCAAGTCCAAAATCAAGCAGCGCCAGCAGCAAATGGCGCAGCGGCGTATGATGCAGGACGTGCCCAGCGCGGACGTTGTTATAAGAAACCCGACGCACTACGCGGTTGCGCTGCGCTACGACCAAGACAAGAACCGAGCGCCGCAGGTTGTCGCAAAGGGCAAGGATTTTCTCGCGATGCGGATTGTCGATATCGCGGAAAACCACGATGTTATGTGCATCGAAAACCCGCCGCTCGCGCGCGCGCTTTACGCACAGGTTGATTTGGGGCGGGAGATACCGTATGAGCTGTACGACGCGGTTGCCGAGGTGCTCACGGTAGTTTATAAGGCAAAAGGCAAGATTTTGCACGCTTAATTGTGCGGTTGAACAAAGTTTTTGGCACTATTTTGTGCAATTCCACAAGAGCAAAATCCTCGATATCAAGCACATTTCTCGCGGTTTTTCGCAGTTTCGCGGGAAATTCGTCTCACAAGCCGCCGTGCGATTTGGTACGATTTGGTGCGGTTTCACGAGGGCGAAAGCACAATTTTCCGCAGTTTCACGGGAAATTCGCCTCACAAGCCGCCGTGCAATTTGGTGCGGCTTCGCGAGGGCGAAAGCACGGTTTTCCGCAGTTTCGCTGGTAATTCGCCCGATATCGCAGGCAGCGCTCGATTTTGTGTAATTCTACAAGAGCAAAATTCTCGATATCAAGCGCAATTCGTGCGGTTTTCCGCATATTAGCGGCAATTCGTCTCACAAGCCGCCGCGCGATTTGGTGCGGCTTCGCGAGGGCGAAAGCACGATTTTCCGCAGTTTCACGGGAAATTCGCTTGGTATTGCTGACAACACGCGGTTTGTACAATTCAACAAGAAAACAAGCCTGCTTTTATACAATTTGACGGGAAATCGCCCGTCGGTTTCGCAAATTTTTCAAGGAGGTGAACGGCAAGTTTGAGTATGATACGCAAGATTTTGAGCAACTCTATGGTGCTGTTCATCATCTTTATAGTGCTGGCAATTATTATCCCGCTTCCCTCGTGGCTGCTGGATTTTATGATAATGCTCAACATTTCGCTCTCCCTGATAATTCTCGTTATGACGATGTTTATCAAGGAAGCACTCGAGTTCTCGGTTTTCCCGACCGTTTTGCTGATAACAACCGTTCTACGACTATCGCTCAACATCTCCACAACCCGCGGAATCCTCACAAGCGGCTACGCGGGCGAGGTTATCAGGGCGTTCGGTAACTTCGTTATGGGCGGAAACGCGATTGTCGGCTTCCTGATATTCATAATCATCGTTCTCGTTAACTTTATCGTCATCACCAAAGGCTCCGAGCGTGTATCGGAAGTTGCGGCAAGATTTACGCTGGACGCGATGCCCGGTAAACAAATGGCGATTGACGCGGATTTGAACTCCGGTCTTATCAACGAGGAACAGGCGAAAAAGCGCCGCAGCAACATTCAGCGCGAGGCGGATTTCTACGGCTCAATGGACGGTGCCACGAAGTTCGTCAAGGGCGACGCGATTATGTCCATCATCACCACGCTCGTTAACCTTATCGGCGGTGTTATCATCGGTATGGTGCAGGGCGGCGGCGATTTCAACACAATTCTGAACACCTACTCCCTCGCAACCGTCGGCGACGGTTTGTGCTCGCAGATACCGTCGCTGCTGATTTCCGTGGCAACCGGTATGATTGTCACCCGCGCTGCCTCCGAGGACAGCTTGATAAACGACATCAAATCGCAGTTCACCGCGCAGCCGTTCGTGCTCCTCATCGCGGGAATTGTGGTTATCGTGATGATGCTTATCCCCGGTTTCCCGAGCTTTGTGCTGCTTATTTTGGGCGTTTTGCTCATCGTAGGTGCAATTCTCCTCGACCGAAACAAGAAAAAAATGGCGCAGCTCGAGCTTGCTCAACGCGCGAAAGCCGAGCAGGAGGAGCTTGAAAAGCCGAAAACCGACAACGACTACTACCGCGATATCGACAACGTTTTCAAGCTGCTGAATGTCGAGCCGATTGAAATGGAGTTCGGTTACAGCCTCTTGCGGCTGGTTGACGAGAAGAGCGGCGGAAATTTCATCGACCGCGTGGTTATTTTCCGAAAACAGTTCGCGATGGATATGGGTATGGTTATCCCGTCCGTGCGAATGACCGACAACCCCGAAATCAACCCGAATATGTACATCATCAAGATTAAGGGCGAGGAGGTTGCGCGCGGAGAAATTCTCGTTGACCACTACCTCGCGCTCGACAGCGGCGACGTCACAACGCCGATTGAGGGTATTGACACGGTTGAACCCGCGTTTGGGCTGCCCGCGAAGTGGATTTCCGAGGACAAGAAAATTATGGCGGACGTCGCGGGCTACACGCTCATCGACCCCGTTTCCGTGATGATAACCCACTGGAGCGAGATTATGAAGCGCTATGCGCACGAGCTTCTCTCGCGTCAGGACGTCAACACGATGATTGAAAACGTCAAGAAAACCAACCCGATTGTAGTTGATGATATTATACCGAAAGTAATATCTGTTGGATATTTACAGAAAGTATTGGCAAACCTGCTCAAAGAGGGTATCCCGATTCGCGATATGGAGACGATTTTGGAAACTCTCGGCGACCACACAAACGTTCTCAAGGACATCGATATCGCGACCGAGTACGTTCGGCAGTCGCTCAAGCGCACGATTACGCACCGCTTCGCCGAGGCGAACAGCCTGCGCGTAATCACGCTCGACACGCAGATTGAGGATATGATTGTAAGCTCGGTCAAGAAAAACGACCAGGGCAGCTACCTCGCGATGCCGCCGGACGTTATCCAGAGCATTGTCGCGGCGACCAACGAGGAAATCGACAAAATCAAGGACGTTATACCGACAGTAATAATTCTGACCTCGCCGGTTGTCAGAATTTACTTCAAAAAGCTCACGGAACAGTTTATCCAGAACATCACGGTGCTCTCGTACAGCGAAATCGACGCGTCTGCGCAAATTCAGGCTATCGGAAATATTTCGCTCGGCGTGAGAACGGCGGGGTGAGTTGCAGAGCGGGTTCGCGCTGAAAACGTTGGATAATGCTCGGTGAACGTGCGAATTTGGCTCAACAGCGCGGTTTGTGGGGCACACGGGAAAATGCGGCTTCTATTGCAAACTTGGCAACGCTCGACGTGGTTTTCTTGGTGAAAGCTGAAAGCGCGTTGCAAAGCACGTTTTTCCGCACGGCAAAGGCGCGGTGCTTGTTGCAGAGCGGGTTCGCGCCGAAAACGTTGGGTAACGCTCGGTGAACGCACGGATTTGGCTCAACAGCGCGGTTTGTGCGGCTCACAGTGCAGTATCGGCTGACAATAAGCTCGGTGCTCGGTGAACGTTGCAAATTTGGCTTAACAGCGCGGTTTGGTGGCTCACGGTGCAGCGTTGGCTGACAACAAGCTCGGTGCTCGGTGAACGCTGCAAATTTGGCTTAACAGCGCGGTTTGCGGGGCGAACGGTGCTCGGTGAACGGCAGAAACTTGTTTAGGGGCGCAGTTGTTCGGTGCTCGGCGCAATGTTGGTTAACGAAAAATTACAGATAGTATAAAAAGCTTCGGGGGTGATACAAGTTGTCCGAAACGAATAATGCCGAACGGGTTGCTTTGTATCAGCAAAACCGCGATATCGCCCTGCGCAACGAAATCGTCCTGCAAAATATGGGCTTGGTGCGGACGGTTGCCCTCTCGATGCGAAATATGTACATAAAATCCGGCGACGTGGACGACGTGATAAACGAGGGCGTTATCGCGCTGATGGACGCAATCGACAGCTTTTCCCCCGACCGCGGCGCGAAATTCGAGACCTACGCGAGTATTAAAATCCGCGGCGCTATCATAGATTTTCTGCGAAGGCAGGATTGGATTCCGCGCAATGTGAGGAAATTTGCCAAGGCTCTTGACAAAGCCAATTCTATGTTGTATAATTTAAATGGGAGAGCGCCCACAAATTCCGAACTCGCCGCCCAAATGGGTATGGACGAGGAGAAAATGCTCAAGATGATGGCGGAGTGCTCGTGCACAATCACGCTTTCCTTCGAGGAGCTTTTGTACGAGGATAACATCGACGAGCCGTCTATCAAGGACAGCGGTCTTGACAAGAATATTTTGCACAACGAAATGCGCAAAATTGTCGCGGACGCCGTGAACGAGCTTTCCGAAAAGGAACGGCAGGTTATCACGCTCTATTATTACAAAAATCTCAAATATTCCGATATCGCAAAGGCGCTCGGCGTGTCCGAGGGACGCGTTTGCCAGATTCATTCAAAGGCAACGCTCGCGCTGAAGGCGAAGCTGGCGGGTTACGTTAAAGGCAACTGAAAGGAGAAGCTATGAACCGAGGTTATTATTACGCCGCGAACGGTATGATTATGAATCAGCGCAAGCTCGACTGCATCGGCAACAACCTTGCCAATATGAGCACGGCGGGCTATAAGCGCGACACCGTTCTCCCGAATTCGTTTCAGGAGCAGATGATTCTCGTGAAGCACCGCGAGGAGCTTTCGGGTACTTTCAGACATACTTATATCGATACATCTTACACTGATTTGAAACAGGGTTTCTTTGAGTTTACCGAAAGTCCGTTTGATGTTGCCGTACAGGGTGACGTTTATTTCAACATCGCGGGGTACAACGGCGAAACAATGCTCACGCGAAACGGAAATTGGGAGCTTGACAGCGAGGGTTATCTTTGTCTGTCAACATCGGGAAGAATTCTCGGCGAAAACGGCGAGATTTATCTCGGCACGAAGGATTTCACGATTGACGTTGACGGGACAATTTATCAGAACGGTCAGGTTGTTGACAAGCTGCTGCTCTCGTACATCGACCCCGAGAGCGACGTCACGAAGTTTGGCGCGAATATGTTCACGGCAGCAAGCGCGACTGACGTTCCCGCAGACGCGAAATACGAGATTTTGCAGGGCGCGCTTGAGCGGTCAAACATTGATTTGAACTACGAGCTCACGATGATGATGAACACGAACCGGCTCTACGAGGCGTCCAGCGCGATTTTGAAGCTCGCTGACGGTATGAACCAGAACTGCGTGAATATTTGCAAGAAGGTTTGACGCGATTATTTTGGGCGCTAACGCAAATCTGACTTTGGTTTACGTTGCAAACTAATTTCCCTTGCATTTCGGGTGCGCGGCTGTAAGCGGAAAACTCGCTCGATATTGCGATTTCAGCTGATTTCAAGCGAGACGGTTGTTCACGGAAATTTGGCTTGATAACACGATTTCAGCTGATGTCAAGCGGCGAGGCTGTTTGCGGAAAATTTGGCTCGATAACGCGAATTAAGCTGATATCAAGCGGCGCGGCTGCTCGCGGGAAATTTGGCTCGATAACGCGATTTCAGCTAATTTCAAGCGGCGCGATTGATTGCGGGAAATTTGGCTTGATAACGCGAATTCAGCCGATGTCAAGCGGTGAGGCTGTTCGCGGGAAATTTGGCTCGATAACGCGAATTCAGCTGATTTCAAGCGTGAAGGCTGTTCACGGGAAATTTGGCTGATAACGCGAATTCAGCAAATTGATAAAAACGGTCGCCAACCTTATTAAAAGGCAAAACAATTTTGGGAATAACGAACTTAACCTCTATAGCAGAACAGGAGGAAAATCGATGAACATATCATTCCACACGGGCAAAACCGCGATGATTGAGCAGGCGAGAGCGATGTCAATCTACGCGAACAATATGGCGAATATCAACACGGTCGGCTATCAGACAATCCGCCCCGATTTCGCGGACTGCATCTATGAGAGCTACCGCCGCGATTTTGTTGACTCGGACGAGGACGGCGAAAAGGATATCCTCGAGCCCGACTGGCAGACGGGTCACGGTGCGTATGTGCAGAAAACTGATTTGATGTTCTCTGAGTCGCATTTCTACGACACCGAGCGCAACCTCGATTTTGCAATCGGCGGCGAGGGATTTTTCGCTGTTGAGGACAGATACGGCACGGTGAATTACACCCGCGACGGCGCTTTTGCGATGACGCAGATTGACGACAGCGGCGATTGGTGGCTTGTGTCGGCGTCGGGCGAGTACGTTCTTGACAACAACAAACAGCGTATCCAAATCCCGTTTATCGAGGGTGAGACCAACGTTGATTGGAGCGCGCTCAAGGAGAAAATCGGCGTGTTCGAGTTCCCGAACCCGTATGGGCTGGAGGCGCTCGGCACCAACCGTTACGTTGAAAACGGGAAGAGCGGTGCTGCCGTGGCAAACCCGAACGCGGAGAAGCTCCAAAGCGTGCTGATTGCGTCAAATGTTGACCTTGCAACGCAGATGGTCAAGCTCATCGAAACGCAGCGCGCTTACCAAATAAGCTCGCGCGTTGTCACAACTTCGGACGAACTCGCGAGAATTGCCAACAATTTGCGCTGATTTGGCTTAACAGCGCGGTTTGTAGGGCACTCGGCGCGGTGTTGGCTTACAACAGGCTCGGTGCTCGGTGAACGCACGGATTTGGCATAACAGCGCGGTTTGTGGGGCTCACGGTGCAGTTTCGGCTGACAACAGGCTCGGTGCTCGGTGAACGCACGGATTTGGCTTAACAGCGCGGTTTGTGGGGCTTGCGGTGCAGTGTTTGCTTACAACAAGCTTGGTGCTCGGTGAACGTTGCGGATTTGGCTTAACAGCGCGGTTTGTGGGGCTCACGGTGCGGTTTTGGCTTACAACAGGCTCGGTGCTCGGTGAACGCACGAATTTGGCTCAACAATGCGGTTTGTGCGGTACTCGGTGCGGCGTTGGCTTACAACAGGCTCGGTGCTCGGTGAACGCACGAATTTGGATTAACAGCGCGGTTTGTGGGGCTCACGGTGCGGTGTTGGCTTACAACAAGCTCGGTGCTCGGTGAACGAGCTGATTTGGCTTAACAGCGCGGTTTGTGGGGTTTGCGGTGTAGTGTTGGCTGACAACAGGCTCGGCGCTCGGTGAACGCACGAATTTGGCTCAACAATGCGGTTTGTGGGGCTTGCGGTGCAGTTTCGGCTGACAACAGGCTCGGCGCTCGGTGAACGCACAAATTTGGCTCAACAATGCGGTTTGCGGGGTGTTCGGCTCGGTTTCGGCTGACAACAAGCTTTATGCTCGGTGAACGTTGCGAATTTGGCTTAACAGCGCGGTTTACGCAGATTGCCAACATTTGCAAAGACGCAGAAACCGCAAGCGTTGTTTTATAGGACAAGCTGGCAAGAATTGCCAAAAAATATTGATATACGAAAAAATTCTCTTCGCGGAAGAAGGTTGAGAAAATGATTAGAAACTACGAGGACTTGTCGCCGACGGCAATCGACTGCCTCAAGGAAATCGGCAACATCGGCTCCGGAAGCGCCGCAAACGCGCTTTCGCAGATGCTCGGAAAGACGGTTACAATGCGCGTGCCCGACGTGAGCGTTCTGGATTATCAGCACGTCATCGAGCAAATGGGCGGCCCCGAAAAGGTTATCACGGGTATTCTCGTGCACCTCAACGGCGATATTCAGGGTATGATTATGTTCCTGCTCGAGGACAGCTTCGCGCAGGTTGTGCTTTCGACGTTTCTCGGTAAGGAAGATATCTGCGTGGTGAAGCTCGACGAGAACGATTTCTCCGCGATTAAGGAAATGGGCAACATTATGGCGGGCAGTTATCTTCAGGCTATCGGCACGCTCACGGGGCTTACAATCGATATGAGCGTCCCCGCGATGACGGTCGATATGATGGGCGCGATTATGAGCGTTCCGATTGTGGAATACTCCGAAATCGGTGATAAGGTGCTGTTCATAAACGACGGATTTGTGATTGACGGTGTGAACATCAAGTCAAACATTATCCTTATCCCCGATATGAAGTCGCTGTATATTTTGATGAAGAAGCTCGGTGTTGCAGAAGATGAGTAACTTTACGATTGGAATTGGAGATTTGAAGGTGTGCAAAGTGCCGGACGTGCTGGTGACCTACGCGCTCGGGTCGTGCGTGGGGATTTGCCTGCTCGACAGCACCGCGAAGGTTGGCGGACTTTCACACATAATGCTCCCCGACAGCACCGCGGGAGTTAACGGCGCGTCTGCTCCGATGCGCTTCGCGGATACAGCGATACCGCTTCTTATCAGGGAAATGGAGAAGCTAGGTGCGTCGCGGGGGAGATTGCGCGCGAAAATTGCGGGCGGCGCGACAATGTTCGCGATTGCCAACGACAAGTTTAATATCGGTGACCGAAACGTTGCAAAGGTCAAGGAAATGCTCGCGAAGGAGAGAATCCCCATTCTCGCGGAGGACACCGGCGCGGACTACGGAAGAACTCTGTTTTTCTACCCCGAAACGGGCGTTATGGAGATACGCGCCGCCACGAGAGGCACGAAAATGCTGTAAATCAAGGGCTGGACAACGCAGCCCTTGTTGAGTTTGAGATAAAAGCGGCTTCCCACGCGGTTGTTTGGCGTTGAAAGCGGGAATAATAGGGGGGGCAACGCGAGGCGGTTGTTGAAGGCTCGGTTTCTCGATAACGCGGGCTGTCCGTTAACGCAAGCCGCCCGTTAAACGCTCGGTTTCTCGTTTAACAAGAATTAGTGCGGCGAGTTGCAACGCGAGGCGTTTGTTGAGCGAAAGTTGCGCGACAGCAACGCAAGCCGCCCGTTGAACGAGGGATTTCGCGGCAAGTCGATGCGGGTTCTCGTTAAACGCGAGGTTGCGCGGCGAGTTGCAATGCAAGCTGATTGATTAACGAGAATTTGCTTGGCGAGCTGCAACGCAAGCCGCTTGTTGAGCGAGAATTTCCGCGACAGCAACGCGAGCGAAAATTATGATTAAGTTTAGGATAAAATGAACGAGAGAATAGACTATCTGCGCGACAAGGCGAACCGCTTGCCCACGGAGCCGGGCGTGTACCTGATGAAAAACGAGGGCGGCGAGATTATCTACGTCGGCAAGGCGAAGGCGCTGAAAAACCGCGTCACAACCTACTTTCGGCACAACTCGCAGCATACTGCGAAAACGCTGAAGCTGGTGTCGAAGATATACGACTTTGACTTCATCGTCACCAAAAGCGAGCTGGACGCGCTTGTGCTGGAGTGCTCGCTGATTAAGCTCCACCAGCCAAAGTACAACATCTTGCTCAAGGACGACAAGGGCTACAATTATATAAAAATCTCGCACGGCGAGTTCCCGAGAATTTCCTACACGCTCCAAACGAGCGACAAAAATGCTGACTATATAGGTCCTTTCACGAGCGGATTTACCGTGAAACAGGCGGTCGAGGAAGCTAACACGCTGTTTATGCTCCCGACCTGCCACAAGAAATTCCCGCGCGATTTCAACAAGGAGCGGCCTTGCTTAAATCACCACATAAAGCGGTGTATGGGCGTTTGTGAGGGGAAAATCACGTCCGCGGAGTACAAAAAAATCGTGGACGAAGCTATCGAGTACCTCAAAAACGGCAGCAAGGCGAGTGTTGAGGAGCTTACGGCGCAGATGGAGCAGGCTGCCGAAAACCTCGAGTTCGAGCGCGCGGCACGGCTTCGCGACAGGATTTCCGCGCTCACCCGCCTAAAAAACGGGCAGAGTATTTTCGACGACAAGCAGGAGTTCGACATCATCGGCGGCGCGCAGAATATCGGCACGGCTTCGTTTGCCGTGATAAAATACCGCGGCGGGCGGCTTGTTGATAAGGAGAATTTTTTCATCGGTGAGGAGTACGAGCCCGCGGAAATGCGGCGGGATTTTTTGCTAAACTATTACTCCGAGCGCGAGGACATTCCGCGGGAAATTCTCGTTGACGATGAATTTGAGGACGCGGAGCTGCTCGGTGCGCTGTTAAAGGAGCGCGCGGGGCACGCGGTTAAGCTGTATGTACCGCAGCGTGGCGAGGGTATCTCGAAAATTGCGCTGGCGCGGAAAAACGCGGGTGAATATCTCGCGCTGAAAATGGGCAGAACGCAGCGGGAAATCTCGGCGCTCGAGGATTTGAAGGAGCTGCTCGCGCTGCCGAAAATCCCCGAAATCATCGAGAGCTACGATATCTCGAATTTCGGCGAAACGGGCGTTGTCGGGGGAATGGTCGTGTACAAAAACGGGCGCCCGCTCAAAAGCGCGTACAAGCGGTTTTCGATAAAAACGGTTGACGGGCAGAACGACTACGCGTGTATGCAAGAGGTTCTGCGGCGGCGGCTGACGCGGTTTGCCGAGGGCGACGAGGACTTCGCGCCGCTGCCGGATTTGATACTGCTGGACGGCGGCAGAGGGCATATCAGCGCGGTTTCCGAGATTTTCGGGGAACTGGGCGTGCAAATCCCGCTGTTCGGGCTCGTGAAGGACAGCAAGCACCGCACGCGCGCAATCGCCGAGGCGGGCGGTGAAATCGAGATAAAATCCAACCGCGCGCTGTTCGATTTTTTGACGAACATTCAGGACGAGGTGCACCGCTGGGCGATTTCGTACCAGCGCACGAAGCACAAACAGGCGCTTTTCGCGTCGGAGCTGCGACAGGTCAAGGGCATCGGCGAGGCGAAGCAAACCGCGCTGTTACGCCATTTCAAGACCAAGCAGGCGATGAAAGCGGCAACCGTGGACGAGCTTCGCGAGGTCGCCAAAATCAACGCGGACACCGCTCGCGAGCTGTTTGACTTTATTCAGGCGAATTTCTGAAAGGCGCGGCAAATTTGGCTCAACAGCGCGGTTTGTGCAGCTCACGGTGCATTTCGGCTGACAACAAGCTCGGCGCTCGTTGAACGCGGCAAATTTGGCTCAACAACGCGGTTTGCGCGTTAAATGCGGCAGATTTGGCTTAACAGCGCGGTTTGCGCGTTGAACGTGGTGGATTTCGCTTAATATCGTGGTTTTCCGGCTGAACAACGCGAATTTCGCTTAACAATGCAGCTTTGCGGGTAAATACCGCGAATTTGGCTCAACAGCGCGGTTTGCGGGGCTCACGTTGCGGTTTTGGCTGACAACAAGCTCGGTGCTCGGTGAACACGCAAATTTGGCTCAACAGCGCGGTTTGTGTGGTTCACGGTGCAGTTTCGGCGGTGCTCGGTGAATGCGCGAATTTGGCTCAACAGCGCGGTTTGTGCGGTTTACGTTGCGGTTTCGGCTGACAACAAGCTCGGCGCTCGGTGAACGCGGCGAATTTGGCTTAACAACACGGTTTGCGAGGCTCACGGTGCAGTTTCGGCTGACAACAAGCTTGTCGCTCGTTGAACACGCAAATTTGGCTCAACAGCGCGGTTTGCGGGGCTCACGTTGCGGTTTTGGCTGACAACAAGCTCGGTGCTCGGTGAACACGCAAATTCGGCTCAACAGCGCGGTTTGTGTGGTTCACGGTGCATTTTGGGATTGACAACAAGCTCGGTGCTCGTTGAACGCGGCAAATTTGGCTCAACAGCGCGGTTTTTGGCAAGCTGAACTCGGGCGCAAAAGTTGGGAAAAACTCGTTACCTTTGATAAAGTTTGGATATGTGCACAAAATAAGTGCGGAAACTGCGCGAAAGTTGCACAAATTATACAATAATAGATTTGGGGAGAAAAAATGCAAGTTATTACAGGTTCGGCGCGGGGAAGAAAGCTGATGACGGTTGAGGGCACGGATTTGGTGCGCCCGACAACCCAAAAGGTCAAGGAAGCAATTTTCAGCGCCATTCAGTTTGAGATTGAGGGCGCGGAGGTGCTCGACCTGTTCGCGGGGAGCGGGCAGCTCGGCATCGAGGCGTTGAGCCGCGGCGCGAGGTTCTGCACATTCGCCGACAACTCGCCGGTGTCGCTCAAGGTTGTTCGCGAAAATATAAAGCACACGGGCTTCGAGGGCTGCTCGGAGGTCGTCAACAAGCCGTTCGGCGCGTTTTTGAAGCTCACGGCGAAGCGGTTTGACTTGGCGTTCCTCGACCCGCCGTACAATAAAAGGCTGCTGCAAAAGGCGCTTCCCGACTTGGTTGAGAAGATGTCCGAGCGCGGAATTATCGTGTGCGAGCACGAAAAGGAGTGCGCGCTGCCGAGGCAGGTCGGGCGGTTCACCCTCGCGCGAACGCTGGCTCACGGCACCGTCGGTGTGTCGTTTTACAGAATTGTTGATGAGGACTTGGAGTGAGCGTTGGCAACGTTTTGGCGTTCGCCGGAGTTGATTCGGACAAGCCGAGTTGGTTCGCGGTAACAAGCGTTGTTGTACAACAACCAAAGTTTGCGCAAAATCTCGGTTAACGTGCGGTAGACCGAGTTCGCGAAGAAGCTTGGTTTGTGTTCGAGCGAAAAAATCGGTGCGCTTGCCGAAATCGGTTCGCGGTAACGAGTGTTTGTGTTGTACAACAGCCAAAGTCCGCGAAAACACTCGGTTCAACGGTGACCGCAAGGGTTGTCGCGGAGAAACCCGAGTTGTCGCAGTGCAACCGCTAAAGTCGTTACGGAGCACCCTCTAAAGTCAACGAAAACGCTCGGCTCGGCAGCGAGCACAAAAGTTGTTGTCGGGCACCCGCCAAAGTTCCCGAAAACGCTCGGTTCAACGGTGACCGCAAGAGTTGTCGCGGAGAAACCCGAGTTGTCGCAGTGCAACCGCTAAAGTCGTTACGGAGCACCCTCTAAAGTCAACGAAAACGCTCGGCTCGGCAGCGAGCACAAAAGTTGTTGTCGGGCACCCGATAAAGTTGCAAAAGAGTCTTGCAAAGTGCAGATAAAGGAGTTTTTATGAAAACAGCTATTTACCCCGGAAGCTTCGACCCCGTCACAAACGGTCACCTCGATATCATTCGCCGCGCGTCGGGTATGTTTGACAAGCTGATTGTTGTCGTGCTCATAAACCCGCTTAAAACGTACAGCTTCTCGATTATCGAGCGCAGAAATCTGCTGCTCAAGGCAACCGCGGGTATGAAAAACATCGAAATCGACAGCTATGACGGGCTGCTCGCGGATTATTTTAAGCAGCGCAGTGACGTGGACGTCATCGTAAAGGGGCTTCGCGCGACCTCGGATTTTGAGTACGAGTTCCAGATGGCTCACACCAACAAGGACCTTAATCCCCGCGCGGAAACAGTTTTCCTGCCCGCCTCGCTCGGCACAACCTTTGTGTCATCAAGTATGGTCAAGCAAGTGGCAATGTTCGGCGGTGATTTGTCGAAATACGTTCCGGCGGTTATTCACGAGGAGATTAGCCGAAAGCTCAAGCTTGAGTTTGACGACAAAAAAGCGGCGGCTCGCTTCCGCGATGATGTTAAAGATGAAAGAGATTAAATTTGGAGGGAAAATATATGCAGAACTCTTATTCGATTGAAGACCTGATTGAGATGCTCGAAGACCTCATTCACGGTGCAACGCGCGTTCCGTTTGGCAAGAGAAGTATGGTTGATGTTGCGAAACTTGACGATATTGTAAGCGATATGCGGCTTGCTCTGCCCACGGAAATCCGACAGGCGCAGAAGGTTGTCGAGGACAAAAATCGTATAATTCACGACGCCGAGAAGGAAGCCGAGGGCATTATCCGCAAGGCTGAACAGCGCCGCCGTGAGCTTATCGAGGAGTCGGATATTATGAAGGAAGCGCGCCGCCGTGCCACCGAGGTTATCAACGCGGCGCAGGCTCGCTGCACCGATTTGCGCGTTTCGACCGATGATTTCGCGGACAAAATGCTCGGGCGCGTTGAGGAGCTGCTCAAGAAGGATTTGAACGACCTCCAGCTTCTGCGTAAGAGCATTTCCGGTGCCAACACTATCCAGCAACAGCCCACTATCAAGCCGATGGCGCCGATTAACGTCCCCGACAAGCCTGATGACAACAAGTAATTCCCGTTAACAGCTTACATAAGTGAAAAATCCCGCTGATTTGCTCTCGGCGGGATTTTTGTTTTTGGCAACTTTTGGGTTTGGTGAACAAATTCGGTTTTGTCGGGAACTCAAGTTTCTCGCGAACGGGAACAAGTTTGTGGGAATTTCGGGCGCGCTTTTGCGAACAGCCTTGGGGTTTCTGCGAAACCCGTGCAATTTCGGCGGCATCGAACCGCCGAAATTGCTTTCACGAAGCCAAATTATACCGTTGGGCTTGCTTTGCCGGACGTTCTTGCGATTTTTCGGGCATCGAACCCGAAAAATCGCTTTCACGATGCCGAGTTTGCTG
>CAZKBF010000019.1:0-38837 GCA_964551225.1 uncultured Ruminococcus sp.
ACTCTCGACCTCCGCCGTGACAGGGCGGCGTTCTAACCAACTGAACTACCGGGCCGTATTCCGTAAGCTCACGAACAACCCCCGATATTTCGGACATCATCAAACGAGCTACGGACGTGAAAATAAAGCCGTGGTGGAAGTTGAGGGGCTCGAACCCCCGACCCTCTGCTTGTAAGGCAGACGCTCTCCCAGCTGAGCTAAACTTCCGAAAGTCTTTATCAACAACAGTATTATTATACATAATTTGTCCCGATTTGTCAAGAGCTTTTTTAAAATTACAAAAATTTGTTAAATTTGACTAAATTTTCGGTGTTTAAAACGTTCAAAAAAGAAAATCTTACCGCTCATATTAAATTGCAAAAGTCGCAAAATAATGACGAAAAGCATCGAGAGGAGGGATTTTTTTGGACAAGCTGGCACTTACGCTGCTGATAATCGGCGGCTTGAACTGGGGACTGGTCGGAATTTTCGGCTTTGACCTCGTTGCTTGGGCGCTCGGCGGTCAAGGCTCGATTTTAGCACGAATTGTGTATATTTTGGTCGCGCTTGCGGCAATTTGGGCTATTCCGATGCTCTTCCGCAGACGCGTTATCGCCGAAGAAGTATAAACAAATGCCCGTGAGCAAACGCTTTACGGGCATTTTTGTCTGTTGATAAAGGCACATCTACTTCGTCAGCGGCACTTCGGCAGGCAGAAAGCCTAGCCGAAGCGCCGTTTCCTCGTATCTGTACCTTTCTCAACAGCCTATTTTTCGCTGTTTGTGCAATTTACACAATAGTTCCGCCGCCAACCACAATATCTCCGTCGTACAACACAACTGCCTGACCTGTCGCAATAGCTCGCTGGGGCTCGTCAAACTGCACAACAACCGTGCCGTCCTCCTCCGCCCAAACCGCGGCAGCCGCTTCCTTCGCGTGATAACGCGTTCTCGCGGTCACCCGAATCGGCTCTCTCGGCGGTTTTTCCAAGGATATCCAATTAAAGTCGCGCGCCGTGAGCGTTGTTCTGTACAACTCGCTTTCGGGCGCAAGCGTCACCGTGTTCTCGGCGAGATTTTTCGCCACAACATACATCGGCTGCGGAAACGACAGCCCAAGTCCCTTGCGCTGACCTATCGTGTAGCCGATAATTCCCTTGTGCTTACCGTAAACCGTCCCGTCCAAGCCGACAAAATTTCCCTCGGGATAGGTTTTTCCCGTGTGCCGCTCGATAAATCCAACGTAGTCCCCGTCGGGCACAAAACAGATGTCCTGCGAGTCCTTTTTATCGGCGTTCACAAGGTCAAGCTCCGCGGCAAGCGCCCTCACCTGCTCTTTGTCGGTGAACTCACCGAGCGGGAATTTAACGTGCGCGAGCTGCTCCTGCGTGAGCGAATACAGCACATAGCTTTGGTCCTTCGCCACGTTCAAACTCTTTTTCAACAGCCAGCGCCCGCGCTCCTCGTCGTACTCAACCCGCGCGTAATGCCCCGTCACGATATAATCGCAGCCAAGCTCCTGTCCGCGCCGGAAAAGCCGCTCGAATTTCATATAGCGGTTACAGTCAATGCACGGATTTGGCGTTGCGCCGCACTCATACGCGCTCACAAAACGGTCAACAACTTCCCTTTCAAAATCGCCCGTGAAATTGAATACATAGTATTTCATTCCGAGCTTGAAGCACACGCCGCGCGCGTCCTCGGCGTCGCTTGCCGTACAGCACGAGCGCTCTCCGCAAGGCTCGCCGTCCTCGCCGTGAAGCTTCATCGTCACGCCGATACACTCGTATCCCGCCTGTTTCATAAGCGCCGCCGCAACCGAGCTGTCCACGCCGCCGCTCATCGCAATAAGCGCCTTATCCATTGCCCAGCCTCAACATTTCATCAATCGATTTCTTCGCCAACAAGCGCGTTTCCTCGGGCATTGTGATTTCCTCGCCGTAGTTTCCTTTCAGGCAGTGCAAAAGGCTCGACAGCTTTGTTAACTGCATATTTCTGCAAATAAAGTTCTTCGAGAGCGGGAAAAAGCGCTTCTCGGGGCAGTCGATGCCGAGGTGCTGAACAATGCTGTTCTCGGTGCCGATGATAAACTCCTCGGCGGGTGAATTTTTGGCGAAATCCATAATCTCGGTTGTGCTCCCGACAAAATCCGCGTGCTTGACAACAGTCCTGTCACACTCGGGGTGAACGAGAAGAAGCGCGTTCGGGTGCGCTTTTTTCGCGTCCTTAACATCAGCCTCGGTTATCGCCGCGTGAACGGGACAGCAGCCCTGCGCGGTCACGATTTCCTTGTCGGGGCACTGTGCGGCGATATACGAGCCCAAATTCTTGTCTGGAATGAACAGAATTTTGTCCGCGCTCATTCTCTTGATGATTTTCGGCGCCGAGGACGAGGTGACGCAGACGTCGCAGAGCGTTTTCAGCTCGGCGGTTGTGTTGATGTAAGCGACAACGGCGTGCTCGGGGTAACGATTGCGCAGCTCACGGAGCTTGTCGGGTGAAATCATCTCCGCCATCGGGCAGCCCGCGTCCGCTTCCGGCAGGAGCACCGTCTTTTCGGGGCAGAGAATTTTCACGGTTTCTGCCATAAAGCGAACTCCGCACATTATCACGGTCTGCGCGTCGGTTTTACGGGCGTTTTGCGCCAAGCCGAAGCTGTCGCCTACGTAATCCGCGACCTCCAAAATATCGTGCGTCTGATAGCAATGCGCCAGAATAACCGCGCCGCGCTCCTTTTTCAACCGCAGAATTTCTTCCTGAATATCTTTTATCATAGCTGTTTACTTCCTTATTTGTTATTTTTGCCGAATTATCATAAATTCATTATAACATTTTTTATTTCTCTTTGCAAGCAATTTTTTTCGCAAAACTCTTTACTTTTTCAATAAAGTGTGCTATAATTATAGTGTATCACTTTATTCCTTATTTTTTAACGAAAGGAAAGAACGGAATGGCAAACTCAATTCTTATCACGGGCGGCTCGGCAAGCGGAAAGTCGCGTTTCGCTGTAGCGCATTTTCACTGCTGCGATTATGTGCTTTACCTCAAGGCGGGCTCCGACCTTGACGCAGATACCAAGCAGAGAATTAAGTTCGAGAACGAGAAGCAGGGTGTTCAATGGGACATAGTTCGCTTTGACACGCCAAATCCCGCCGAGCTTGTTCAAGACCACAAATTTGTTATCTTCGACAGCTTAAGCTCCTTCGCTGCAATTATCATAAACGAGGTTTGCGGCACGGACGAAATCACAGACGCTGTCCAGAAAACCGTCGAAAAGACGATTATCGAAAAAATTCAAGACCTTCGCGAAAAGGTTGAGGAAAATTTTGGCAGCCTGACCATAATCACTCTCGAAACCGGCTTCTCGGTTACTCCCGTTGACAAGCACCTCGCGGTTTTCAGGGAAATTCTTGGTCACGTCAATCAGCGTATCGCAAACACAAGCGATGAGGTTTATTTCTCGGCAAGCGGTATTCAGTTCAAAATTAAGTGATTGATAAGGAGTATTTGTTATGACTTTTGAAGAATTCATTATGCAGGCGCGCGAAATGAACGCGTCCGATATCCACCTCACCGTCGGCGCTCCCACCGTTATCCGCGTTAACGGCGAGCTTCGCAAATATCAGGAGCTTTCAGACCAGGTTGTACATAGAACCATCGTTTCTATCCTCTCCGCGGAGCAGGAGAAAATGCTCACCGAGGGTAAGGACATCGACTTCTCCTTCGAGCTCAAAAACGGCGCGCGTCAGCGTGTAAACGTGTTCCATCAGGGCGGCAGACTTGCTTGCTCAATCCGTCTGCTCAACGCGAAAATCCCTTCGCTCGATGAGCTCGGTATGCCGTCCATTCTCCTCGACCTCGCAAAGAAGAGAAAAGGTCTTATCCTTGTAACAGGCCCGACGGGTGCCGGTAAGTCAACGACGCTCTCCGCGATGATTCAGCACATCAACGAAACCCGTGCCTGCCACATCATCACAATCGAGGACCCGATTGAATACCGCTACGAGCTCGCAAAGGCAACTATCCACCAGCGCGAAATCGGCCGCGATGTTCCTTCCTTTGATTACGCGCTTCGCAGTGCGCTTCGTGAGGACCCCGACGTTATCCTCATCGGTGAGATGAGAGACTACGCGACAATCTCGCTCGCGATGACCGCAGCTGAAACCGGTCACTTGGTTTTCGGTACACTCCACACCTCGTCCGCTGCGCAGACAATCGACCGTATCATCGACGTCTGCCCCGCCGAGGCAAGAGACCAAGTAAGACTTCAGCTCGCGAATATGATTGAAGGCATCATCGCACAGTCGCTTATCCCCACCGCCGACAACAAGGGACGCTGCGCGGCTGTTGAGATTATGCTCGGAACGGACGCTATCAGAAACCTTATCCGTTCCAACAAGATTGCGCAGATGGAAACCACAATGCAGGGCGCAACCCAGCAGGGTATGCAGACGCTTATCGAAGGTCTTGCAAAGCTCTACAAGTCCGGCAAAATCACCTATCAGACCGCTCTCGAATACTCCAACAATGCGGCTGAAATGGAGAAGAAGCTGCTCAACGGCTGATAATTTACACCAAAAATTCATTAAATTTTCATCAAAATGCGGTTCTGCGGAGCCGCATTTTTTATTGACAAAATGTTGATTTTATGATATAATCGTTAATGTTAAAAATCATCGAATAAGGAGTAATTTATGAAAAAAATCGTCGCCGCACTTGTTTTAGCAGTTTTCCTTTGCGGATGCAAGTCGAACACCGAATTGCCTTCAGAAAAAATATCCGAAATAACCGTTTCCGTAAGCACTCCCGAAAGCTCCGAAGAAAGCTCAAGCAGCTCCGAAAGTTCTTCAACAGAAAGCTCGTCGAGCGAGTCCACCGAAAGCTCCTCGACAACGGAAAGCTCCTCAACCGAAGAAAGCTCGAGCACTCCCGATTTCACGAACCCGTGGGGTTTGACCTCACTCGGAACTGTCTGGCAATACCCGCTCGGCGAAAATCTCTCGTATGATTTCGCGTCCGCGGACGTTATAAAAGGTCTGGAAGCACGCTACGGTATGACCGGCGAGGATTTGGGCTATGAGGGTGAGTGGTGCGCGCTGATTTTGTCGCAGCTGATTTCCGAGGCGGGCTACGACATCTATTATCAGTACAATCCCTGCGACCTCACAATCGAGCTCGTTGACGACGGCTTCGCGCACTTTTACTGTTTAAGACAAGAAAACTACGACAGCCTTCTCGAATGGGGCTTGCAGAATACCGACCGCGTTATCAACACAACGCGCGAGGAATTTGTCCCGAAACGCGGCGATTTCATCTGCTACCTTTGGACGGAGGAAGCGGAAAAGTACAACTGGAGCCACATCGGAATGGTTGCCGAGGATTATGACGGAACGGTGCTCCGAACCATCGAGGGCAACATCGGCAGAGGCACCGACCCACTCTATCACGCAGTTGAGGCAAGAGAACGACCGTATGACAGCACGGTTATCGGGTTTATCAGGCTGGACGAGCGTACATAAATTTCAAACGAAAGAGCGTTTTCTCAAAAATCATCTTTATAGAGATGATTTACATATAGACAAAATCGACAATGCAATTTGGAGGAAAATAATATGAGAAAAACCAAATTTTTTGCCGCTGTGCTTGCCGCGATAATGTCGTGCGGCTGTTCGGAAAAATCGGAGAGCAGCTCCGTTCCCGTTTACACCGTTATCGAAAGCAGCTCCGTAAATTCATCGGCAGGTTCTTCGGGCAGCGTGAGTTCTTCCGCGAGTTCTTCGAGCAGCACAAGCTCTTCCGTGAGTTCATCGAGCGATGTGAGCTCCTCCGATACGTCAACAAGTACCGAGAGCGAGCAGCCGACGTTTGAAAACCCGACCTTCTCCTCAACCGAAGATGACGGGAAAATCCCCTACGAGGAGCGCTCTTCAACAGGCGTTGTTTGGGACCCGCTCTCAACAACTCTTACATACAATTTCAACTCCGCCGATATTATCAAAGGTCTCGAGGAAAGATACGGAAAAACCGGCGCAGACCTCGGCTACACGGGCGAATGGTGCGCGGAAATTGTCTCGGATTTACTCATCAAGAACGGCTACCGCATTTCCAAACAGTACAACCCCTGCGATGTCACAATTCAGCTTCTCAACAAGGGTTACGCGCATTTCTACTGCTTCCGCGAGGAAAATTTTGACAGTCTTAAGCAATACGGGCTGAAAAAGAACGCACAAAGCCGCGTCATTTTGACCGACCGCGAGGATTTCACCCCGCAGCGCGGCGATTTCGTCTGCTTCCTCTGGAACGAGGAAAATGATATCTATAATTGGAGCCACATCGGTATGGTTGCCGAGGATTACGACGGGACTGTGCTCCGTACCATTGAGGGAAATATCGGCATCGCCGAGTTCCCCGATGACCCGCGAATCAGGTCCGTGGACGGCAGAGAAAGAGAGTACAACGAGACCGTTATCGGAATTATTAGGCTCGACATATAACAGAGCGGTATTGCCTGAATTTACATACCTAAATTAGCGATTGAAGCGAATTTTTTGTAAGTTAGTACTTGAAAAATTGCTCGAAATATTGTATAATGTAGTTGTATGGCAGACTAGCTGCTAAATATTGGAAAAAAGGAGAAATATCAATGACTTATTCTAACGAAGTCGAGGCAATGTGTCCCGTAGCTCAGGGCGTTGCTCACGGCGCAGCGCCTATCCCCGAAGAAGCAAAGTGGGTTAAGGCTAAGGAAATCTCGGACATCAACGGTTTCACTCACGGTATCGGTTGGTGCGCACCTCAGCAGGGTACCTGCAAGCTGTCCCTTAACGTTAAGGACGGCGTTATTCAGGAGGCTCTTGTTGAAACAATCGGCTGCTCGGGTATGACTCACTCCGCAGCTATGGCTGCTGAAATCCTCCCCGGCAGAACCATTCTTGAGGCGCTCAACACTGACCTCGTTTGCGACGCTATCAATACCGCTATGAGAGAGCTGTTCCTCCAGATTGTTTACGGACGTTCGCAGAGCGCGTTCTCCGAGGACGGTCTCACAATCGGCGCAGGCCTCGAGGACCTCGGCAAGGGACTTCGTTCTCAGGTTGGTACAATGTACGGCACCCTCAAAAAAGGCCCCCGTTACCTCGAAATGACCGACGGTTACGTTACCGGACTTGCTCTCAACGAGGACAACGAAATCATCGGTTATAAGTTTGTTAACTTCGGCAAGATGATGAACTTCATCAAGGACGGCGATGACGCTAACACCGCATTTGAGAAGGCTCAGGGACAGTACGGCAGAGTTGCTGACGCTGTTAAAATCATCGACCCGAGAAAGCAGTAAGGAGGTAAAACAGAATGGCTTTATTTGAATCTTATGAAAGACGCGAAAAGCAAATTCTCGCTGTCTTGAAAGAATATGGCATTAACTCCATCGAAGAGTGCGCTGATATCTGCAAGGCAAAGGGCTTCGACCCCTACAAAATCACCGAGGGTATTCAGCCTATCTGCTTCGAGAACGCAAAGTGGGCTTACACTGTAGGCTGCGCTATCGCTATCAAGAAGGGCTGCACAAGAGCTGCTGACGCTGCTGCTGCTATCGGCGAGGGACTTCAGGCATTCTGCATTCCCGGCTCGGTTGCTGACCAGAGAAAGGTTGGTCTCGGCCACGGAAACCTCGGCAAAATGCTCCTCGAGGACGAAACCAAGTGCTTCTGCTTCCTCGCAGGTCACGAGAGCTTCGCTGCTGCTGAAGGTGCAATCGGTATCGCTGAAAAGGCAAACAAGGTTCGTAAAGAACCGCTGCGCGTTATCCTCAACGGTCTCGGCAAGGACGCTGCGCAGATTATCGCTCGTATCAACGGCTTTACATATGTTGAAACCGAAATGGATTACTACACCGGCGAGGTTAAGGAAGTATTCCGCAAGGCTTACTCCACCGGTCTTCGCGCAAAGGTTAACTGCTACGGCGCAAACGATGTAACCGAGGGCGTTGCGATTATGTGGAAAGAGGGCGTTGACGTTTCCATCACCGGTAACTCCACCAACCCCACCCGCTTCCAGCACCCCGTTGCCGGCACCTACAAGAAAGAGTGCAACGACAAGGGTAAGAAGTACTTCTCCGTTGCTTCGGGCGGCGGTACAGGTCGTACCCTCCACCCCGATAATATGGCAGCAGGCCCCGCTTCCTACGGTATGACCGATACTATGGGCCGTATGCACTCCGACGCGCAGTTCGCAGGTTCTTCCTCCGTTCCCGCGCACGTTGAGATGATGGGCCTCATCGGTATGGGCAACAACCCCATGGTTGGCGCTACTGTTGCTTGTGCGGTTGCGGTTGAAGAGGCTATGAAGGGCTAATCAAACGGCTCTCCAATGCGGTTTAACAGCATTTCAGCAAATTGATAAAAATAATCGGCAGTCAGGTTTTGGCTGCCGATTTTGTTGTTTTTGGGATTTTGTCCTCCTGTTGTCCTCCGAATTTTTTGGGGGTGCATTTCAATATTGTTCATCAAATCAACAACTCTTCGCCGAAATGCTTATCCGAACTGTTTATGCAGTATTTCCATCGCCGGCAAATAATACGGCTCTGTTTGGAGAATACTTTCCGCCAACTTTATCGCATATTCTTCGGACAATATTTTCTCGGGTAAATCGTAAAAGAACAAGAGAAATTTTTTCGTTTCTGTGTCGTGTTTTAATCGGTACATTTCCGCTGCGTGATAAAAAGCAACATTATATGCGCCTTCTATCCAACACATTTGAATAAGAGCATCAGCCGCTAAATTATGATTAAAGTAGGTGTTGTTTTGCGATATCAGGAATTCTACAAAACCAAGTATGCTGATATTATCAGCAACGCTTGCTTCCTCGACAACCAAATCGCTTTGCTGAATTTCATTTAGTTTATCAAACTGCTTTTTTGCCTCGTGGTATTGTGATGTATGAATTAAGTTTAAAATGGTGCTTTGCAACTCGTTCATTTCTGACTCAATCTCCCGTGGACTCGCGCAAAATCAGGCTGTGCGGGAGCATATATGTAGAAGTGTCCGGCTCGTCGGATTTCATATTCGCAATCAGCTTCTCCGCAACTGTTTTTCCTTGCAGATAACACGGCTGGTCAACCGTCGAGAGCCGCGGCATAAACATATGCGAGAACAAAATATTGTCAAAACCGAAAAACAGGATATCCTTTCCGACTTTGAATCCGTGATTATTTGCGTAGGTCATTGCACCGAGCGAGATGATGTCCGATATCGAGAAAATCGCGTCAGGCTTGCTGTCAAGGCTCAAAAACTCCTCACACGCGCGCGTTCCCGTTTCCGCGGAATAATCACCGTAATAAACCAGCCGCTCGTCATAAGGTATCCCGGCTTCCTCCAGCGCGCGCCGATAGCCGTTCTCGCGGTCAACCGAGGACTGGCTTCTTATCTTCGTTGTGATAAGCCCGATGCGCTTTCTGCCCTTGTTGATGAGGTAGCTCGTCGCGTCATAGCCCGCGCGCTCGTTGTTTATCGTCACGCACAAAATCCCCTCGGTGTCCAGCCGCTCCAAACAAACCGCCATCGCGTACTTTTTCGACAGCTCAAGAATGGTCTTGCTGTCAATTTTCGGCGCAAGAAGTACAGCCCCGTCAACCGCCTTCGAGAACAACATTCCGAGAAGGTGCATTTCGTGTTCGGGGTCGTTTCTTGTCGTGGCAATCAGCACGTCATAGCCCTGCGCAAAGCACGCGTCCTGCATTCCGCGGAGGACGTCGTTGTAAAAGCTCTCCTCCGTTGAGCCGATTATCGCGAGAATACGCTTGGTCTCACTCTTGCGCAAATCACGTCCGAGAAAATTCGGGCTGTAACCCAGCTTCTCCACGGCACGATTTACCGCGTGAACCGCCTCGTCGGACACGTTGCTCTTGTTGTTCAGCACACGCGAAACCGTTGCCACCGACACATTCGCCTCGCGCGCGACATCTTTAATCGTTATGTTCACTCGATCACCCCTTCGTTGTCCTTACAGTTTGTTCCGGAAAATTGCATAAAACACTTACAAATGTTAAAAATTTTTGTCTCTTATTTATATATTATCATTTTTTCTAATCGTTTTCAATAGGCAGATTGCACAAAAAATCTCGTGTAACTTGTTGCAATTAAACGCAAAAACCGCGCCCGATTATGAGCGCGGTCTCTGTATTCAAAAATTCAACAAATCACTCGCACTGCGCAAGAACCGTTATGCACTTTCTCGGGCAAGTCGCTCGCTTGGGGCTGACGAGGGTGAGAGCGAGTTTCGTTTTCGTCAGGATTTCTCACAAAAACCGCGCCCGATTATGAGCGCGGCTTCGTTATTTATCAAAATTCAACAAATCACTCGCACTGCGCGAGAACCGTTATGCACTTTCTCGGGCAAGCCGACGCGCAAATCCCGCAGCCATCGCACTTCGAGTAATCGATAGTCGCGTGGTTGTCGGTGACGGTGACAGCGCCGTTCGGGCACTTTTTCTCGCAGATTTTGCAGCCGATACAGCTGTTCTTGCAGACGTCCTTTGCCACTTTACCCGCGTCCTTCGACGAGCAGCGAACATCAACCTTTTGCGCTGCCGGGTGAATTACAATCAAGTGGTTCGGGCAAGCCGCAACGCACTTTCCGCAAGCGCCGCACTTTGACGGATTTACCACGGCAACACCGTTTATAATCGAAATCGCGTCGTTGTCGCAGACCTCAACGCAGTCGCCGTAGCCGTCGCAGCCCGTGCGGCAGTTTTTCTTGCCGTTGTAGAAGCGCTCAACCGCGTGACAGGACGGCGTGCTGATAAACTCGTATCTGTCCTCAACTGCGCCCTGACAGCCGTTGCAGCGAACGAACGCAACCTCCTTGACGGTCTCCAGAGCCTCCGTTCCCATTATCGCGGCAACCTTTGCGGCAACGTCCGAGCCGCCCGGTTTGCACTTGTTCGAGGGAGCATTTCCCGCGGCAACCGCCTTCGCGTAATCCGCGCAGCCCGCAAATCCACAAGCACCGCAGTTTGCGTTCGGCAAAACCTCGGCTATCTTCGCAACCGTTTCGTCCTCTTTAACCGCGAGGAATTTTGTTGCGAGAACCAACAGTCCGCCGGCAGCCGCGCCGATTGCCATAAAAATTAACACGGGGAGAATATAGGTCATAAAAATATCCATCGTCCCGCCTCCTTACGCAATCCCGAAGATGCCGTCAACAAGTCCGCCGAAGCCCACGAAGGACAGCGAAACTATCGAAGCGGCAACCAGTGTTATCGGCATTCCCGCAAAAGCATTCGGAACGTTGCAGCGCTCCAGCCTTCCGCGAACACCCGAGAAAATCAGCATCGCAACCATAAATCCGATACCGCCGCCCAGCGCGCAGACAATGCTTTCAAGGAAGTTGTAGCCGTTGTCGAGGTTGAGGATTGTTACACCCAAAACCGCGCAGTTTGTGGTTATCAGCGGCAGATACACGCCAAGCGTTTTGTAAAGCGCGGGTATGTATTTCTTCAAAACCATCTCGATGAGCTGCACCAAAACCGCGATTATCATAATGAACAAAATCGTGTTCAGGTAGGAAAGCCCCATCGGTACGAGGAAGAAGTAGTACAACGGCCAAGTCACGGCAGTTGCGATTACCATTACCGCGGTAACCGCGCAGCCCATTCCGAGCGAGCCCGACGTTGTTTTTGACACACCGAGGAACGGGCAGATGCCCAAAAATTTCGACAGAACGAAGTTGTCCGTGAGTATTCCCGTGAGGAGAATAATCATCATACTTTTAGCAAGCTCCATCAGTTATTCTCCTCCTTCTTTTCGGTTTTTTCGGCTGCTTTTTCTTCAGCCTTTTCAGCAGGTTTATCCGCAGCCTTTTCAACAGGCTTTTCAACATTCGCCTTAATAACAGACTTCTCTGCGGGAACAGCAGCCGCTGCTTCTACGCTTATGCAGCTTTCTCTGTTCGGGCACGCAGCGCAGCCTGTTGCCTCGGGCGGCTTGCGGTGAGAAATCTTGTTTACAAGCGCGATTACGATGCCCAGCACGAAAAATCCTCCCGCGGGCAGTACAAACAGCGTCATCGGCTGCATAAAGTCGGGGCAAACCGTGATTGCGAAATCCGTTCCCGAGAACCAAGTTCCCGAGCCGAGAATTTCACGGATTGAGCCGATTACAAACAGCGCCAGCGTAAAGCCGATTCCCATTCCCAGACCGTCAAGTGCCGAAGCACCAACGTTGTTCTTGGAAGCGAACATTTCCGCTCTGCCGAGGATTATACAGTTTACCGTTATCAGCGGCAGGTAAATTCCCAGCGCATCGTAAACGGGCGGCAAAAATGCTTGCAGCAAAAGCTGAACCAGCGTAACAAAGCCCGCTATTACCACGATGTAGCAAGGAAGTCTTACCGACTTCGGTATGATGTTTTTGAGCAGCGATATAACCACGTTCGAGCATACGAGAACGAAAGTTGCCGCCGCGCCCATTCCTATAGCGTTGAACGCCATTGTGGTTATCGCAAGCGTCGGGCACATTCCAAGCAGCGACACCAAAGTCGGGTTCTCTTTTATAAGACCCTTTGTAAATTCCTTCATATAGCTCACTTGAAATCACCTCCGCACGCGTCGTACGCCTTGAGCGCCAGATTTACTGCCTTCGCAACTCCCTTTGACGAGAATGTCGCGGAAGTTACAGCGTTAACCTCGTTATCGGCAGGGTTCGACTTGTTCTTCACAATCGCAACCTCGCCTGTTTTTCCGTTGAAATTTGCCAGCCACTCGGGATTGTTGGTGTTCGTGCCAAGACCGGGGGTTTCCTCGCCGACCGATACTATCGCAACGCCCGAAACCGCGCCGTCCTTCACGCCAACCATAATGTCAAAGCCGTTCTTGTAGCCCTTGACCACCATATCAAATGCAATCGAACCGTCGCTCTTTTTGATTATCTTGGTAAGCTCGGGGATATTGCACTCATCGCCGTTTTTAAGCGCCTCGGGGTACTCGGAAACGGGAATTACCGAATAATCACCCTCGCCGTAAATTTTCGTTACCGCAGCAAGCTGTTTGTCCGTGACAACCGTTGACGTGTCAACATAAGTCAAGTTGTACACAACGATAATCAGCCCCGAAATCAGCGCGATAATTATCGCGGGGATAAGAATGGGTTTAATTTTCTGCATCATTCTTTCTTACCCTCCTTTTTCGGAACAATCGCTCCAAAGGGCTTCGCAGACGTAAATCTGTCGATAAGCGGAGTGAGGCAGTTCATCACGAGAATTGAGAACGAAACGCCCTCGGGGTAATTCGCGAACTCTCTGATAAGGAACGTGATAACTCCGCAGCCAACCGCGAAAATTACCTTGCCCTTGTCGGTAATCGGGGTTGTGGAGTAGTCGGTCGCCATAAAGAACGCGCCGAGGATAAGTCCGCCGCCCATTACCTGATAAGCAACGTACTCGAAGTTAAAGCCGCCCTTGAAGAACGACAGGAGCGCAACCGTGCCGATAAAGCAAATCGGGGTTATCGGGCGGATTACGCCGCGACAAATCAGGTACAGTCCGCCGAGCAGGAGTGCCACCGCGCAGGTTTCGCCCAAGCAGCCGCCGCGCACTCCCAAAAGCATATCCAAAAGCGACGGGAGCGTGCCCTCACCCGAGGAAATAACACCGAGAGGTGTTGCCGTGGTAACAGCGTCGGTTGTTCCCTTGAACCAAGCAAGCGGTTCAGCCCAAGTTGTCATCGCCGCCGTGAACGACAGCATAAGCACAATTCTCGCGGTTATCGCGGGGTTTGCGAAGTTCTGTCCGATACCGCCGAACAGACATTTCACAATAACAATCGCCACAAAACAGCCGATTACCGCCATATAAATCGGCAGGTCAACGGGCAGGTTAAACGACAACAGCATTCCCGTTACAATCGCGGAAAGGTCGGAAACCGTGCCCGGCTTTTTCACGATTTTGTTGAACAAAAACTCGAACAAAACGCAGCTCGCCACGCAAACTGCCGTCAGCACCGCAGCCTTGTAGCCGAAAATCACGATGCTTGCGACAAGCGCGGGACAAAGCGCGATGATTACGTCGAGCATTATGCTTTTCGTGGTTCTGGGACTGCGAATATGAGGCGACGCCTCTACAAAAAGTTTATTCATTTACGTCCACCTCACTTCTTCGGAGCGGTCGCCGCGCGCAGGAAATCCTTCGCGAGCTGATTCTTCTCGGCAAGATTTCGTTTCGCGGGACAGACAAAGCTGCACGCTCCGCAGTTCATACAAAGATTTACCTTCAGCCGCTGAAGCTCCTTTACATCGCGCGCGTCAAACGCCTGCTCGAGCTCGGTCGGCATAAGGTTCGCCG
This sequence comes from uncultured Ruminococcus sp., assembly GCA_964551225.1. GTDB lineage: Bacteria > Bacillota > Clostridia > Oscillospirales > Ruminococcaceae > CAG-115. The sequence goes on from CAZKBF010000019.1 coordinate 14,313, forward strand.
CGCACGCTCTCACGCATCTTCCGCAGCGTATGCAGTTTGTAGGCTTTTGCTCCACGGTGTCCGCGAAAAGGAGAACCGCGTTGTTGGTCTTTCCGAGCGGCGTGTCGGGGTCAAACGCGCACGAGCCCATCATCGGTCCGCCCAGCACAATTCTGTCGGGCTGCTTTCTTACATCAGCAAAGCCGACAATGCTGTGAAGCAGTGTTCCCACGGGAATGAAGAAATTCGCGGGGTTGTTGACGATGTTGCCGTCAATCGTTATTCTGCGCCTTACCAGCGGCACGCCCGTTTTTATGTAACCGTAGATAAATCCCGCGGTCGAAACGTTCATAACCACGCAGCCGACATCGGACGGGAGTTTTCCTTCCTGTACCACGCGCCCCGTGAGCGAGTGCACGAGCACCTTTTCAGCGCCCTGCGGATACGCGCCCGGAAGCTTCTGAACCTTTATGTTCGGATAACGCACAGCAAGCTTTGTGAGCTTGTCAATCGCGGCGAGTTTGTCCTCCTCGATACCGATAATCGCGTTCGGGATTTCGAACTTTTTCATAATCAGGTCAATTCCCGCGAGAACATTGTCGGAGTTCTCCATAAGCTCGCGGTAATCGCTTGTGATGTACGGCTCGCACTCCGCGCCGTTCAGCAGCAGATAATCGATTTTAACCTTGTTTTTATCGAAACCGAGTTTAACGTGCGTCGGGAAACCCGCGCCGCCGAGACCGATTGCGCCGCTCTCGCGGACAGCCTTGATGAAATCCTCGCGGGTGTCGCATTTGGGCGGCTCAAGCCCCTCGAACATCTCGTTTTTGTTGTCGTTTTCGATAACAACGGTCTTGCACAAGCGTCCGAAAACGTTCATCACGTCTTTGATTTCCTTGACAACACCGCTTATCGACGCGTGAACGGGCGCCGACATAAACGCCTCGCTGTCGCCGATTTTCTGCCCTATCTTGACCTTGTCACCAACCGCGACGCAAGGCTCGCAGGGTGCGCCGATGTGCTGCGCCATACTTATGGCAACAACCTCGGGCGCGGGAATTTTTCTTGTTGACTGCTCGGCTGACGCGCTGAAATGCGGCAGTCTAACAGAATGCAGCTTTGACAAAATTCACCATTCCTTTCATTTATTTCAAAGTTAAACCCGCCGCTCATCCGAACGGCGGATTTCCGAATTGCAAATATTACATTTCAACGCTTCCGATATCCCCGCCGTTCAGCGGAGCGGTTTTGCCGTCCTTGCCGGTCGGGTGCTTATCGGGAACATTCGGCGCGTCCTTGCGGTCTGCGGGATTTGTCGGAGCAACCTCCGCATCTGCCTTTTTCTCGTCATTATCAACGGGAGCTGCTGCGGGACGCGGATTTGTGTTGTCCTCGAACCACTTTGCCGCCATCATCGGTGTAAGAACAACATCAAACGTTTCCGGTGAACCGTCGTAAACGGTCTCGAGCATCGTGTTGCCCTTCTTATCGGGCTCGCAGACGTCGTAGCTTACCTGCTTGCGGTACTTGATGCGGACGTACAGGAACTCGGGCGGGATAACATCGATTGCCTTCAGCTCCTCAAGCCACAGGAACGGGCTCATACCGCCGATTGAAACGTCGTCAATCAGCCAGCCTGCTGCTGCCGCCGCGTCGTTGCGGCACAGATACAGCGAAAATCTGAACTTCTTTTCCTTATCGTTGTCGATGATACCGATTGAGAAGGTCTTGACCATAAAGCTGTTCAGCACGCCCGTCTGATATCCGCAGCACGGGCAAACGCCGCCGTAGCCGTAGAGCTTCGCGTTAATATCGCGCGCGAAATAGTAGCCGTAAGCTCTCGGGTTGAGCTTCTCGTAGGGAGCAATTCTTCTCACCTGCTCGAGCATATAATCAAACTCCTTGCGCTTGATAGAAGGCACGGGTTTGAAGTAATACGGCATCTGGTCGATGAGAATAAGGTTCGGTTCTTCGGTACCGGAGTAGAGGTTGTGGAGGAGATTGTTGTTCTCGCCCGTGAGCAGGAACTCCACATATCCCGCGTATTTCGCCTTGTTAAGACCGTCGCGGAGAATAATATACTTCGCGGTTTTTTCAGCGTCGGCGGGCTCGATGGGAGCGTCTGTTCCGACAATCTTCATCAGCTTGTTGTTCGCGTCAAGCAAGGCAATCTTGTCAAGACCGAGGTCGCAGACGAAAATCTTTGCTATCATCTGCTCAACAGCCTGCGCGGACTTGCACTCGGGGAGGGTTGACAAGATATCCTGCGTGTCGAAGGAAAATCTTCCCGCTGTATAGCCGAAGTCGAACACGCGGTTGTTGAACATTCCGCTCTCGATAAGCGAGTAAACATCGCCGACAATTTCCAGCAAATCGCTGTTCGTTATATTCGGCGGAATCATAAACTGCTTTCCGTAAACCGAGAAGCGATAACGCTTGTTGATATCGAGCGTGAGCGAAATCTCGCCGCCCTGACTCTTGATTTCCTTGAGGAACGCCACGGTGTCCTTGCCGATTGTGAAGGAGTTTACCATAAGCGTTACGACCTGATTGAAAATCTGGTGATTTTCAAATCTCATCTCGTGCGCCGCAAGTACGTCATAAGCCTTTTTGAGGTTCTTGATATTGATTTTGGATATCTCAAACTGAATTTGCGAAGAACCCGACGTGATTACGAATTGGAAGTACTTCATCGCAATTCGATAATCCTCGCCGAACATCTCGTCGATAACCGCAAACGCGTTTGCGAGGTCGTTTTCGTCCTCGACCATACCGTTTTTGATGCAGTCGTCGAGCTTGAGGCTGATTATGCTCTTGAAGCCCGCGGACAGCTCGTAGTCCTTGACCTTTTTGCCGCCGTCGGACGCCATAAGGTACTCGTTTCCGTCCTTGTAGAACTTGTAGAGCCATTCCTCGCCGCCCTCGTCGGTTCCGGGCACGTTCCAGCGGTACTTGGCAACCAGCGCGTGGTTCACGTCCTTGCCGTACCAGTTGTTCATCTGCTCGATGTCCTGTTCGAGAGCCTTACGCGCGCTTCCGTCCTCGTGTTCTTCCTTGGACACACCGCCGCGCTCGGTGAAGAAGCCGCTCTTGCGGATATCCTCAAACGTGACGGGCTCGGTGCTGTCGGGGAACACAACCGAAACGCTGTTTCCGAATTTCTCGCGCAGACCTTTTACAATCTTGCTCGTGTTGACATAATTGTAGAAGAACTTGAAAACGTACTGCTTCGGGCTGAACATATAGTAGCCCGCAAGGTTCGGATTTTCCTGAAAATCAAGCACAAAGAGCTTCTTGTACTCCTCGGCAACCGTGAGAATGCCGTGCTCAATCTTCTCCGCGCACTTTTCAAGCGACTCGTATTTGATACCCGCGCGGTTGTTTGTGATGTATTTGTTCGGCACGGAAACGAAGAACGCCGAGAGCTTTTCGTCAACGAAATCGGGATTATCCGCTCTGACAAAGCCCGTAAGCTCGAAGGTCGAGAAGTAGTTGTACTTCGACATCAGCACCTTGCCCGCCTCAACCTTTGCGCCCGAAATTGCGTAAGGAACGAGATAGGTGAAGCCATCGTACTCCGCACTTATGAAGTCGGCAACGCTCTTTCCGTTCTCGGAGAAGCGCACCTTGCGGATATCCTCGGGAGAGCGCTGGTGGTGCGAAATTTTATACACAACCTCCGGCTTTCCGTAGTTGATAACGGCGATGTTGAACGCTCTGTCCACGCACTCTTCCTCGTCCACGGACTTGAGGTTCTTCTTCCTGATGAACGCAAAGCAAAGGTCTACCATATTTATATAGGAGCCTTTTTTGCTGGTAATCGTCGTAAGGTTCTCGTGCAGCGCCGCCTGTTCGTTCTCGGGGAGCGCGAAAATAATCTCTGTGTGGTTGAACTGCTTGCCGTTAAGCTCGAGCTCGCGCACCTTCAGCGTTCCCTCGTCGTTTACAACGCGCAGAGAATATGTATTCGAGCGCATCTTGAACCAATCAACGTTGGTGAAAACGCTCTTTGCACCCAAACCGAAGCGTCCTTCGCGCTTTCTGTCGCCGTCGTTGCGTCCAACCGAGAGATAGTAGAACACCTGCTCCAGCTTGAATCCTGTTTCGTTGTAGGTGAGCTTAACCTGTCCCTCGTCGAGGAACTCAATCATCACCTTGATGTTTGGCTCGTCGTAATCGCAGCCGAAAACGTTCTGCAAAAGCTCGCGGATAATGGACTCGCGCGGATAATCCTTTGCAAGTCCCGCCATATTTATAGCGCCGCGGCCCGCGTACATATTGTTGAAATAGTCCTTGAACAGCTCGCTGTCAAGCTCTCCCGAACGAATTTTCTCGTCAATTTCGCCGACAACAGCTCTCACGCCGTCCTTGTCGCCCGCAGTATTCTTCTCGAAAAAATCGCCGAGCAGCTTTTCTACTGTTTCATAGCCCTGACTCATTACAAAACCCCTCTTCTCCGCGCTGTTTTTTGGAAAATCCCGCACGGCAGGTTAATCTTCGGCAAAAGCCGTCAAATTCCGTCGTTATAAATCTTTATGTAATCCTTGAAGGTGTGGTCGGAATCCTGCTCTTTGGCACGGTATTTCCAAATTCCGTAAAGCACGGAATACTGAATGCTGTCGTTCAGCGCGTTGATTTCCTGCTTAATCTTCAGGTGGAAGCAGTCGCCCTTGTGCAGCTCGTCAATCTCCGCCTTCGCGTCCGCAAGCCCCTTCACTGCCTCACTCGCAAACGGCTGATTGAGATAGCTTTCGTCCTCGAACGAAGCCGCAAGCGCTGCGCAGTCCTTCGCCTTTTCAAGACGTCCGCTCGGGTTAGCCGCACAAAGCCCGCTGATATTGTTCACGGCAGCGGTTATATCCGAGTTCTGCGAGTTGTCCGAAATGCCGAACAGCTTATAGATTTTAGCAAGCTGCTCGTTCGCGAAATCGTTGAGCTGCTTCGCGTTCGTGATACGCTCAACCTCGGGCGTGATGTACTCGATTTTAACTCTCTTTATCAAATCCGCGCAGTTGTCAACCTGATTTGAGTAATCTCTCAAATACCGCAAGTCCTTAACCAGCGCGTTGAGGATATCGCCCTTTTCCTTGATATCGAGGAGAATGTTTCTCGTGGGAAGCTCGCCGCAGAAAATCTCGCTGAAGTTGAGGAACAGCGTCTTTTCAAGCAGCGGCGTATCGAAAACGCCGTTTGAGTCGCGGAACATTATGAATTTTCTTCCCGCCTCGCGAGCAGCACCGTGACGCGTCATTCTTCTTTCGAGAACCGCGGGCGACGTCGGGAGCTCGTAGTTTATCACATAATTCACGGTGTCCGGCCCGTCCACAAACGTTCCGAGCATATCCGTTCCGATTGTGATTTGCGCCATCTCGTCGTCCTGACGGTTGGTGAGCTTTCTCTTGATTGCACCCGAGATGATAAGCTCGCCGCGCATCACGTTCACGTTCGCTCCGTACAGGCAAACAAGCGCTTTTCTGACGTACTCGACGGTATTTTTGTTGCAGCAGTAAATCATTATCCGCGGGTCATCGTCGTCCTCGATAATGTCGGCAACCTTTTTCAACAGCGCGTCCAGCTTCTTGTCAAACTCCCGCAAATCCTCAACCTCGGAGCGCGAGAAGAAAGATTTCTGATAAATGCGCTTTTCCTTTTCGTTCTTGTCGCAGTCGTACTGCTCAAACACGTTTCCGCCCGAGCTGTACGCGGGAAGTCCCGTGCGCAGGTCAACCTTCCTGCGGAAATATGTAAGCACGCTTTCATCAAAGCCGTAGTCTACGAACTCAACATTGCGTCTGAAATCGTCGGAATAAGCAGCGCGGTTGAAATAGCGCATAACAGGGCTGTCCTCGCGGATACCGCAAGCGGAGGCGTTCAGCTCGAGATTATCCGCCTTCGCAGCCTTTGCGCCGTCCGAGAGCACGCTCTTAACCAAATCCGCAAGCGCCGTTTTGTCGTCCTTCGTTTTTGCGGGGAACGGCGCGTTTATCAGCAGCTTGTCGCTCTTCCACGGGATATTTTTTCTGTAATCGTCGTATTTCGGAACACCCGAGGAAAGCTCCTCGTCGATGATAATCAAACTCCACTTAAAATCCTTGCCTGCCTTGCGTTTGAGAAGGTTCTCTCCGAACAGGGTTTCGCGGGCGATGAGGTAAAGACCTGCGCTCTCCGCGTTGAAATACAGGAGGGAATTTGCCGCTCCCGAAACCATTTTGAAATCCGCGCCAACGCTTGTTAGCAGGTATCTGTACCAGCTGTAAAGCTCGCTGTGGCGGGTTATAATCAGAATATTCGGAGTTTCCTGTTCAGCAAGCACGTCATAAACACAAAGCGCGGACTTCGTGTATTTCTCCGAGCCGAATTCCCCGCAGTTAAGCGCGAAACCGAACCTCCTGAGTTTTTCTGCCGCAGCGAGATTTGCTGACGACAAATTGAGTCCGCCAAGCGGCAGCCATTTAAAATTGCTCAATATAACGCACCCCCGTAATTTATCGGAATTTTTTCGCCAAACCCGAATTTATTATGATACATTTATAATTATACACCAAATACAGAATTATTACAAGTATGTCAAAACCCCTAACACTAGAAAAAAATCAGCCCAAATTTTGTATACTTTGCACAAATCCACATATTTTTATACAATTCTTCAAAAATCGGGTAAAAATAACACCAAAATTAAGCAAAATATTACTTAATTCACCGTGATTAACGGATATTTCCATTGCATAAAAATGAGACAAATGCTAAAATAATAGTATACAGAAATTTGGGAGTTGATTTTATGCTGAAAGCAGTGCTTTCAAGGAAAAATTTATCGGAAAACGACGAGTTTTACGGCTGCATACGCGACCTTTTGGAGAGCCAAAGCGTCGAGCGTCTGAAGGATTTTTCGCACCACCTCGGGACAAGCCGCTTTCAGCACTGCCTGAACGTGTCGTACTACAACTTTCTCGTATGCCGAAAGCTCGGTCTTGACGCAAGAGCCGGCGCCCGCGCGGGGCTTCTCCACGACTTTTTCTTCTACAACCGCCGCGACTGCAAAAAAGAGAACATCAAGGGCTTTCACGTTTCCGTGCACCCAATGATTGCGTTCACAAACGCCGCGGAGCTGTTCCCGATAAGCGAGCTGGAGAGCGATATGATTGTCTGCCATATGTGGCCGATAACCAAAAATTTCCCCCGTCACCGCGAAACCTTTGTGATAACCTTTGTCGATAAATTCTGCGCTGTCGCGGAAATTGCCACCTCCGCCGTCAACCGCGCGCGAAAACGCGTCTGATTAAAGAAAATCTGCGATGTCAATCCAAGTGAGAAGCAGCTCGCGTTCCTCGGGACGCTTGAATTTAAGCTGCGCCGCCGCCACAATCGGCAGCCACTCCTGAACCTTTTTCTTGTCAACCTGCGCCTTTTGACAGTAGAGCTTGAGATATTTCTCGGCGCTCTCCGTGCGGTGACGAAGGCAAAATCCGAGATAAGTCCGCGCAACGTCCGCGAGCGGATTTCCCTGCTTCGCCTTGAACCAATCGACAACGTACATTCCGTTCTCGTTCACGACAATGTTCTCGGGCATAAACTCCCCGTGACAAACGCACGACGAGTCCTCCGCCGAAGACAGCTTTGTCAGAAGCTCGTACTTTTTCACATCGTCAATCATATCCAAGCCCTCGATTGACCGCTTGAGATAATCTTTCAAACGGCTCAATTTTGCGGAGTGAAGGCTGTTCACCTCAAGATGCAAATCCGCCATTTTCCCGAGCAGCTCCTCGGAGCGCGGCTGCTCGTGCATAATTTCATCGAGCGTTTTGCCCTTGATGAAGCTGTATTCGAGCGCCCATTTTCCGTCAACCTTTGTCGCGCCGATAATCTCGGGCATTTTCGCGAAGCCCGTTTCCTCAACTCTCGTGTGAGTAAGCGCCTCGTAAAAAACCACGCTTTTCGGCTCGTCGGGCTCTTTGAATATTTTCACGCACTTGTCGCCGCTCTCGAAAACCTTGACCTTTGCGCTTTCAGAAACCAGCTTTTTCAGTTCCATACCCAAAATCCCTCCAAAATTTTACTCGTCAATATCCCCGTTGTAAAGTCCCGTGACAGACAGCGTGAGGAAGCGGAAATCGCCCATCAAATCGATTATCTCGCCGCCCGTGCCGCCCATAATGCGAACAGTCGGTCGGAGAACATTGTCGTTGTCCTCGACGACAACGCCGTGCCGCCCGTCCGAGAGCGTGACCATTGTTCCCACAGGATACGGGTTGAACGCGCGCAAAAACGCCTTTGTCACGTCCAAATCAAAATGCGTGCCGCTCCCGCCGAGAATGTACTCCTCGGTTTCCGCGACAGACCACGGTTTCCGATAAGGGCGATTTGACGTGAGCGCGTCGAACACGTCGCATATCGACAAAATCCTCGCGATAAGCGGGATTTTTTTGCCCGAAATTCCCGTCGGATAACCCGTTCCGTCAAACTTTTCTTGGTGAAAAAGCACGCCCGAAAGCACGTTCGCGCTGAAATTATCACCTTTTTTCAATATGTTGTACCCGATAAGCGGGTGACGTTTTATCTCGTCATATTCTGCGTCGGTGAGCTTGCCGGGCTTGATGATGATATCGTGGTCGATGTTGGACTTGCCGATATCGTGCAGCAGCCCTGCCACGACAACCTCTTTCGTTTCCTCGCCCGACAGACCGATTTCCCCGCACACGCCCGCGCCGAGCATCGCCACGCGCAGACAGTGTTTATATGTATAATCATCGTAGTTTTGCAGGGCAATCATTTGGTTCGCGAGAAAATTCGAGTTTTCCGTGATATCGGTGATGATATTGTCGGCGATATTGTCAACGCGCTCAACGGACGCTTTTGAAAGCTCCTTGATTTCCTCGTTACATTCAAAAATCCCGTTCAAATCCGTGAGCGCGCGGCTGAGATTCTGATTGATAACAGTTTCGCGGCGCTTGGGTTCCTTTTTCTTCGGCGGTTCGGTTTCACGCTTCGGCGAAACAGCGCCCTCAATTCCCCCGCCGACAATGTTGACGGTTTTTATTCCGCACTCGCGGAGCTCCTCAATCATCGCGTAGGACAAAAACCGCCCTTTTTCGTAAAGCAGCTTATATTCCGTCGCGCTCGTGGAGTAAACATCGTCCGCGAGCTGCATTCCCTCGCGCAGCTTTTCAACCGATACAATCAGCATAAAAATCCCTCAAAACTTGGTTTGCAAATCTCACAGCGGTGATTTGTAAACGCCCTTCTCAACATATTCCGACAAGGTTTTTCTCGCCTCGGCGGCGTCGCTTTCATAAGTAATCCCAAACCAACGGCTGTCCGTCGGAATGTCCTTCACCTTGAACCCGCGCGCCGATATTTCACGGCTCACTGCGTCCGCGATAGTAAGCTCGGCTTTCAGCTCGTCGGGCTGAAGGTTGTTGAGGAACTTCCGAAGCTGGTGCGCCAGAATGTCCATAAACCCGACGTTAAAGCCCCACATACTCATAGAAGTTGTGTCGTTGTCGCCGAGAATTTTCTCGTAGCCGTCGTATTTTCCTCTGATAACACCGTCCTCGCCGCGCGAAATCTGCTTCGTTTCCTCAACGGACGTGAGCAAGCCCTCGGCGTTTTTACGGCAAATTCCACGGTTAACGGGACCGTTCTCGGAGAGCGTGTTCTTGAGCAAAAAGTCAACCGAGCAAGCGTCCGCGGTCGGGTTTTTGAAAAACTCCGCAAGCGCCGCAAACGCCTCCGCGCCGTAAAAATCATCGGCATTGATAACCGCAAAGTCCCCGTCAAGTGCGTCTTTACAGCAATAAAGCGCCTGCGCGGTTCCCCACGGCTTGGTTCTCGCGGGGAAATCGTTTGCTCTCACGGGGAGATTTTCGGTTGACTGAAAAACGTAATCGGTTTTCACAATGCGTGAAATTCTGTCGCCGATTGTGCTTTTGAACAGCTCCTCTATGTCCTTTCTGATGATGAAAAGGACGCGCGTGAAGCCGTTTTTGACCGCGTCGTGCACCGAGTAGTCAATCAGCAGCTCGCCGTTCGGACCGAGCTCCTCGAGCTGTTTTATCCTGCCCGAGCTGCTGTAGCGCGAGCCCATTCCCGCCGCCAAAACCACCAAAGTTAATTCCGACATAATATACTCCTTTAAAAATCCGACTAAAACTGAAACTTACTGCAAACTTTTAATAGATTCGTTAATTTTCGCCATTTTTTCCTCTGCCTTCGCAAGCTTCGCGCGCTCGTTTTCAATCTGCGCTGCGGGTGCCTTCGAGAGGAAGCCCTGATTGTTCAGCTTGCCCGAGAGGAAGTCGATATCCTTCTGCGCCGCCTTCTTTTCCTTTTCGAGACGCGCAAGCTCCTTCTCCTTGTCAACAAGCTCGCCCATCGGCATAAATATTCTCGCAGCGTCCGTGACAACCGTTGCCATTCCGTCCGCTGTGGGAGCTTCATTTGTTACCGTAAATTCGCCCGCGCCCGCAAGTTTCTCGAAGAACGCGCGGCTGCCGCTGAACAAATCGGTGAAGCTCGTTTCGACAATCATCGTAACCTTCTTTGACGGAGGAACGTTCATTTCGTTTCTTCTCACGCGAACCGCACGGATTGCCCCGACAATCTTCGAGAAGTCCTCCTGTTCCTTTGTAAACGCGAGTTTCTCGTCATATTCGCACCATTTCGACATCATAATACTCTCGGTTTCGCCGTGCGGAATAGACTGCCAAATCTCCTCGGTTACAAACGGCAAGAACGGGTGAAGCGTCTTCAGAACGCCCGTCATCACGAACACAAGTACCTTCTGCGCAGCAAGCGCGGTTTCTCCGCCTGCGGCAATTCTCGGCTTGGTGAGCTCGATATACCAATCGCAGAAAACGTCCCAAATGAAATCGTACAGATTGCCGATAGCAACGCCGATTTCATAAGCTTCGAGATTTGCCGTGACGTTCTTTATCATATCATTGTACAGCGACAGCACCCACTTGTCCTCGATAGGCAAATTCTCGGGCAAGCCGTCCGCCGCGAAGTCCTCGGGGAGGTTCATCAGGATATAGCGCGACGCGTTCCAAAGCTTGTTGATGAAGTTGCGGGAGTTGAGCAGCTTTGTTTCCGTCCAGCGCATATCGTTTCCGGGAGCGTTGCCCGTAACCAGCGTCAAGCGCAGCGCGTCCGCACCGTATTGGTCGATAATCTCAAGCGGGTCTACGCCGTTTCCGAGAGATTTGGACATCTTGCGTCCCTGTTCATCGCGAACAAGTCCGTGAATAAGCACGTCCTTGAAAGGCTTCTCGCCCGTGTGCTCGATACCGGAGAAAATCATTCTCGATACCCAGAAACCGATGATATCATAGCCGGTAACCAGCGTGTTTGTCGGGTAGAAATACTCCAAATCCGCGGTCTTTTCGGGCCAGCCGAGTGTTGAGAACGGCCAGAGTGCCGAGCTGAACCAAGTGTCGAGCGTGTCCTCGTCCTGCTTCATCGCCGCACCGCACTTCGGGCACTTTTCAACCTTTTCAAGCGAGATTTCCGTGTGATTGCACTCGGGGTTTTGGCAGTAGTACGCGGGAATTCTGTGTCCCCACCAAAGCTGGCGCGAGATGCACCAATCGCGGATATTCTCCATCCAATAAAGATAGCTGTTCTCGAAGCGCTTCGGGATATAGCGAAGCTCGCCGCTCTTGACAACATCAATCGCGGGTTTCGCAAGCTCTTTCATTGCAACAAACCACTGGAGCGACGCACGCGGCTCAACCGTTGTACCGCAGCGCTGACAAGTGCCGACATTGTGCTTGTGTGGAACAACCTTTACGAGAAGTCCCTGCGCGTCCAAGTCCTCAACCATCGCCTTGCGCGCCTCGTATCTGTCCATTCCCGCGTATTTTCCGCCAACGTCCGTGCGGATTGTCGCGTCGTCGTTCATCATATGGATAACCGCGAGATTGTGGCGTTTTCCGACCTCAAAGTCGTTCGGGTCGTGAGCGGGCGTGATTTTAACGCAGCCCGTTCCGAATTCCATATCAACATAATCATCGGCAACAACGGGAATTTCCCTGTCGGTGAGCGGCAGCTTCAGCATTTTCCCGACAAGGCTCGCGTAACGCTCGTCCTTCGGGTTAACGGCAACTGCTGTATCACCGAGCAAGGTTTCGGGACGGGTTGTCGCGATTTCAACATAACCCGAACCGTCAGCAATCGGGTAGTTGATGTGCCAGAAGAAGCCGTCCTGTTCCTCGTACTCGCACTCGATATCGGAGATGGACGTTTTGCAGTTCGGGCACCAGTTGATAATTCTCTCGCCGTGGTAGATTAAACCCTTGTTGTACAGGTCCATAAAGACCTTCTCGACAGCCTTCGAGCAGCCCTCGTCCAGCGTGAAGCGCTCTCTTGACCAGTCGCAGGACGAACCGAGTTTTCTCTGCTGGAGGTCAATTCTGCCGCCGTATTCGCGCTTCCAGTCCCACGCTCTCTTGAGGAAGCCGTCACGCCCGATTTGCTCTTTGGTGACGCCCTCTTTTTTCATCGCAGCAACAATTTTCGCCTCTGTTGCAATCGACGCGTGGTCGGTGCCGGGAAGCCAAAGCGCCGCGTAGCCCTGCATTCTTCTCCAGCGGATAAGGATATCCTGAAGCGTGCTGTCGAAAGCGTGTCCGAGGTGAAGTTGTCCCGTGATATTTGGCGGCGGCATAACTATCGTGTAAGGCTTTTTCTTGGGGTCGATTTCCGCGTGAAAATAGCCATTTTCTTCCCAATTTTTGTAAATTCTCTCCTCAAATTCCTTGGGATTATAGGTTTTACTTAATTCTTTTCTCATTTCCGTGGTTGTCCTCCGTGTATTTTAATTTATTCATCTCATCTTCATTCGGCGTGACGTAAAGCGTTTTGTTGTCGGTGAAAATCACCATTCCGGGACGCGCGCCCGCGGGCTTTTTCACGAACTTCACCGCCGTAAAATCAACCGGCACTCCCGAGCCGTTTTTCGCTTTTGAGTGAAACGCCGCAAGCCGCGCCGCCTCAACAATAGTCCGCTCGGGCGGCTTTTTGCCGTCTGTTTTTATGATAACGTGCGAGCCCGCGATATCCTTGACGTGAAGCCAGATATCGGTTGCCTTCGATGATTTCAGCGTGAGCTCGTCGTTTTGCTTGTTGTTTTTGCCGACAAGAATTACAAATCCGTCGCTCGACATAAATTTCAGCGGCTCGGATTTTTTCGGCTTGCTCACCGTCTTTTCACCGCGTATAAAACCTTGCTCGGCAAGCTCTCGGCGGATTTCGGACAGCTCGCTGTCGCTCTCTGCGCGCGTCACGCTGTCAAGCAAGCTCTCGAGATAGGAAAGCTCGTTTTTTCCGTCAACAATCAGGCTCGTGAGCATTTTCTCGGCGGTGCACAGCTTGCGATACTCCGAGTAATATTTCTGCGCGTTTTGAGCGGGAGTAAGCCGCGCGTCAAGCGAAATTTTCCGCTCCTCACCCGAGTAAAAATCCTCGAGAACCGCGCTCGTCATACCCTTTTCCAGCCGATAAATATTCGCGTTTATCAGGTCGCCGATAACCCGCAGATTTTCCCTGTCCGCGCAGTCAGCAAGCTCCTTTTTCTGCAACTCCAGCTTTCGCGAAGTCCTCTCGGCACGGCTTTTTATCAGCTTCAGCATATCCCGCGCGCGCTGGCTGACTCGGTCGGATTTCCTCTCGTAAAAATCATCGAGAAGCGCGTTCGCCGTGTCAAAACTGCGCGTTTTGAACCCACCGCCGTACTGATTTATATTAACAAACGAAAAATCTTTTTTCGTACCGCTTTCGTCGATTACCTCGGTGAACTCGGCTTTCGTTTTCGCCTTTTCAAAAAACTCGCAGAAACGCTGTTTTTGTTCATCGGTCAAATCGGCGCAAACCGCGTCCGCGTCGCCCGCCGAATAAAACGCGCACTCCCTCGCAAAAATCGGCGAAATTCCCTCCAAAACTGCGGGAAGCGCCTTTGCAAGCCTATCGGGTTTCCCCTCGACAAGCGCGAGAATTTCACGCGGATTTTTGTCGAAAAAGTTCACTCGTTCAAGGCGCGGCGGCGTTTCGTAGACGATGTTCGGCAAAATTCTCCGAACCCCCGAAACCTCGTCGGTTACACGCTTTACGCTGTCGATAACCCGCCCGTCCCGCACGAGAATTATATTGCTGAAGCGCCCCATAATCTCGGCAATCAGCGTGTTGGTCACGATATCGCCGATTTCGTTCACGCACTCAAAATCAAAGTACAAAATTCTTTCCAGACCGTCCTGTCGGATAGCCGTCAATCTGCCGTTGCCGAGGTGCTTCCTCAAAAGCATACAGAACATCGGCGGTGTCTGCGGGTTCTCAAACGGCGCTTCCGTGAGGTTCACGCGCGCCGTTCCTCCGTTTGCCGAGAACACGAGCTTTTTCGCGCCCCTGTCCGCGCTGTTCGGCTTTCTGAACGAGATGACGACTTCCTCGCGCGACGGCTGGAAAATCTTCTCAACCCGCGAGCCGACAAGCTCCGAGAGCTCCTCGCGGACATATTTCAGCATTGCGCCGTCAAGTGACAAGATAATTCTCCTTAATTTACCAAATCCAAATTATTGCAATCCCAAACCGCCGCTCGATAACCAAATTCCTGCGTTTTTCATCAGCAAAACCGCTATTCACGGGAACATTTGCGAAACGGCGGCAATTCCAACCTGCGCCGCAAGTTAACCGAATTCCCGCACAGTTCTTCGTTATCGAAAAGCCGATATTCGCGGGTTTTCGCGGCAATTCCCAGCGCCGCTCGCAACCCAAATTCCCGCGTTTTTCATCAGCAAAACCGCTATTCACGGGAACATTTGAGAAACCACAGCAATTCGCGCCGCAAGTTGACCAAAATTCCCGCGCAGTTCTTCGTTATCAATAAACGGTATTCACGGGATTATTCGCGGCAATTCACCACAAACCGCGCGTTCGTTAACCAAGTCATTCGCAGCAATACCCGCAGGGCTCTTCCTCAACCTCGGCGGCAAAAATCGGCACTTGCGGGAACTTTTTCGTGACAACCGCGGCAATTCTGTGAGGCGCGGACTTTTCCGTGCCGAAATGCCCCGCGTCAACGAGAGCAAGCCCGCAGTTTTCTGCCTCAACCCAAAAATTGTGCTTTATATCGCCCGAAATTATCGCGCCGCAGCCCTTTTCGCGCGCGAGCTCCATAACGTGTCCGTCAACTCCCGCGCCGCAGCAAACCGCAATTCGGTTTATCGCGCGGTCGGTTTTCTGATATTTCACGCAGTCGAGAAAAAGTGACTTACGGCAGTGCTCCGCGAGCGCTTTTGCCGTGAACTCAAACGGCGTGTCGCAAACCGCCCCGAAGCCCTTTCCGTCCTTTTGCGTGACCTCGAGCACCTCGCTTTTTTCAAAGCCGAGAAGCTCCAAAAGCGCGTCATTCACGCCGCCGTCCGCGATGTCAAAATTCGTGTGAACCGCAATCGCGGCTATGTTCTTTTCAATCAAATCGCGCACAGGACTCCATTTCGGGATATTTTTCAAACCGCCGAAAATAACCGGGTGATGCGAAATAATCAAATTCGCGCCCTTTTCAAAAGCCTCTTTGATAACCTTGTGCGTTATGTCAAGGCAGCAGCAAATTCCCGTAACCTCGTCGTCGCTGTCGCCGACAAGCAGCCCCGGATTATCGTAGCTCTCCGCCGTCCGAAACGGCGCGATTTCGTCAAGAAATTCTACAATTTCAGCTATTTTCATCTTCCGCAGCAATCCTCATCACAGCCTCCGCCGTTTTCCGAAGCCGCTCGGCTTCCTCGGCAAGACCGCTTGATTTTTCCATATTTTTCGCGTTTTTCAGCAGTTTTTCGGCAACTTTTTCGAGATAAATCTTATCGCGATTTTTCCCGCAAAGCGCTTCAATTTCGTCAATTTCACGAGCAACTCCCGTAAACCGCCACAGCATAACGGAATAGATTTTCCCGCTGTCCTCGGCGGTTTTCTCCTCGAGAAGCTCAAAACCCGCTTTGCAAAGCCGTTTTCGCATAACGTCGGCTTTGGTCATCGGCTGGAGGATAAAACGCGTGTTTTCGCTCTTGAAACGGCAGCGCTCGGCGATATCCGCGATAAGCTCGCCGCCCATTCCGCAGATTATCACATCGTCCGCGTAATCGATTTCATCGAGACCGTCCGACTTCACCGTTTCCACGCTCGTGACGCCAAGCTCGGCGAGTGTTCTTTTTGCCGCTTCCAACGGACCGTCTTTCACGTCCGACGCGATAACGCGGCAGCTTTTCTCAAGTGCCAGAGCGGCGGCAAGCCTTGCGTGGTCGCAGCCCACGTCCACGGATACAACTCCGCTTCTGCAAAACCCGAACGCCGCTCCGAGCCTGTTGTCGAGACTAACCAAAATCAGCCTGCGTTAATCGCAGCGTTGAGCTTTTCAACAATATCGTCCGCGTCAACGCCGTGCACCATGCAAGCTTGTCCGATAGACTCGCCGCGCGCCGACGGGCAGCCGAGGCAGTGCATTCCCATTCCCATAAGAATAGGCGCGGCAGCCTGTGCGTTCGTGTCAAGAATATCTCCGATAAGCGTATCAACCGTAATAGTCATAATAATTTACTTCCTTTCTATGCCTTTGTGTGCAAAATTACATACACACATATATTATACCACAAAATTTGCGGTTTGTCTACTAGAATTTTCACAGTTTTTGAGAAAAATTCACAAAAACAGCCGCTGATTTTAGTACAAAAATACCCGAAGCAAAGAAAAATTTAACTTGACAATAATTTCCTGTGGCAGTATAATGTGAATATAGCAGAAATTTTGAGGTGAATTTATGAAAAAGACGGTCAAATCTATCGCGGCGGTTTTTGTTGTACTCGCGCTATGTCTTGTGCTGCTTGCGGGCTGCGCGGACAGCAACACAAGTCCTGTCGGAATTTGGAAACTAACAAGCGGAGAAGCGCTCGGAATAAACGTTCCTATTGAAAGTTTAGGCGAAGCCGTAAAATACACTTATACCCTCAACGAAGACGGAACAGTAACCGCATTCGCGGAGAAAGTCGGCACCTGGACGCTCGAAGGAAGTTCCCTCACCATTATTGATGAAGGAATAACGATGAATTGCGAGTATTACGGCTCGACTTTCGTTTTCGACCTTGGAGATATTAAAATGACATTCTCGCGGACAAATTCGCCTTACCCGTACTAACAGTTGAGATTTTCACCAATTTTTCGTAAAAAATCGCGCTTATTTGGTAATTTTCGACAAAATTTTCTCGAGCAACAAGTTTCGCTTGACAAATTATTTTCACAGTATTATAATTAAATGGGTTTATTTGTTAAACCCGAAAATTTTTTATGAGGTGAATTTATGAAAAAAACAATCAAACCTATAGTTGCACTGTTTGTTGTTCTCACGCTTTGTCTTGGTCTGCTCGCGGGCTGCGGCGGCAGCGGAAACGTTGAAGGCACTTGGAAGGTATCGGGCGCTGAGGTAAACGGACAAGCTATTCCCCTTAGTTCTTTGGACTCGTCGGTTGCCAACGATTCCTTTACGCTTAACTCCGACGGCACTGTTACCGCATACGGCGTCACAGGCGGAAGCTGGACTCTGAACGGCAGCTCACTCACTATTCAAATGAATTCTGTGAGCTTAAACTGCGAGTTTAACGGCACAAACGTTATTTATACGGCAGGAACATCAAAGCTTATCTACTCCCGCGCTTGATTTACTTAACACACAAAAATTCCCCGTCAAACTGGGGGCAAATAAGGGATATGGACGCAAACCCGCATTACAAAAGGAATTGTAGTGCCGCAAGAAACGCAAACCATACCTGAACAAAGATTAAAGGACGCTTTTCGGTGAAAGGTGTCCTTTTTCTTTACAACTGAATAGAAACATACGCCTATGGGAATGCGTGTGTAAAGCGGATACCATATATAATAGATGTAACGGAGAGTTTTGAAAGAAGCTCTCCGTTTTTATGTGCCTAAAAATCAAATAATGGTTAAACTCCCTCAAGGGATTTAATAGTACGGCAAAGGCAGCTCCTTTGGGGTGAGGTTTCCTCTTTCCTCACCCTCGCCGTACATATAAAAAAGAGGTCGAATAAGGTGCTGAACAGAGCTAATTAGTTCTCGTTTCGGTCGACAGCTGAAAGTGTGCAGTTTTTTGCAGTTGCGGTTGTTTTATAATTTAACGAAAAAGGAGGTTGAAATTTATGTCAACAGTATTCAGAGTTGAGAAAACCGCAAATTTCACGGTTATGTCGAACACGCACCTAAAAGACAGGCGGCTCTCCTACAAGTCAAAGGGGCTGCTGTCCGTTATTTTGAGTTTGCCGCCCGATTGGGACTACACCATCACAGGCTTGGCTGTTATCGCAGCAGACGGTGTTGACAGCGTAAAGACTGCTGTCAAGGAGCTTGAGCAGTACGGTTATATTACCCGAACACAGCTTCGTGATGAGCGTGGACGAATGGCACAGAACGAGTACAGAGTGTACGAAAATCCCACCGATAATCCCGACTTTGTTCAGCGCGAACAGGTATCACCTGAACAGGAAATTCCCGATGAAAAGCCGAGCCGTGCTGTGCCAAAGATTAAGAGAAGGCGTAATTTTTCTGTTTCTCCGTCAGCGGAAAATCCGTCAACGGTTACTCCGACAACGGATAACACACAAGCGGACACCATTGATAAATTAAATAAATATATATTAAATACCGACAAATCAATTCACTCATTCACTCCTGCGCAGGCGCAGGAGCGTGAGAACAGGATTGAATTGATTGACAAAGGCAAAAAAATTTCGTTTTCGTCTGCTGCCGAACGGGAGTTATACAGCGAGATTATCCGTGAAAATATCTGCTATGAGGACAAATACGCTCACAGTATCGGCGACAGTCAGCAGGTTGACGAGTTGGTTTCGATTATGACAGACGTGGTGTGTTCAAGCTCACCGACTGTTCGTGTAAACGGCGAAGCGGTTTCGCACGAGGTTGTTAAGAGCCGTTTCCTGAAGCTCACCGATGAAGAAATCGACTACGTTCTGCACGCTTTACATAACAATTCAAAACGTATCGGGAATATGCGCTCGTATCTCATCACGACGCTCTATAACTCCAAGTCAACGGTAAGCAATTACTATGCGAATATGGCTTACAACGACATTCGTGAGGGCGTTGTTTGAGAAGCGTTTCCGACAGGCTTATGCGATAGGAGGCGATAAAGAACTTTAATCCTAAATTCGTTGATGTTCTGAATTGGGCTTTTGCTCACAAGGATATGATACGGGATATGCCGTTTGAGGAACAGGAACGGCTGATGATTGCGGACGGTGTGATAACCGCCGCAGACATCTGATACAACTGAATATACGCATTGCGGAGAATGTAAAAGTTCCCCGCTTTTTTGTTTTATAGCCGAGCGTACTTAAACTTCCTGCGGGGCGTGGCTTACCCCTCTATGCTTGCGTGGATAATGATGAAGCAGGCGCACGGTTTATCTCGGAGAACAACCTCATTCCGTGCAACAAGGTTTTGGCTGACAGCGGAGTTAAGGACTTTAACGAGCTGCTCCAAAAGACCGTTCATACCCGTGAGCTGATAGATAAATCTCAATCGCCTCAAAATTTACCTACCGAGCCGAGCAAGATAAAACCACCGCCGCACTCTCACAAAGCTCGACGATAGAGAAGATAAATTGCCGAGGTCGGGAATTTTATCTCCCTGCTCTGCCACAGGTAAATTTTAACAGCAAGGATTTTTACCTTGCCTGTGTTACCACTTAAAAAAGAGGGGTGGAAGATTTTATCTTCCCAATGCTCCGCAAATCCTTTTTGGAGTTTCGGAGTTTAAGTCGCTGACCGTGGGGTTAAGCGAAAAGGGGTTTTAGGGGATTTGCCCCTAACTCAATGCCCTATTGTGAAGCTCTGCGTAACAATATGGCTATTGAGTATAGCCTTATTGATTGAAGCCTTAAAACGAGTGAAAATGAAACAGGTGACGAGCGGGGACTGTCAAAGTGTCAAATCGGTGAGAGCCACTTGGCATAGTGGGTTGTATCGGTTAGGTAAATCCCGATAGCTACTAAAACAGGTGAGCGGTTGGTTCTCGCTAATTCCGAATGGCATACTCGAATGACAGGCTATACGGAGATAGTAAATTCAAAGCAGCATAGTATGCACAGAAGTAATCTTATAACTGTCTAAAAGTCAATTATGTTCCACTCAAACATAGAAGCATATAGAAGCGTGACGAATAAATGCCAATATTTTATGTTCTCATCTTTCTGTATTCGGACGGAGAAACGCCGATATGTTTGTGAAAAAGCCTGCTGAAATAGAGAGGATTATCATATCCAACGGCATTTGCGATTTCCGCGATTGTTAAGTTGGAATTCTCCAGAAGATTTTGCGCGTTTGAAAGCCGCAGCCTGACTATGAATTGCAAAGGAGACAACCCCGTTATCTGCTTGAAATTCTGAAAAAAGCTGCTCGCGCTCATACCCCGTGATAAAGCATACTCCTCAACGTTAATTTCGGTATTGTAGTTGTTCCGAAAATAGTGCATTGCAAGTTCAATTTCTTTTTCGCTTGAATTGCTAAAGCCCTTTTCGCTGATGATGTTTCTGCTCATGAGAATAAAAATATTACGCAGGAGAAGTGAAATAAGCTCTTCAAATCTTGGACGGCAAAGCTGCAATTCCTGAATTATCTGTCCGAAAAGCCACTGATAATCGGGCGATGTGCCAATATAAAGAATGTTCTCGGACAGTCTTATGTTATAGTAATCGATAATTTTTTCCACATCGCTTCCCGTAAAATGCACCCAATAAATGTCCGTTTTATCGTCTTTGTAATAAACATACTCCTGCGGTTGACCGGGCAAATATACGATAATGTTCCCTGCCGAAACAATGCGCTCTTGCCCCTCAATAAAGAAATGCCCTTGCCCAGCGGCAATGTACAGCAGCTGATAGTCCTTTCTTCCTTTGGGGCGGCTTGTCCTCACTTCGGCACGACTTTTCACCTTGTAATTCCCGCAGCTCGTCACTATAAGCGGCTTGCTTTCATCCGCTACGGCAAGTGTAGAATTGTTCAGATAAGCAGCGTTTACAAACATTTTTAAATCCCCCCCTGTTTATTATATCTCAAGTATATCATATCTGTTGTGTTTTTTCAAGAGCGATTTGTAGTTTTGTGCATATATTCGACAGGATTGTATATTCAAGTCCACTTTTTTAGTGCTATAATTTAATTAGAACGAAACCGAAACATTCCGCAAAGGAGAAAATGTTATGAAATACACTTTAGACTGGCTTTCTGACTCTACGGTTTTCGCTGTCAACCGTGAGTCTGCACATTCCGACCATAGTTATACCACAGATGAGGGAAATCTTCGTCAAAGTCTGAACGGTTTATGGAAATTCAGCTACTCCGAAAAACCGTCGGAACGCCCCGCCAATTTTTTCAGAAATGATTTTGATGTGTCGGGCTTCGATGATATAAAAGTTCCGGGACACATTCAGCTTCAGGGTTACGGCAAGCCGCAATATGTCAACACGCAGTTCAGCTGGGAAGGACAGGAACAGCTTGTTCCTCCGCAGATACCGCAAAAGCGCAATCCCGTTGGGAGCTACGTCAAGTTTTTCGATATTGACAGAGCGCTTTTCGGGAAGAAAACCTACATCAGTTTTCAGGGTGTTGAAACGGCGTTTTATGTGTGGCTCAACGGTGAATTTGTGGGTTATTCCGAGGACAGCTTCACCCCCTCGGAATTTGAAATCACCCCTTACCTCAAAGAAAAAGGAAACCGGCTTGCGGTCGAGGTTTACCGTTACAGCACGGCAAGCTGGCTGGAGGATCAGGATTTTTGGAGATTTTCGGGAATTTTTCGTGACGTGTACATCTATGCCGTGCCGGAAATCCACGTCCGCGATATGAAAGTCACCGCTGATTACAGGAACGGAAGCGGCGTTCTTTCCGTAAATCTTGATGTCATCGGCGGTGAGCATACGGCAAAAATTTCACTCAAAAACGCGAACAGCACGATAAAACTCGGCAGCTGCTCGGATTGCTTCACTGCTTGCCTGCCCAATATTCTGCCGTGGAGCGCGGAAGAGCCCAATCTTTATACTCTGACCGCTGAAATTTACTCCGGAGATAAGTTGATGGAAACAGCCGAAACCAAAGTCGGTTTTCGCAGATTTGAGCTGAAGAACGGTATTATGACGCTGAACGGAAAGCGGATTGTTTTCAAGGGAATCAATCGTCACGAGTGGAATGCGGCAAATGGCAGAGTGGTTTCCGAAGCGGATATGCTTTGGGATATCCGCTTTATGAAGCAAAACAACATAAATGCTGTCAGAACCTCACATTATCCAAACAATTCACTCTGGTACAAGCTCTGCGACGAGTATGGAATTTATCTCATCGACGAAACCAATCTTGAAACTCACGGCACTTGGCAGAAGACGGGTGTTTGCGAGCCGTCAGCAAATGTTCCCGCATCGCTCCCCGAGTGGAAAGAAGCAGTTCTCGACAGAGCAAAATCAATGTACGCGCGCGACAAAAATCACGCAAGCGTTTTGATATGGAGCTGCGGAAACGAGAGTTACTGCGGCGATGATATTGCGGCAATGGCTGAATATTTCCACGAGGTTGACAGTACAAGACTTGTTCATTACGAAGGTGTTGTGCATAACAGAAAATACGACTATATTACCGATATGGAAAGCAGAATGTACGCAAAACCGTGTGAAATTGAAGAATATCTTGCCAAAAATCCCGCGAAGCCTTACATAAGCTGCGAATATATGCACGCAATGGGCAATTCTCTCGGCGGAATGAAGCTTTACACCGACCTTGAAGACAAGTACGAAAAGTATCAGGGCGGGTTTATATGGGATTTTATCGACCAGGCACTTTACAAGGACGGCAGACTTGTTTACGGCGGCGACTTTGATGACAGAGCGAGCGATTACGGCTTCTGCACAAACGGTGTTGTTTACGCAGACCGCAGTTATTCTCCCAAAGTTCGGGAGCTGAAACAGCTTTATTCAAACATAAGAATAAACGTCAAAAACGGTGTTCTTTCAATAGAAAACCGAAATCTCTTTATTGACACCAGCGGGTATATTTTCAGAGTTTCTCTTGAGAAAAACGGCGAAATTCTTGAAGCAAAGGATTACCGTATAAACGTTTCCGCAGGTGAAACTGGCAGCGTTAAAATCGGTCTTGCAGTTCCCGAAAATGGAGGAGAGTATGTGTTGACGGCGTGTGCCATTCTCGAAAATGACACCCTTTGGGCGAGAAAAGGTCACGAAATTTGCTTCGCACAGGAGATTTTCAAAACTCCCGAAATATCGGTTCCGAAAGCCGTTCGGAAAGCCGAGATTGTTTACGGTGATTTTTGTATCGGTGTTCACGGCGAAAATTTTTCTATGCAGTTTGACAAGCGTGAGGGCGGGATAAGCTCGCTGGTTTATAACGGCAAGGAGTTCATCACAAGAGCGCCAAAAATCAGTTTTTGGAGAGCAATGACCGATAATGATACGGGAGCAGGCTATCCTCACGAAATGGCACAGTGGCAAATTGCAGGCAAGTGTGCGAAGCTCACGGGATACAGCGAGAAGGAAAAACCCGACAGCGTGGAAATAACCTTCAGCTTTGCCGCGCCGACCGTTCCCGCGTTTAACTATAGCGTCACTTTTACGGCGTTTTTTGACGGAACGCTCGGTGTTCGCGCGGAGTATCCCGGAGTAAAGGGACTTCCCGATATGCCGGTGTTTGCGATGGATTTCAAGCTAAAAAAGCAGTACGACACGTTCAAATTCTACGGAATGGGTCCCGATGAAAATTATATTGACCGAGATAATGGCGCAAGGCTTGGTGTGTACACATCAACAGCGCAGGACAATTTCACACGGTATCTCAACCCGCAGGAATGCGGCAACAGAACAGGCGTGAGGTACGTTAATTTGTACGATGAAAACGGCGAAGGGATTGGCTTTATGTCGGGAGAAAATCCGTTTGAAATGAGTGTTCTTCCTTACAGCGTTTATGAGCTTGAAAACGCTACGCACCGTGAAGAGCTGCCCGAACCGAGTTATACTTGGGTGCGGATTGCCGCGAAGCAAATGGGGGTTGGCGGCGATGATTCGTGGGGTGCGCCCGTTCATCAGGAGTATAAAATCAACAGCGCGGAAAAGCTCACACTTGAATTTACAATCAATTCATTTTGCGGAAAGGACTGATAAAATGGAGATACAAAAGGCGGTTCAAAACATTGAAAACGACAGCTTTTCAATGCTGTTATCGAGCCTTTACGAAGCGGACGAAAAGGACCTCGCATATCAGAAGCAGCGTTATCTCGGCGCGGTGAAGCGTTTCGCCGAGCTGTATCCCGCGAGAAGCAATGTGCGAATTTTCTCCGCTTCGGGCAGAACCGAAATCGGCGGAAATCACACCGACCATCAGCACGGCTGCGTGCTTGCGGCGACGGTTAATCTTGATATCGTCGCGGTTGTTGCGTTTCACGAGGACGGTGTTATCCGCGTGAAATCCGAGGGCTACG
>CAZKBF010000020.1:0-1719 GCA_964551225.1 uncultured Ruminococcus sp.
GCTCAAAACAAAACTGGCACCGCTTGCTACTCGGCACCAGTTTGTTGCTTAATTCTTACCATAGGGGGATTTTTGTACTGTCTGTACAAAATGGGGAAGTCCATCCGAACTGTGGGGGTTCAGATTACGACAGGTGTTCAGTTGTGAAATTGTGACTATATTGATTTGTCATCATCGGGCACAAAAATCGCAACTAGCACACACTAGGGGCGAAAAAGGGTGCAAGTATGACGGGCTTAAGCCCGTCATCTGGTCACGCTGCTTGACAAAAATGCGCAAAAATTGTATAATTTAATATATAAAATAACGAAAGAAGCGAGATTATGGCAAACGATTTTTCCAAAGGCTCGGTTAAAAAGAACATTGTTTCGCAGGCAATTCCGCTGGTTTTGGCGCAGATTACGCAGCTTCTGTACAATGTTGTCGATAGAATTTACATCGGTCACCTTCCCGTCGCGGACAGTATGGCGCTCACGGGAATCGGGCTGGTTTTCCCGATAACAACGCTTATCGCGGCTTTCACCAACCTTTTCGGTATGGGCGGCACGCCGCTTTTCGCAATAGCGCGCGGTGCACGGGACGATGAAAAAGCGCGCAAAATCCTCGGGAACACGTTTTCGCTGTTGTTGATAAGCTCGGTTGTTTTGCTCGGCGCGTGCTTTATTTTCCGCGAACCCGTGCTGTTTTTGTTCGGAGCAAGCGAAAATTCCTACGTCTACGCCGACGATTACCTCAAAATCTACCTCATCGGCACGCCGTTTTTGATGCTCTCGACAGGGCTGAACGGCTTCATCAACGCGCAGGGTTTCCCGAAAATCGGAATGCTCACAACGGCAATCGGCGCGGTTCTAAACCTCGCGCTTGACCCGCTGTTCATTTTCGCGTTTGAAATGGGCGTGAAGGGCGCGGCAATCGCCACGGTTATCAGTCAGATTGTATCGGCGGTTTGGGTGCTGAAATTTTTGACGGGCAAGAAAGCGCTGCTGAAAATCGAGCGAAAATATATGAAAATCGACCCGCGGCTTGTGGGGAAAATCACGACGCTCGGATTGTCCGCGTTTATCGTTCAGGCGACAAACTGCGCGGTGCAAGTCGTGTGCAACGCGACCTTGAAAACCGTCGGCGGCGACTTGTACGTCGGAATTATGACGGTAATCAACTCCGTTCGCGATATTCTCCACCTCCCCGTTCAGGGCATCACGCACGGCGCGCAGCCTGTTTTGAGCTTTAATTTCGGCGCGTGCGAATTTGACCGCGTGAAGCAAGGCATAAAATTTATGGCGTTTCTCGGAATTGTCTACACCGCGATTGCGTGGATTTTCGTGCTTCTCGCGCCGAAGCTGCTGATATCCGCGTTCACCGATGATTTACAGATGATTGAAAAAGGCATTCCCGCGCTGCACATCTACTTTTTCGGGTTCATTTTTATGGCGTTTCAATTCACGGGGCAATCGACTTTTCAAGCACTCGGCTACTCGAAACGCGCGATTTTCTTCTCGCTGCTGCGAAAAGCGATAATCGTAATCCCGCTCACGATAATTCTCCCGCAAATCGGCTTCGGCATCGACGGAGTTTTCCTCGCGGAGCCAATTTCCAACGCAATCGGCGGGCTTGCGTGCTTTTTGACGATGTACTTCACCGTTTACCGAAAACTCGGCAAAAATGCGGCTGAACCGTGAATTCAGCCGCAAATCGGCTTCGGCATCGACGGAGTTTTCC
>CAZKBF010000020.1:1819-36021 GCA_964551225.1 uncultured Ruminococcus sp.
CCAACGCAATCGGCGGGCTTGCGTGCTTTTTGACAATGCACTTCACCGTTTACCGTAAACTCGGCAAAAGCAAAGCGGCTGAACCGTGAATTCAGCCGCAAATCGGCTTCGGCATCGACGGAGTTTTCCTCGCGGAGCCCATTTCCAACGCAATCGGCGGGCTTGCGTGCTTTTTGACAATGCACTTCACCGTTTACCGAAAACTCGGCAAAAGCAAAACGGCTGAACCGTGAATTCAGCCGCTATGTAATCAATAGTTGGTTTTGCGCCGTATCGCGTTGTATTTCTTGTAGAGCTCAAGGCACTCGGCGCGGTCGGTTTCGGTGAAAAGCGCCCGCTTGAGCGTGTCGCAGTCCTCGTAGAAACGCTTGTCGCGGAAACCGATTAGCTCGGTGTCCTCAACCGTGCAGCCGTAATAAACCTTCGAGATATTCGCCCACAAAATCGCGCCGAAGCACATCGGGCAAGGCTCTCCCGTGGTGTACAGCTCGCAGCCCGTGAGGTTGAACGTGCCGAGATTTTTGCAGGCGTCGCGGATTGCCATCATCTCGCCGTGACAGGTCGCGTCACCCAGCTTCACAACCTGATTGTGACCGCGCCCGACAACCTCGCCGTCCTTCACAATAACGCACCCGAAAGGTCCGCCCTCGCCGTTCTCAATCCCGCTTTCCGCCTCTTTTACCGCTAGCTCCATAAATTTGTTCATAGCTTTCCTCCTAAATCCGCGTTAGTTTATAATGTGAACTGTTCTGTCCGATGAAAAATTCTCGGCAATTCCGGCGGTAACAAAAATCTCGCCGCTTTTCTCAATCAAAATCATATCGAAGCCGCCGTTTTCCCGCCAAAATCGCTCGGCTTGCTCTCTGCCCATAACAAAAAGCGCGGTTGAGAGCACGTCGCAGAGCTTGCCTTCCTCGGCAACAATCGTCACGGAGAGCAAATCGTTGTCCGCAGGATAACCGGTTTTCGGGTCGATTATGTGGCAGTAGGTTTTGCCGTTTTGCGTGAAATAGCGCTGATAGCTGCCCGAGGTGACAACCGCGCGGTCGGAAACCTCAACAATTCCCGCGTTTTCGGCGCTTTCGCTTTTCGGGTCGGCAACACCGATTCTCCACAAATTTCCATCGGCGCGCTTCCCGACAGCGTACACGTTCCCGCCGAGGTTAATCAGTGCGGATTTTACGCCGTTTTCACGCATTATTTTCGCGCATTCATCGCTTGCCCAGCCCTTTGCCGCGCCGCCGAAATCCAGCATCATTCCCTGCACCGGCACAATTTTGTTCCCGTCAACCGAAACCTTTTCATAGCCAACTTTTTTGAGCAACTCGACAAGCTCGCTTTCATCGGGAACACGGTGTTCGTCCGTCGTAAAACCCCACGCGGTCAAAACGGGGTAAATTGTCGCATCGAACGCGCCGTCGGTTTTCGCGGACATTTCGAGGGTGAACGAGAGCAAATCGAGAGTTTCCGCAGAAAGCTCGGGATTTTCACCGTGATTTATCGCGTAAATCTCGCTGTTTTCATCGGTCGCCGACCATAGCTTTTCGAGAGCCTCAACGCGCGCTCGCGCCTGTGTAACAGCATTTCCCGCGTTTTCACCGTAAGCCTCAATTTTCATATATGTATCCATCGCGAAGAAATATTCCTCGGATTTTTCGGGTGCTTTTGTACACGAGGTGAGCAAAAACGCCATAATTACAAGTAAAATCGCTAAAATTTTTCTCAAAAAATCACCGTCCTTGTACCATTTTACTTATTATAAAATAAATTTCAAAAAAAGTCAAGTTTTTTTGAAAAAACTATTGACAAAATGAAATTGCCGTGGTATAATATACTTGCTGTTCTAAAGACAGTAGGTGGAAGTAATTCTATAATGCGGTTCGCCGCGCCTGCCGAAGAACGGGATTTTGATTTTATGAAATCTGTTCTCCCTTTCTGTCTTTTCGCAGAGGGGATTTTTGTTTTTTTGACAGCAAATTTAATGTAAGGAGTGAAAAAAATGCCTAGTGAAAGCGTTATCGCAAAGAAGCAGCAGTACGTTGAGGAATTGACGGAAAAGCTGAAGAACGCGGCAGGCGGCGTGTTGGTAGACTACAAGGGTATCTCCGTTGAAGACGACACCAAGCTCAGAAAAGAGCTCCGTGAAAACGGCGTAGATTATTTCGTAGTCAAGAACACCCTTCTCAAGCGTGCGTTAAATGCTGCAGGTATTGAGGGACTCGATTCCGCTCTTGAGGGAACAACCGCAATCGCGCTGTCAAATGATGATATCATCATCGCGCCTAAGGTTCTCAACAAAAAGGCTGAGGACTCCAAGGGTCAGTTCGCTATCAAGCTTGGTTTCGTAGACGGCAAGGCTATTACCAAGGAAGAGGTTGAGGCTTACGCAAAGCTCCCCTCCAAGGAAACCCTGCTCTCTCAGCTTGTATTTATGCTGCAGTCGCCCATTCAGCGCCTCGCTATCGCTATCAGCGAAATCGAGAAAAAACAGGGCGAATCCGCTTAATCTGCGGGAAAAAGTCGGCTTAACCGCCGCGTAATTCAACAAAAAACATATTTTATGGAGGTAAATTGAAATGGCTTCTGAAAAGATTACAAAGATGATTGACGAAGTAAAAGAACTTTCCGTTCTTGAGCTTAACGAGCTTGTAAAGGCTCTCGAAGAGGAATTTGGCGTATCCGCTGCTGCTGTTGCTGCTGCTCCCGCTGCAGGTGCAGGCGCAGGTGCTGCTGCTGCTGAAGAGAAGACCGAGTTTGACGTTGTTCTCGCTTCCTTCGGTGACGCTAAGATGGCTGTTATCAAGGCTGTTAAGGACATTTGCGGTCTTGGTCTTAAGGAGGCTAAGGAGCTCGTTGAGGCTGCTCCTAAGGCTATCAAGGAAGGCGTTGCAAAGGCTGAGGCTGAGGAACTCAAGGCTAAGCTCGAAGAAGCAGGCGCTAAGATCGAACTCAAGTAATTTCGTTCAATTAAAACAAGTCCTCCGCGGATTTTCTGCGGAGGATTTTGCGTTATGGAGAAAAAATGGTGAAAAAGATTATGGCTTTTCTCGGAGTTTTGGGCGCGCTGTTCTCGTTCACGGGCTGCAAAAATAAGCCCGACAGTTGGAACATCACGCTCGTGTCCTTTGACAGCAGCTCAAAAATTAAAGTTATCAAGGAAATCAGAGAGTTAACCGAGCTCGGACTCAAAGAAGCAAAAGAACTTGCCGAAGCCGCTCCCGTTGTAATTGCAGAGAAAAAAACAACAGACGAGGCTCAAGAAATCAAAGCAAAATTCGAGGAAATCGGCGCGGTTATCGAGCTTGTTCCACTAAAATAATGCACAAAATCCGCTTTCACCCCGAAGGCGGATTTTACATAAAATTAACTTGACATTTTTGGATTTGGTGATATAATTAACTTATATTTTACATACAGAGGTGACAAAAATGTGGCTTGTTTACGCGGGACTTTCGGCTGTTTTTGCCGCGCTTACGTCAATTTTGGCAAAAGTTGGCATTGAGAACGTAAACTCAAACCTCGCAACCGCAATCAGAACTGCGGTTGTGCTGATAATGGCGTGGGGAATGGTTTTCCTCACTAACGCGCAAAGCGGGCTGCCCGAAATCAGCAAGAAAAGCTGGATTTTCCTGATTCTCTCCGGCATCGCGACGGGCGTTTCGTGGCTTTGCTATTACCGCGCGCTTCAGCTCGGCGAAGCGTCAAAGGTTGTTCCCATCGACAAATTAAGCGTGGTGATAACGCTGATTTTGGCGTTTATTTTTCTGCACGAGGAGTTCACCGCGAAATCGCTTATCGGGTGCATTTTAATCGGTGCGGGAACGCTGATTATGGTTCTCTGATTGCCGGTTGTCGGCAGCTTTGTTCGGTGAAAATAACTCGCGCAAACCAAACGCTATAAGAAACAGCGCGAACAGTTTACGCAGCAAATCGTTCGCGATAACGTTTGAACCAAAAGTCCCGATAACCGCGCCGATTATCCCGCCGAGCAGCATTTTCTTGACGAGCTGCTTGTTTACAAGGTGATTTTTGAGGTGCAAAATCAGCGCGATAAACGCTATCGGGAGGAAAAACAGCACGTTTATCCCCTGCGCTGACTTCTGTCCAACACCCGCGAAAAGCGTCAGCCACACCACCAAAATAAACCCGCCGCCAAGCCCCATCGATGCCAAAATTCCCGTCGCAAAGCCGATTATCGCTTCCATCATACCAGCAGCATCCTCACAGCAGCCGCGGTTATCACGCCGCCGAAAATCCGTTTCAGCCAAATCGACTTGATTTTCTTCAGGAAAAACGCACCGCAAAGCGCTCCCGCAACTCCATAGGGTATATATTTCCAAGCGCCCGCGAAGTCCAAGTTGCCCGAAAAGCCGTAAAACAGCGCCGTTACTACGCTTAACGCGAATATCAAGGCAACCGACGTCGCGTGCGCCTCGTTTGTCTCGCAGCCCTCTTTCTCCAAAATCGGCACGGCAAGCACTCCCCCGCCGCTCCCGAAAAAACCGTTCAAAAAACCGCAAAGCGTGCCTTCAAAAAACTTTCTCATAAAATCACCTCTTTGGCTATTTTGTTCAAATATGCGTCGGAAATTCAAGAAAAAATATGCTTTATGTCGTTGACAGAAACGGCAATTTGTGGTACAATAATAATGTATATTATGGTCGCCTCTAAAAACCTTGTTTGAGTGAAAATGTGTCTAGCACACCGACTGCGTCTGTCACCGAGCGAAATTTAGCGGTGACGGCGTCCGTGCCGTCACTTTGATATTTCGCTCTGCAACATCGTGTTGACCTCCTCGTAAGGCATCAAGCCTTACTTCGTCGGTTTTCCTAGCATTCGGCGCACTATACACATTTTCACTTTTCAAACCGGTTTTTAGAGACTCCCTTATTTTACTTAAAGAGAGAGGGTTTTTATATGATTTTATCCGGTTCGGATATAATTGTCGAGTGCCTTTTGGAGGAGGGCGCGGATACCGTTTTCGGTTATCCCGGAGGCGCTGTCCTGAACATCTACGACAGCCTTTACAAGTACAGCGATAAAATTCGCCACATCATCACCTCCCACGAGCAGGGCGCTTGTCACGCTGCCGACGGTTTCGCGAGAGCAACCGGCAAAACCGGCGTTGTTATCGCAACCTCCGGTCCCGGCGCAACCAACCTTACCACAGGTCTCGCAACCGCTTATATGGATTCGATTCCGCTTGTTGCGATAACGGGAAACGTTGCGTGCAACCTGCTCGGTTTGGACAGCTTCCAAGAGGTTGATATCACGGGCGTTACTATGCCCATAACCAAGCACAATTTCATCGTCAAGGACATAAACGAGCTTGCTCCCACGCTTCACCTCGCGTTCAAAATCGCGGGAAGCGGTCGAAAAGGTCCCGTGCTCGTTGATATTCCCAAGGATATAACCGCGGCGAAGATTGAATACAAGCCGCTCGGGAAGTCAGTTCCCGACAAGCCCGCCGAGGTCTCCGAGGCTGATTTGAACGAGGCGGCGCGTCTTATCAACGAGTGCGAGCGCCCCTATATTTACGCGGGCGGCGGCGTTATCTCGGCAAATGCGGAAGATGAGCTTGCCAAGCTCGCGGAGCTTTGTGACGCGCCCGTTTCCTGCTCGCTTATGGGGCAAGGCGCGTTCAACCAGCGTGACAGACGCTATATCGGTATGCTCGGTATGCACGGCACGGTCAAGGCTGCGGCTGCGCTCAACTCCTGCGACCTGTTTATCGGCATCGGCACGCGTTTCTCGGACAGAGTTATCGGCGACGCGTCCGTTTTCGGCAAGAACGCGAAGATTATTCACATCGATATCGACCCCGCCGAGTTCAACAAGAACGTTGAGGTATATACAACGGTTGCGGGTGACGTGAAAGTTGCTCTCGCGGAGCTTTGCAAAAAGGTTTCGCAGAAGAAAAACGCTTGGACTGACGAAATTATCGCAAACGATTACGGCGAGCCCGTTCAAAAGGGCACGGAACAGCTCCCCGTAACGCCCGAGGCGGTTATTGAGAAGCTGGATGAGTTGACCGACGGAAACGCGGTTATCGCAACCGAGGTTGGACAAAATCAGATGTGGGCGGCGCAGTATTACCGCTACAAGAACCCGCGCAGCTTCATTTCATCGGGCGGTCTCGGCACAATGGGATTTGGCTTGGGCGCGTCGCTCGGCGCAAAGGTTGGCTGCCCCGATAAAACCGTGGTCAACATCGCGGGCGACGGCAGTTTCGCGATGAACCTGAACGAGCTTATCACCGCTTACGCGCACAATATCCCGATAATCCAGCTAGTCATCAACAACAACGTTCTCGGAATGGTTCGTCAGTGGCAGAGATTGTTCTACAACAAGCATTTCTCGCAGACTACCCTCGATAATCGTCACATCGACTACGTTAAACTCGGCGAGGCTTTCGGCATCGAAACCTTCGTTATCGAAAAGAACGAGGACATCGAGCCCGTGCTCAAAAAGGCGCTCGAGATTTCCAAAAACAAGCCTTGTATGATTGAAGTGAAAATCGACCGCGATATCAACGTTCTGCCGATGATTCCCGCAGGAAAACCCGTGGTAAATCCCATTACCGAAATTGACTTGGAGGCGTGAAAATGGAACAGGAATATGTACTTTCGGTTAAAGTAAACAACAATAACGGCGTTCTTCTGCGCGTTTCGGGACTTTTCAGCAGGCGCTGCTTCAACATCAAAAGCCTCAACGCTGCCGAAACCGAGGAGCCGAATATTTCACGTCTTACGATTGTGGTTGAAGGCGATTTGAAGGTGCTCACGCAGATTAAGAACCAGCTTCTGAAGCTGTACGACGTGCATGAGGTGAGAATTCTCGAGGACGCCGTTACCCGCGAGCATATTTTGATTAGAGCGGGGCGCTCCGAGGAGGACAGGCACAAAATTATCGAAATCGCAAACCTTTACCGCGCAAAGCCCGTTGATGTCGGCAAGGAGTCGATAATGCTCGAGCTTACCGGTGAACCCGCGAAAATAGACAGCTTCCTTGACCTGCTCAAACCGTTTGGAATTATCAAAATGGTGCGCTCGGGAATTACCGCTCTTGAAAGAGATTAAACCAAAAGCCTGTACAAAAGTACAGGCTTAAATCTTTGTATGTATTATTTCAGCGCGGTCTGAACGTTTTTCATCATCTTCTCAATCGTGGAGCTCATCGCTTTCAGTTCCTTCTCGCTTATGCCCTTCAAAACCACCTTTTCCGCTTTCTCAAGCGACGCGAGCACCTTCGCGTACATCTTTCTGCCTTTTTCCGTAATCGAAACGTGCGTCTCGCGCCGGTCACCGCCGTTTTTCGCACGCTCCACAATCCCGTCGTGCTCCATATTCCGAAGCGTGATGCTAATCGTCGGCGGCTTCTGCCCCGTAATCCTCACCAGCTCAAGCTGCGTAAGACTCTCATTTTCCATCAGTGGATTTAACACATATCTGTACGAATATCTCATTCCGATACGTTCCATCTCCGCGCTGAGATATTCTCCGTACAGGAAACTTGCCTCGTTAAACATTTGCAGCGTTCGGTTGCCTTCGTGAACAATAAAGTTATTGTTTGCAGCCTTCATTTAAACAATCCTTTCAGATAAATTTCAGACTTTTCCTGATTATAGAATATTACCTTATTTTATTATACCGCTTTTTACCGGCTTGTCAAGTAAATTTCGTTTAAAAAAGCCAACGAATGAGTATTTTTGTTTATTATCATCAATAATTTTATATGCTAACAATTTACCAAGCTGCTATTTTATCTTGACAAACCCTCGAAAATCGTTTACAATAATTTTGGCAGTTGATTTTATTACACTATTATGCAGTTTTTGACGTGCTATGAAAATGTAAACGTATTTTCATTTTGCTGGTAAAAAAGACGAAAAGTCTGTATAGAGGAGGAAATTTTTGATGTTGAAGAAAATTTTGTCGAAAAATGATTGTGCAAAATGCCGAATTTGTTGCGGATTTGTCGAAAGCGACAAGTGGGAAATTCCGCTGATTTTCCGCGAAATTAAAGATAAGGTTGAGGAAAAGCTCGGCGTTGCGCTCGAAAAACGCGGCGAGGAGTACGTTTTACCGATGAAGTTTGACGGGGAAAATGTCGTGTACTGCCCCGCGGTTTCCGAAAACGGCTGCACTCTCGGCGAGCTCAAGCCGTTTGACTGCGCGATATGGCCGTTTCGCGTGAACAAGCTCGGCGATTTCCGCGTGATAACCGTCTCGCCCGTCTGCGAAAGCGTATCAAAGCTCCCGCTGAAAACGCTCTGCGAGTTTCTCGAAAAGGACAATTTCGCCGAGAAGCTCTTCGCCGCCGCCAAGCAGCACCCCGATATGGTCAAGCCGTATATAAGCGGTTATCCTATACTCTGGGTTGAAAAAAACTTTTGAAATCTTTCACAAAAATGCTCGGTTGTGACGCAAATATTCTTGACAAAATGTACGAAAAATGTTATAATTAGGTATATTGTGATTTGATTTAACGAAAGGAATTTACGATGAAAATTAAAAGCGTAAAAGGCACCCGCGACTACCTCCCCGAAGAGGCGGAGCTTCGCGAAAGTATTCAGAATACAATCTTCGAGATTTACCGAAAAAACGGTTTTTCCCGCATTATGACGCCCGCGGTTGAGGATATCGAGAACCTCGACAAGAGCGACGGCGGCGACAACCTCAACCTCATCTTCAAGATTTTAAAGCGCGGCGACAAGCTTCAAAGCGCGCTTGCAAACGGCGGTGAGCTTTGCGATATGGGTTTGAGATACGACCTCACGCTCCCGCTTACGCGCTATTTTGCGGCAAATCGTCAGAACCTCACGATGCCGTTTAAGGCAATTCAGATGGACAAGGTGTACCGCGCCGAGAACCCGCAGAAAGGTCGCCTGCGCGAGTTTATGCAGTGCGATATCGACGTTATCGGTGACGCCTCGGCGGAGTGCGAAATCGAGCTGATTGCCGTCACCGCAAAGGCTCTCACGGCGCTTCAAATCGGCGATTTCACCATTCGCGTCAACGACAGAACCGTCCTCAACGCGCTGCTCGCAAGCTGCGGTTTTGCCGAGGAACAGCTCGCGTCCGTTTGCGTGAGCTTCGATAAACTCGACAAAATCGGCGCGGAGGGAGTTGTCGCGGAGCTGCTTGAAAAGGGGTTCGAGAAGGCGGCTGTCGATAAATTTGCCGATGTCTTGAAACAGCTCCCGCTCGATATCGATAAGGTTCGCGAGATTGTCGGTGAAGACGCAACCGCGCGGCTTTCGGGAATTATTTCAACAAGCAAGGAAATTGCCGACGGAAAATACGGCGTGGAGTTTGATATTTCGCTGGTTCGCGGACAGGGCTACTACACGGGCACCGTTTTCGAGGTGCGCAGCGAGAATTTTGGAAGTTCGGTTGCGGGCGGCGGAAGATACGACAAGCTGATAGGCAAATTTATCGGCGAGGATATCCCCGCGTGCGGCTTCTCAATCGGCTTTGAGCGCATTTTCAGCATTCTCTCGGATATGAAGCGCAAGTCCTCCGCAAAGGAAAAAATCGCCGTGCTTTACGAGGAGAATTTCCTCGGTGCTTACAAAAAAGCCGAGGAGATGCGCGAGAATTACGACGTTGCGCTCTTCAAAAAACCGAAGAAAATGAAGAGCTTTTTGGACAGGCTTCAGGCGGGCGGCTACACGGGTTTTGCCTACGAGGACGGAAATATCAGAACTTTCTGATTCGGAGGAAATTATGCAAAGAGCTTTAATTCTGTGCAAGGCTTGGTTCGACGGGAAAAATGTCGGCGGCGCGGGAGTTTACACGGCTGCTGCGCTTTCAAGGCTCGGCGTTTCGGCTGCTGCTGCCGCAAAAATCGACGGTGAATTTGCCGAAGAAATCCGCGAGTTTTTCCAGAAAAACGGCGTTGACGACAGCCTTATCACCGAGAAAAATGACGAGAATTTCGACGTTTCTCCCGATAATTTTGACGCGGTTTTTATAACGGGTGAATTTGTTCTCGACAGCAAAAATTCGTATAATTTTGCCAAAAAAATCTGCGAGGAATGCAAAAAACTTGAAATTCCCGTCGTGTTTGACCCGGGAAATTTCGGCGAAAATGTTGATACGGAAAAGCTGAAGGATATAGCGCTTCGGGCGGAGGTTTTTGTGCCTGCGGTTGAGGACGCGAAGGAGTTCTGCGGGCTTGTCGAGCCCGAGAAAATCGCAGATTATTTCTTCGAGCTTGGCGGAAACAAAATCGTGATAACCCTCGGCAAGCAGGGCGCGTTCTTCAAAAGTCACGTCGAGAGCGGCGACGCACCGACTTTCAGAGCAGACAAAGTTGTCGATGTGACGGGCGCGGGAGACGCTTTTGCCGCGGGCTTAATCAGCGGTATTATCGAGAAAATCCCGCTCGGCGAGGCTGTCGTTCGGGCGAACGCGTGCGGCTGCTGCGCAATTCAGAGCGAGGGCTTCCGCTTCCCCGCAATGCAGGAGCTGCGCGAGTATATGCTCACGCACCGCTTTGTCGTCGATGGCTGCAAGGACTACTGATATGACGCTTTATGTAACCGACCTCGACGGAACTCTCCTCAAAAACGACACGTCGATTTCCGATTTTTCCATCAACACGCTCAACTCGCTCATCGAAAACGGCGTGCTCTTCACCTACGCGACCGCGCGTTCCTTTTCGAGCGCCGCGCCGCTGGTTAAAAAGCTGAATCTTGAACTCCCCGCTGTGACTTTCAACGGGGTTTTCGTGGTTAATCCGGCAACAGGCGAGCATTTGATTGAGAACGTTTTTACGAAAAAATCGCTGAAAATCGCGGAAAAGTTTATTCGCGAAAACAACCTCGCGCCGCTTGTTTATTCGTACATCAACGGCAAGGAGCGCGTTTCGTTTCTTGAGGAAAAAATTGACCGTGTGAGGAGCTACATTGAGTCGCGCAAGGGCGACAAACGGCTTCGTACAGCCAAAAATTACGATGAGCTGTTTGAGGGAAACGTGTTTTATCTCACCGTTTTGAACGCGGAAAACACCGAGCTTCTCGACAGCTTTTTTACAGCGGAAAACGGCTTCGCGCACAACTTTCAGGCTGACACCTATGATGACACAACTTGGTACGAAATTTACGATAAGAAAGCGGGAAAAGCGGCTGCCGTACGACAGGTCAAGGCGCTTTTGAACGCCGAAAAAATGGTCTGCTTCGGCGATAATAAGAACGATATCGATATGCTGAAAGCGGCGGATTTGGGCGTTGCTGTGGGAAATTCTTTCGATGAACTGAAGGAAATCGCCGACATTATTATCGAGGAAAACGAGCTTGACGCGGTTGCAAAATTTATCGAGAGACGCGAAAATGCCACAACCGACCGCTTCAAAAAGGCTGTGGATTTGGCGCTAAACCGCATTAAAACTACTGTCGGGACGCAGAACGAAAAGATTATTCACGCGGCACTGAAAAATTATTTCGCGCCGTATTCCGATGAACAAGAGGTCAAAATCGGCAAGTTTTTCGCGGACGCAGTAAGCGAAAACGGCATCTTTGAAATCCAGACGAAACAGCTCTACAAGCTGCGCGAGAAGCTCTCGGTGTTCCTCGAAAACGCGCGCGTAAATCTCGTTCACCCGTTTGTCTGCGAGAGCAAAACGCTGTTTGTCAACAACGAGTCGGGCGAAATCGTCAAGACCGACAAGCCGCGAAAATTCTCGTCTTGGCTCAAAATTTTCGAGGAGCTTTATTCGATAAGAAATTTTCTGCAAAATGACAATCTGAAAATCGTTATCGTAAAGCTGAAAGTCGAGAAATTCGTGTATTTTGACGGCGAAAAAATTCCCGATTTACGAAGCAGAAATGTGCGGAAAAAGTGCAAAATCGAGAAAATTCCCACGGAAATTGTTGAGGAAATTTGGTTTGAAACAGCGGAGGATTTTCGGCGGCTTCTGCCCGAAAATCTCCCCGAGAATTTCACGAAAAAGGAATTCTGCAAGGCTGCGGGCGAGGCAAATTCTTCGCTTCGGCTTGAGGTTTTGAGAGAAATCGGAATTGTAAAACCGGTTGGAAAACGCAAAAATGCGTTTGTTTATACAGTTGAGAAAGGATGATTTTGTGGTTAGAATTATTGCAAACGGCGCGGAATTTGATGTTTCCGGGGCTGTGCGACAGGATATTTACGAGCTGCTGACAAACGACGAAGACGAAAAAAATGTCGTTTTTATCGTACCCGACCAGTTTGAATTTGAAACAGAAAAGGTTGTTTACAGGGAGCTTCTTGAACGAGATTTGTTGACGCGGTACAGCGAAATTCACATCGAAACCTTTTCCTCACTCTCCGAGAAAATCCTCGAAAACGCAGGCGAGAAGCGCATTCCCGCTGATGACACGATAAAAAATATCTTGATGCACAAGGCTGTTCGCGACCAAAAAAGCGCGCTCACTTCCCTCAATCGCCAAGCTGAAAAAGCCGGCTTCTGCAAAAAAATGCTCACCACGGTTTCTATGCTGAATGCCGCGGGTTTTTCTGCGTCAAAGCTCGATGAAGACAGCATTCGCAAAAATCTTGACCAAAACCCTGATTTGAAAGGTCACCTTCCCTTTGTGGAAAAATTGTTCGATGTTTCAAAAATTCAGGAAAGCTATGACGGGCTGATGAACCGTTATTTAGACAGGGCTGACGCGATTGGCGAGGCAGCCGATATTATCGCGTCCGAGCATAATAATCTGTTTGAAAATACCGAGGTTTTCGTGGATTGCTTCAACGATTTCACAAGCAATCAGCTTTACTTTTTGCTGAAATTGACCGAAAAAGCAAAAAATCTCACGTTCGGATTTAACATAACTTTAAACGATGATTCCCGCGACAACCTGTTTTTCAGCCTGAAAAATCAGATTGATAAAATTATCGGTTACGCTCGCGAAAACGATGTTGAAATTGTGACCGAAAGCAATATTCCCCGCAGAATTCCCGAAAATTCCCCGCTCTCCGAGCTTTCCGAGAAAATTTTCAGCCGCGAAAAAAGCAGCGTTTCACTCGGCGAGGCTTGCGAGCTCGTTCACGCCGCAGACGCCTACGATGAGATTGATTACACTGCCGCAAAAATCAAGGAATTGTGTCTCGACAAGGGCTATCTCTACCGCGATATCGCGGTTTTGTGCGCCGATTCTTCCTACGCGAAGCTCATCAAACGCGCCTTCGACAGATACGAAATTCCCTATTTTATCGATATCCCCGAGTCAATCCTCTATCAGCCGCTCGTAAACTTTTTCTTGGCTTTAATCAACGTTTTGCGCGATTTCTCGGTTGACAGCGTTTTAAGTCTGATTAAGACGAATTTTATGAGCAAAGAAGAAAAAGATACCGAAAAAAGCACGGACTCGGTTCTTATACTGAAAAAAGCTGCGTTTTCACAAAAGGATATCGATGATTTTGAGACGTATATTTTTGAGTGGAATTTGGGGGCGAAGCATCTCAAAAATTCGTTTTCCTTCGAGGACCCGAAGTCTTTAACACAACAAAATGCCGAAACGGTCAGAGCTGCGGTTGTCGAACCGATTTTGAGGCTGAAGAACGCGCTCAAAAAGAAGGACGGCTCGGAAATTACCCGCTTGATTTACAATTTTTTGGTCAATGAGGTTGACATCGAAAAATCAATTCGCAGACGCTGCTTTAAGCCAAATTCTTCCGAGCCCGACACCGAACTTATTCGCTTAAATCAACAGCTTTGGAACACTCTCGTGGTTATTCTCGAAACGCTTGAGAGAGAGCTTCAGGGGGAAAACATCTCGCTTGACGAGTATTTCCAGATTTTCTCGGATATCTGTTCAAGCACGTCTCTCGCAAAACCCCCGCAGTATCAGGACAGCGTTATTGTCGGCGATATCAACAGAACTCGCGCAAACGACATTAAAGCTACGTTTATCCTCGGCGCTTCGTACGAGAGATTTCCAAGTGTCATCGAAGGCGCAGGCGTTTTCTCGGAAAATGAAACGGATTTCCTTATCGAAAACATCTCCGAATTCGGTGTCACAAACACAAACTCCTTTGCCCTTAAATCAAACAAGGAGCAATACTGCTTGTCGCTTTACCGCGCCTACAAAGCGCTTTCTCTCGCTACCGAGAGGCTCACAATTATCTCCGCCGACTATGATGTAAAAGGCACGAATGTTCAGAAATCGCTTGTGGTCAACGATATTATGAGTATCTTCCCCAACACCGCCTTTATCGAAGCATCTGAACTCAACGACACGTTTTACTGCCGTTCAATCAAGGCTGCAAAACGGCGCTATGCAAGTAAATTCGCAAAGCGCTCAAAGAACAACGATACTCTGAAAGGTGCTTTGACGCTCCTGAAATGCGATGATTTTGTGAAAAAGCTCGACGATATTCGACAGGCAAAATCGCGCAGAATGCTCACAAATACCGATTTAATCGGTCATCACGAGCTCAAGCCTCAAACCGCAAAGAGACTTTTTGACGTCAACGTCGGAGCAACCTCCGTTGAAAAACTCAACCTTTGCAGATTTAACTATTTCTGCGAATTCGGTCTGAAAATCCGCCAGAAAACACAGCGCATTTTCGATGTTATCAATCGCGGAAATGTCGTTCACTACATTCTACAAAACGTTCTCGAAACATACTGCGATAAAATGGACGAGTTTTTCGGTCTCACCAGAAAACAATTCGACGCTTTGGCAAAGTATTATCTCGATGAATACCTCAAAACCGAAACAAACGGTGACTTTGAAGATGATTTCCGCACAAGATTCCTCTTTTTGAACCTCGCAATCACTGCTGTTGATGTCCTGATAACGCTTCAGGCAGAGTTTTCCCTGCGTCAATATCGCCCGAAATTCTTTGAGCTCGATTTGTCAGAATCTCAACAATTAAAGATTATCGACAGCAACGATAAGGCAAAAATTAACACGCCCAAAACCGAGCTTTATTCCGATGAACCCACGGAGGATTACTCGCCGAATAACACCTCTGCCTCCAAAACCACAAGCGATGTCCTCAACATAAAACCGCTTACCATAACGCTTGACGATGGTTCAACCGTCAACATTTCCGGTCGTGTGGACAGAGTTGATTTGTTTATTTCACCAAATAACAACGAGTCCTATGTCAGAGTCATCGACTATAAATCCAGCGCAAAACAATTCGACGCGTATAAAGCAAAGCATGGCATCAATATCCAAATGCTCCTCTATCTCTTCGCGATTTGTGACGCAAACGTGAGCAATTCCCTCAAGGTTAATCCCGGCGGAATAGGCTACCTTCCTTCGGCAAATTCAAAGGCTGCCGATGACAAAGCGAGCGCTTTTCGTCTGCTTACAATGAATCACCATCAAAGCGGCTTGTATGTTAAAAACGACGAAACCGAAAAAGAATCTTCGGACTATTTCGAGGCGCTCTTCAAAAAAATCGACAACGATGAGGCTGCCAACAACAATACACTTGACGAGAAAACCAAAAAAATTCTCAAAGATATGTTTGTGCCCTCGTCGGAAAACACCCCGAGTGATGCTGATTTTGAAAAGCTGCGCGAGGAGTGTATCAAGCTGTTAAAGACAAATTTCGGAGAGCTTTTCAGCGGTAAGATTGACGCTTATCCGATTAAACACAGCGAATCTAAAATATCATTCGACGGAGACAAAAGCTCAAGCACAAAAATCCCCTGCAAATATTGTCGGTTTAAATTGATTTGCGGCAACAACGAGGAAAGAGTTAACACTGTTTCCACCCCCAAGAAAGGAGCGAAAAAATAATGGCATATATTCCTACTCCGGACCAGCAATACGCAATAGATTTCTCACACACCGAGCCCGCTGTTGTTACCGCGGCTGCGGGAAGCGGCAAAACTACACTGCTTGTCGATAGAATTATTCGTTTGATTTCCGATGTAAAAAATCCCATCGATATCACCTCCCTCGCGATTATGACCTTTACCGTAAACGCTACTCAAAGTATTCGCGAAAAGCTGAATAAAGCGTTGCAGGCGAAAATCGCAAAGCTCTCCGAGGACAATTCGCCCGAGGCAGCGGCTGAAAGAAACTACCTTTCCGAGCAGATTGTCAACCTCAGAAGAGCCTCCATTTCTACTATAAACGCGTTTTGCCTCGGTATTATTCGCGAGAATTTTCAGCAGTTTGACCTTCCGATTAACTTCACAATCGCCGACGATACCAAAAGAACCTCAATGCAGTGGTCTGCCGAACAGCTTGCTAAACAGGATTTTTACGACGAAAACTCCGACAACGGCTTTACCGCCGATGAGCGCGAAACGCTGTTCTATACCTTTAGCTTTGAGGATGACAGAGCCCTTTTTGAGAGCGTCTCCAAAACAGCAGATATGCTTTCTTCTTACGGAAATATCGACAAATGGCTTGACGAAGCCGTTGACGTTCACGCCTCAACACAAAATCTCGAAAAGAAATATTTGGACGTCTATATCGATTATATCGACAAGCAGTTTGCAAAGCTCGAGAAATGTATAAACATTATCGATAGCTGCTTCGCTGAATATCAAATAAAGACTGCCTCGGTCCAAAGTGACCCCAAAAAAGCTCCCGCCTGCAATGAAGTTCTCAAAGTAATGACTGACTCAAGAGATATCGATAAAAAGCGTTTCGATGCGATTAAAACAGCTTATAATAGTTTTAAAGCAAATCCGTCGATGACTACACTTGAAGCCATTACAAGTACTGCTGAATTAACTCCCGAGAATAACGCAGAAAAAAGTAAAAAAGACCCCCAGGACAAATCAAAACAGCTCTTCGGCAAAGCCACAAAATTGTTTCAGGACACCTATAATGATATTTTGAAAATCAGTTTTTCAACGTCCGAGGAACAGCTTTCTTTACCTCAACAGCACGCTGCTGCACAAACCTTTTCAAAGCTCGTGAAAAAATACATCTCCTACTATTCCGAGATTAAACGCTCGCAAGGGTGCATTGACTTTTCGGACTGCGAGCTGCTTCTGCTCGATAAACTCCGCAGTGACGAGGATTTCCGCAATCAGATTTCCCAGAGATTTTCCTGCATTATCGTCGATGAGTTTCAGGATTCAAACGACGTTCAGGCGGAAATTTTTAAGCTGCTCGGTAACGGTCACCTTTTCTATGTCGGCGACGTCAAGCAAGCAATTTACGCCTTCCGCGGCGGTAACCCGATGATTATGGCTAATCTTTGCAAGGGTACCGACGGATTTTCTGCGCTCCCGCTGAATATGAATTTCCGCAGCAGAAAACAGGTTATCGATGTAGTCAACAATGCGTTTTGCGGGCTTATGACCGAGGAATACGGCGGTGTTGATTACGCAAAAGGAAACCGGCTTGTTCTCGG
This sequence comes from uncultured Ruminococcus sp., assembly GCA_964551225.1. GTDB lineage: Bacteria > Bacillota > Clostridia > Oscillospirales > Ruminococcaceae > CAG-115. Next base: position 19,138 of record CAZKBF010000020.1, read on the forward strand.
CGCTAAATTCAACCCGCTCTCCCCTACAGAAGAGGCGAAGTATAATGCGGAATTATATTTCCTCGATATCTCGGGTTCGGAAGATGAAAAAACAGAAAAAAGCGCGCAGTTTACCGCAAATTTAATCAAAAAAATTCACGATGACGATACTTTCTTCATCACCAAAAAAGATAAGGACGACAATGAAATAAGAGTTCGTCCGTCATACTCGGATTTTATCATTCTCACTCGTAAAAACAAGCCCATAAAACAATACCGCGAGGCGCTCGCAGCTCTTGATATTCCCGCAATTACCTCTAAAACCAAGAATTTTTTGGCGTCCGAGGAAATCGGTATTGTCATCAGCTTGCTCAAGGCTATCGACAACCCGCTGGACGATGAGAATACTCTGAACGTGCTTATGTCGCCGCTTTACAACTTTGATGCCGAGGAAATTGCAAAACTAAAGCTCGGTGTTCTCGGCTATAAGGAGGACGAAATCACCGACGCCGAGGTTGAAATCATTTCGCAGTGCACAAGAAAAGGCTCGCTGCTCAAATGCCTGAAATTCTGCACACAAAAAACCGGCGAGAGATTTAATTCCGGCGATAACGAAAAACTCAAAAATGCCGAGAAAGTCGAAAAAGCTCTCTCCGACCGCAAGATTTCCCGCGAAATCAGCTTAAAGGCGCAAGCGTATCTGCGCGATTTGGACTGCTTCAGGAACTTTATGAGCAACAACTCTACCGATAATCTTATCGGCAAAATTTACGAGGATACCGATATTTTCGCGGTTATGAGCGCTTATGACGACGGCCGCCAGCGTATCTCAAATCTTCGCAGATTTGAAACTATTGCCGAGGATTTTGTTGCCAGAGAATACGGAATGCTCAACGATTTTATCAGATTTATCGATAAATCAATTCAGGACAGCTCCGATATCGAGGAGGCAAATACTCCCGAAAGCGTCGAGAATTCCGTGAGAATTATGTCCTTCCACGCAAGCAAAGGTCTTGAAGCACCGATTTGTATTCTCACAGAGCTAGAGGATAAAATTAACAACCAGGATAGCAAGGGTTCATTCTTGTTAAACCACGATTACTATTATTCGATGGATTATGTTGACAAAAAAGACCGTTATCGCTTTAAAACCTTCAGCGGAAACGCTCTGCGGATTGTCAACGAGAAAAGACCTATCGGCGAGGAACTGCGTCTGCTCTACGTCGCTATGACGCGCGCGCAGGAAAAGCTGATAATGATTGACAAGTGGAATGACAGTGACCTCGCGAAATCTGTAACTATGGGCTTCGACCCCGATTTCCTCTTCGATGAGAGCAAGCCTTTCCACTGGGTTTTAGGCGCACTGAACCAAGACCTCGACATAAAAGAAAGCAAAGACGGAAATAAAATTATCAGAGATTTCTCGTACAATACTTTGCCTTTGGAAATAGAAATTTACAATGACGAAAAATTTGACGCTTTTGTAAAAAGTGCTCCGGACGCTGCCTCCGTTAACAAGTCAGATGACAAAACGGACGACCAAACCAACGATAAATCCGAGAATAACGGTAAATTTAGCGATGAGGCAATCGAGCTTTCAAAGTTGATTTCAAAGACCTATGAAAATATCGAAGAAACCAAGCGTCAAGCCAAATTCTCGGTAACCGAGCTCGCTCACAAAGCCTCTCCGTCTTTCTTTACGCTCACTAAACCCGCGTTTGCTGCTTCAGGAAGAATTCGCGGAACAGATGTCGGAAACGCTTATCATAATTTTATGGAGCACATTTCGTTCGATGTCGTGAAAAACTCCTCCGATTTCGACCTTTTCGATAATATCACCGGCGAGCTTCACAGGGTTTGTGATGAGGAAAAAATCACCGCGGAAGAGATGAGCTGCATTCAGGTGTTTAAAATCGCGGAATTTTTCCGAAGCGAACTCGGAAAGCGTATGCTCAACAGCCCGCGTATCGAGCGTGAATTCCCGTTTTACGCCGAGATTGAGGTCAGCGAAATCGACGAGACGCTTCTCGGAAAAGTTGGCATACAAGGCAGAATTGACGCGTTCTTTGTGGAGAACAACAAGATTGTGGTTATCGACTACAAGACTGATGTTGACATAGACGCAGAAAAGGATGCCTATGAAAAACAGGTTAAGATTTATGCAAAGGTTCTGCCGATGCTGCTCGGAATGGAAGTTTCGCAGACCTATTTGTATTCATTTTCAAAAGGAATAGAGCATTTGATATGAAAAAAGTTTTTGCATTGATTATTTCGATTTTAACAGCGCTTGTTTTCTCGGCAACAGCGTTCGCGGAAAGCGCAGGTTTTGCGGTTGAAAGCGAGCTCGTTAGCCCCGCGAAAACGCCCTATGACAAGAAATACGTTAAAATCCTATGGAACACCGCCGAAAATTCCTCGGCGGGAGTTCCGCTCTGCGCGGGCGAGTTTTTGTTCGCGCCTGTTGGGAATAAGCTCAACAAGCTGTCCGAAAAGGACGGGAAGCTTGTTTCGTCGGTTGAATTCGAGGAAAAGGTGTCCGAGAATTACAAGGGCGCAATCCTCGGGAAAACGCTTGTACAGCCAACTCGCACGGGTATTTGCGTTGTCGATACCGAGCAGATGAGCTTGCTTCATTTCAAGAAATTCGGCGAAATCGTGACCGATGTCGCGGTGCTTGATAACCTTGCTTTCTTCGGCGTGAAAACGGCTGAAAGCTATGCGTTTTACTGCGTTGATTTGAACAAAAATCTCGATATCGTCGCCGAGTACAAAACCGAAAATCAGCCGTCCTCGCCTGCCCTTTTCAACAATTTTGTCGTGTTCTCAAGCGGCGAAAAGCTGGTTTGCTTCTCGACAACCGACAAAAATTTCACCGAGAACCAAATCGGTGCAAAAACCAACTACGTTTTCGCAGGACAATACGCGATTTTTATGAGCGGCGACGACGGGTTTATGTACAAGCTGCGGCTGCTCGACGACGGAAAGGTTGAGGAGGACTCGCTGCTGAAATGCGAGGTTGGCGGCGTGCTCACTGCTCCCGCAGAAGCGGACAACAGGCTCTACGTCGGCTCAACAGAGGGATTTTTCGTGCTCGACGGACTGAATATGGAAATCGCCAAAAAGTTCCCGCAGATGAAAAACGCCTGCGCGCCCGTGATTACCCTCGGCAGCGGTCTGCGAATTTACACGGCAGCGCCCGTTGAAAGCGACGGCGGAAAGTGGTATCTCTACGGTATCCTCGACAGCGACACCGAGCAGAGTGTCAACGAAATCGTCAAAATCATCGATTTCACGAACGGCAAAATCACCGTTTCCGACAGCGGAATTATGTTTTTCCGTGACAACCGCGGGCAAATCTGGGCGATTACCACACCCGAAACCGACTACCTCGCAATCGTCCTCAAAATCCTCATCACCATCGCAATCATCGTTTTCCTCGTCCTCATCATCAGGGCGTGGGTGAAAAAACATTCCGCGAATAAGCCGAAAATCTGATAAAAACGGTTGATTTTTTCGCGAAAAAGTTGTATAATTAAGGCAATCAGATTTTATAAATTCAGGAGGAATTTTATGGAAACTATTCTTAAAAACCAAAGCTGCTCTGCGAAAATCTTCTCAAAGGGTGCGGAGCTGAAGTCGCTTTGCGTGAACGGACGCGAGCTGATGTGGAGCGCAGACCCCGCGTTTTGGGCGAACACCTCTCCCCTGCTGTTCCCGATGATTGGAACGCTTAAAGGTGGCAAAACGCTCATCAACGGCAAGGAGTACGCAATCTCCAAGCACGGCTTTGTCCGCGATTTTGAGCACACCGCCGAGCAAATCACCGACGATACCGCGGTTTTCTCGCTCTCGCAGAACGAAACCACGAAAGCGATGTTCCCGTTTGACTTCAAGTTCACGATAAAGTACGAGCTTACCGAAAACGGCATCAAAATCACGCAGACCGTCAAGAACAACAGCTCCGAGGAAATGCCCTACTGCATCGGCTGTCACCCCGCGTTTGCGGCACCCGGTGAATTCACCGATTACCGGCTTGAATTCCCCGAAACCGAAACCGCGAATATCCCGAACTACAACAAGGTTACCGGCGTTTACGAGCCGAACAACCGCCGCGTTATCATCGAAAACAGCAAGGTAATGCCCCTCAATCACGAGATGTTCTACAACGACGTTTTGTATATGGAGCACCCCGCTTCGCGCTCGGTTTCGCTTCTCGACAAGCAGAACAAGGGCGTTCGCGTGGATTTCCCCGACTTCACGGGACTCGGTATCTGGCAGTTCAAGGACGCGCCGTTCCTCTGCATCGAGCCGTGGTGCGGTTCGCAGGATTTCGAGGACTGCTCGGGTGTTTTCGCCGAGAAACAGGGCATCGAAATTCTCGGTGCCGGCGAGGAAAAATCGTACGTTTACACAATTTCGGCTGTTTAAAAACAGTTTGGAAAGATAACAAAAGTCGGATACTTTTCGGGTATCCGACTTTCTTTTTATTATTTTTTGATAACGTGCAACATCTGCGAGATTTACATTTTTATTATATCAAATTAACCTGTTCTTTGCAATAGCACTTGATTTTTTTTGCAAATTGTGGTATATTTATAATAGAGAAATTTGTTTTACGGACAACTTTCTGCTTAAAAGTAATCGATTACATTTATATAAACGAGGTAAAATTATGGACAACAGATATTTGCAGTTACTCGCGCGCGAATTCCCCACAATAAACAGCGCGGCAAGCGAAATCATAAATCTCTCCGCTATCCGCAGCCTGCCAAAAAGCACGGAATATTTTTTCAGCGATATCCACGGTGAACACGAGGCGTTTATTCATATGCTCCGCAGCGCGTCGGGCGTTATCAGGAAAAAGCTTGACGACAGGCTTTCTTCAACGGTTTCCGAGGAGGAACGCGAGAAGCTCTCCGCGCTCATCTATTACCCCGAGAGCGAGATGAAGCGGCTGAAATCCGAGAACGTTATCGACGAGAAGTGGCTTAAAACCACGATTTACCGCCTTGTGCTCGTCTGCGAACGCGTGTCCTCAAAATACACCCGCTCGCGTGTGAGAAAACGCGCGCCCAAGGATATGGTGTACATTCTCGACGAGCTTTTGAACGTTACCGACGACATCAACAAAGAGCTTTACTACGATGAAATCATAAACACAATCCTCGGCACGGGCATCGCCGAGCGGTTTATCATCTCAATCTGCAAAACTATCCAGTCGCTCGCGCTCGACACGCTCCACATCATCGGAGATATCTTCGACCGCGGTCCGCGCGCCGATATAATTTTTGACGAGCTTGAGGCGCTCCACGATGTTGACATTCAGTGGGGAAACCACGATATCTCGTGGATTGGCGCGGCTTCGGGCAACCCCGCACTTGTCGCAAATGTTATCAGAATTGCTATGCGCTACAACAGCTTCGATTTGCTGGAGGACGGATACGGGCTGAATTTACGGGCTCTCGCGGTTTTCGCGTCCGAGGTGTACAAAAACGACGACTGCGCGCTCTTTTACCCGAATATGCTCGACGACAACATCTACGACGCCGTGGACGACCGTCTTGCCGCGAAAATGCACAAGGCGATTACTGTTATCCAGCTAAAGCTCGAAGGCAAGCTCATCGACGCGCACCCCGAGTGGAATATGTCCGAGCGAAACCTGTTCAAGAAGGTTGATTTCGACAATTTCACCATCGAGGAAAACGGCAAGGTGTACCCGCTGAAGGACAGGAATTTCCCGACTGTTGACAAAAACAATCCGCTCGAGCTGTCCGACGGTGAAAAGGAGCTGATGAACGTCCTCACGAACTCCTTCAAGCACAGCGAAAAGCTCAACAGGCACATTCGTTTCCTCCTCTCACACGGCTCGATGTACAAGATTTTTAACGGAAATCTGATGTTCCACGGCTGTATCCCGATGAAAGAAAACGGTGAGTTCGCCGAGATGAATATTCTCGGGAGAAAATACGGCGGGCAGGCGCTTTTTGATATCATCGACAAAATTGTCAACAACGCTTACTACGAGTACGACAAGAAAACCCTCGATTTTGACAAGGATTTTATCTGGTATCTTTGGTGCGGCGAAAATTCCCCGCTCTACGGCAAGGACAGAATGGCGTTTTTCGAGCGCACATTTCTTGACGACAAGGAGCTGCACAAGGAAACGCACAACCCGTATTACCGCTTGAGCGAGAACATCAAAATCTGCGAGATTATACTGCGGCACTTCGGTTTGAGCGAGCACGGTCACATCATCAACGGGCACGTTCCCGTTAAAATCAAGGACGGCGAAAGTCCCGTCAAAGCGGGCGGAAAGCTGTTCGTTATCGACGGCGGAATTTCAAAAGCGTATCAGCCGACAACCGGAATTGCGGGCTACACGCTCATCTACGACTCGCACAGCTTGAGCCTCGCCGAGCACAAGCCGTTTGTCACGGGGCAGTACAACAGCTCGCCCACGGTGCGCGTTGTCGAGAATATGAAGGAGCGCGTCAACATCGCCGACACCGACAAGGGTATCGAGCTTCTCTCGCAAATAAACGACCTGCGCGAGCTCCTCGCGGCGTACAAAAACGGCACAATTAAGGAAAGAGCATAAATTTTCCCGCCAAGTTTTTTCGCTTGGCGGGTTGTTTTATAGCGCGATGTAATGCGGGATTATGTCCTCATAGCTCCCGTTTTTCATCAAAAATCCGTTCGGGATAACGCCGAGCTGCACAAATCCCAGCTTCTTGTAAAGAGCAAGCGCGGGCTTGTTGGTTTTTACAACAGCGTTGAACTGTAAAATCCCGAAGCCAAGCGCTTTCGCGGTTTTCATACAATCTCGGACGAGAATTTCGCCGATGTGCATTCCGCGCAAGTCCTTTTTCACGGCGTAGCTCGCGTTGCACAAGTGCCCGCAGCGACCGATGTTGTTAGGGTGAAGAATGTACAGCCCGACAACCGCGCCGTTTTCATCGACCGCAACTCCCGTATAGGACTGACTTTGAAAGAACTCCTCGCCCGTTTTTTCGTCGAGCAAATCAAGCTGCGGAAAGGCAACGCCCTCGTCCACAATCTCGTTCCAAATCGAAATCGCGGGCTTGATGTCGGTTGAATTGTATTTTCTTACGGTAATTTCCATATCAGTTGTTTCTCAAATCCGTGACGCGCTTGGTCTTTTTCTCGCTTCTCGGGAGCGTGCCAATCGGCACTACGATTACCTTCGGCGTCATTCCTATCATCGACTTGAACAAATCGAGAATTTTCTTGGTAATCTCGTCAAAGCTGTAATTTCCGTCGCCCTCGACCGTCAAAAGCATAACGTCCCTGTTGTTGTCATCGTCGCGGGCAATCGTCACGCTGTACTCGCTCGACGCGCCCTCAACCTTGCTCAAAATCTCCTCAACCTGCGACGGGAACATATTCACGCCGCGTACCTTGAACATATCGTCGCTTCTGCCCTTGATGATGTCAATTCGCGGGAACTTGCTTCCGCACGGGCATTTTTCGGGGATAATCCGCGACAAATCGTGCGTTCTGAAACGAATGAGCGGCGCGCCCTCTTTAACCAGCGTTGTGATAACAATCTCGCCGTCCTCGCCGTCGGGCACGGGCTCGCCGGTCACGGGGTCGATGATTTCGATGTAAATGTAGTCGTCCCAATAGTGAATTCCCGAGTCTTTTTGGCAATTTATGCCGATGCCCGGACCGTAGATTTCGGTCAATCCGTAAATGTCGTACAACTCAATTCCAAGCTCGTCGTGAATACGCGCTCTCATCGCGTCACTCCAGCGCTCCGAGCCGATTATGCCCTTTTTCAGCGAGATTTTGTCGAGCAGTCCGCGCTTCGTGACTTCCTCGCCAAGCATAAGCGCGTAAGATGAAGTCGCCGCAATAACGGTTGACTTGAGGTCAATCATCATTTTAAGCTGCTTTTCGGTGTTGCCGGGACCCATCGGAATTGCCATAGCCCCAAGCCGCTCGCAGCCCGCCTGAAAGCCGATTCCCGCTGTCCACAAGCCGTAGCCGGGGGTTATTTGAATTCTGTCGTTTTTGGTAACTCCCGCCATTTCGTAGCAGCGCGCGAACATTATCGCCCAATCATCAACGTCCTTCGCGGTGTACGGAATGATAACAGGCTGCCCCGTTGTTCCCGAAGACGAGTGAATTCGCACGATTTCGCTCTCGTCGCAAGCCATTATCCCGAGCGGATACGCGTTTCGGAGGTCGTTTTTCTCCGAGAACGGCAGCTTCAGAAAGTCCTCCTGCGACTTGATTCCGTCAATCCCGAGCGCCTTGTACTTCTCGCCGTAATAGCTCCCCGACTTAATCAGGCGCTTTATCTGCCTGTCAACCTGTTCAATCTGCGTTTCATTCAGCTGCATAGCTTTCTCCTATCTGCTCTCCCTTTTGGAAAGCCGCTATATTTTGTTCAAGATATTTTTTCGGCACGCGCTTTTCGATTTCACCGAGAATTTGCTCCCGTGAAAGACCAAGCTTTTTCGCTCCGCACGCAACGCCGAGAATTGCAATATTGAAAAATTTCGACGAGCCGAACTCCCTGCAAAGCTCCTCCGCGTCCACAATAATCGCGTTTTTCACTTTATTTTTGAGATAATCGACAGCCTCCGCGCCGTTATAATTCATATCGTTAATCGGCTTCACGGGAACACTGTTTGCGATAACCGCGCCGTTTTCCTTCAACAGCGGCAGATTTCGCACAGCCTCGGCGGGTTCAAACGCGAGAATTAAGTCCGCGGTTTTGCTCGGTATAAGCGGCGAAAACGCGCTCTCGCCGATACGAACGTGACTTGTGACCGAGCCGCCGCGCTGCGCCATTCCGATGGTTTCGGCGGAGTGAACGACCTCGCCCGCCTGCATAAACGCCGCCGCAATCAGCTTTGACGCGAGAACCGTGCCCTGTCCGCCAACGCCGCACAAAAGTATGCTCTTATCCATTCGTGTCACCTCCGACCGGTTTTATCGCGCTCACGGGGCAAATCTGCGCGCAAAGTCCGCAGCCCGTGCAAAGCGTTGCGTCAATCAAAACGCCCTCGCTGCCCGCAGAAAGCGCAGGACAGCCAATTTCGTTTATGCACGTTTCACACATCACGCAGCTCTCGTCCACCGTCATTTTTTTCGTAGATTTTTCAACCGCGATGCAGGGCGACTTGAAAATAATCGCCTTCACCCCGTCAAGCTCGGCGCACTCTTTAACCGCTTTCACCGCTTCGTCCAAATCAAGCGGGTTTACCGTGATGATTTTCGCAACGCCGATGCCCTCGAGAACCTTCGTCAAATCAACGCGCGAGGTTATGTCGTCCATCAGATTTTTGCCGGTACCGGGGTGAGGCTGATGACCCGTCATCGCTGTCGTGGAGTTGTCAAGAACGCACAAAATCATATTCGCGCGGTTGTACACGGCGTTGACAACACCCGTCATTCCCGACGCGAAAAACGTCGAGTCGCCGACAAACGCAAAGCAAGTCGTGTCCTTTTCAACGCGCGCGAAGCCCTGCGCCATCGTAATTCCCGCGCCCATACACAAGCAGGTGTCGGTCATATCGAGCGGCATCGCGTTTCCGAGCGTGTAGCAGCCGATATCCCCGCAGAAAATCGCCTTTTTCCCGCTCATCGCCGTTTTCACCGCGTAAAATGACGCTCGGTGCGGACAGCCCGCGCACAAAACCGGCGGTCTCACGGGCAGCTTCGGCATATCCGAAAAATCGCGCTTTTCCGCAGGCTTTTCACCCAAAAATTCACCGATTATTTCCTCGGCAATATCCGCGGAATTCTCGCCCGACAGCTTGCCGTTGCCGGTTGTTTTGCCGAAGATTTTGACGGGCAAGTGATGCTTTCCCGCAATTTTCAGCAAATTTTGTTCAATATAAGGCGACAATTCCTCGAAACAAAGCGCTTCGTCCACGTTTTCGAGCACCGAAAGCGCAAATTTCTCGGGAAACGGGTGCGGTGTGGAAATTTTTGCCAGTACAACGTCATCGCGGTTTTTGAGGTACTCTTTCGCATAAGCGTAGCTCACTCCCGACGCGAAAACCGCCTTTTTGCCCGAACCGCAAGCGAAATTCAGCCCGCTGTCCGAGAAATCCTCGGCAATCTCGGGATTTCGCTTTTCAATCAGCTCGTGGTTAATGAACGAAAGGCGCGGGAAAATTACCCATTTTTTGGAATTTTTGACAAAACCCTCGTAAGAACGCGGCTCGGCGCCATCAAATTCAACCGAAGCGTATGCGTGGCAGACGCGGGTTGTCGGGCGGAAAATCACGGGCGTGCGGTATTTTTCCGAGCAGTCGAACGCCGTCTGTATCATCTCGAACGCTTCCTCGGGGCTTGACGGGTCGAAAACGGGAATCCTCGCGTACTCCGCGAAAACGCGCGTGTCCTGCTCGGTCTGCGAGGAAATCGGTCCCGGGTCGTCCGCGACAACCACAACCATTCCGCCCTTCACGCCGACGTAAGCCAGCGACATCAGCGGGTCGGACGCGACATTCAGCCCGACCTGTTTCATCGTGACAAGCGTTCTCGCGCCCGAATAGGCCGCCGCTGCCGCCACTTCCAGAGCCGCTTTTTCGTTCACCGACCACTCGGCGTAAACCACGGGCGACTTGTACTTCACGATATTTTCGATAATTTCGGACGACGGCGTTCCCGGATAGCCCGCGCAGACCTTAACGCCCGCCTTGAGCGCGCCCAGCGCAATCGCGCCGTTGCCCATAAGATATTCCCTGTTCATCTATGTAATTCCTTTCGCAATTATTTCCGTTTCACAATGCTTGCGGTCACGTTTTTCAGCACAAGCTCGCCGTTTTGGTTAAACACATCAATCGTTACCTCTAGAATTCCGTTGTACTCGTTTCGCGGAGTTATCGCGGTAACCTCGGCTGTTCCCGTCAAAACATCGCCCGCGAACACGGGTTTGAACCAATCGATTTTCGAGGATTTTCCCGCGATAAGCTGTTCACCGGAAAAATCTTGTTGAACGTAATTTGCCCAAACAACCAAAAACGACATAACCCCCGATGCAATCGGTTTGCCAAATTTCGTGGTTTTCGCGTAATCCTTGTCGGTGTGAACGGGAATGTTGTTGAACCGCCGCGAAAACGCAAGCATTTCCTCTTCCTCGATAACAGCGGGCGAAATCTCGATTTTCTCGCCGATTTTGATTTCATCAAGAAACATTTTTCTCCCTCTTTTCCCACATAATTTTACCACATTTTACAAAATAAGTCAAGAGAAAAACGGTCTTTTGGCAAGACCGTTTTTGGTTATTATTCAAAAATCGTTTCTCCGTAAATTTTACGGCAAAGTTCTTTTCCCGTTTTTGTCGAGAAAACATTTCGATAAGCCGCCAAAACCGCTTCGGGCGAGGAATTATCCTCGTAAAGATTGACGAGAAAATCCGCTTCAATCAGGATTTGCAGGTCAATCCCGTCGATGTCCGTGTAGGTGTGGTGGCGCGAAATCAGGAAGCAAATTCTCGCGGTGTCGTCCTCGGAAAATCCCAGCTTTTCGAGAATCGGACGCGCTTCGCTCGGTCCAAGTTCCTCTTGCAGCTTGCCGCCGCAGCTCCCGTAAAGCCGCTCGGCGGGCTTTATCCCGATGTCGTGAACCAGCGACGCCGCTTCCAGCACAAAAAGCGTGTACTCGTCAAGCCGCTCCGCTTTGCCGATAAGCGCGGAAAACGAGTGAACCTTGATGAAATGCTGAATTCGTTTCGGGTCACCCGAAAAATAGCTTATCATTTCCACCGTCAAAGCGTCGATTTTGTCCGTCATTTCAGCACCGAAACCGCGTCGGTTATCGTCTTTTCCATCGCTTCCTTGCCGTACTTGTCAACCTCGGACTTGTCCTTCGCGCCGTGCGTCAGGCAGCCTGCGCCGCCGATACAACCGCCCACGCAAGCCATTCCCTCGATGAAATTCGCGTCGAGAACGCCCTTGCTCTTCTTCAGCAGCGCAATTCGGCACTCCTCAATACCGTCGCACGAAACCGCTTTCAGATTGAAATCGGTGAGTCCCTGCTCCTTCAAACTCTCGGCAACCGCGTCCGAAAGTCCTCCGCAGCGCGCGAAAATTCTTCCGAAGTACGAAGCGTTGTCCAAAACGCCCTCTTCAAGCGTTGTGATATCGATATCGCGGCTGTCAAACAGCGCCTGAAGCTCCTCGAACGTCAAAACCGAGTCGATGTACGGCTTGACCTCTTCCTTTTGGGCTTCAGCCTTTTTCGCGGTGCAAGGCCCGATGAACACGATTTTCGCGTCCTTGTCGGTTGACTTTATGTACTTGGCAATCGCTGCCATAGGTGACAAATTATGGGAAACATTCTCCGACATATCGGGGAAGTTCTTGTGAACAAAATCAACGAAAGCGGGACAGCAAGAGCTGGTCAAAAAGCCCTTTTCCGCAAGCTCCTTGCCCTCGGCGAGCGCCACCATATCCGCTCCCAGAGCCGCTTCAACGACGGTGTGGAAGCCGAGCTGCTTGATGCCCGTGATGACCTGTCCGAGCTTTGCGTAGTTGAACTGGCTCGAAATGGACGGCGCAACAACCGCGTACAGCTTGTAGCTTCTGCCCTGCTGGCTCTTTCTGATGAGGTCGATTACGTTGAGCATAAACGACTTCTCCATAATCGCGCCGAACGGGCACTGATAAACGCACGCGCCGCACGAAATGCACTTTGAGTTGTCGATAACCGCAGCCTTGTTCTCGTTCATCGAAATCGCCTTCACCTTGCAGGCGTTCTGACACGGGCGCGTGCGGCTTACAATCGCGGTGTACGGGCAAACCTTCGCGCACGAGCCGCACTCCTTGCACTTGGTTTTGTCGATGTGAGCGACGTGGTTGTGGTCGAAGGAAATCGCGCCGAATTTGCACACGTCCTCGCAGCGGTGCGCCAAACAGCCGCGGCAAGCGTTCGTTACCTCAAATCCGCCTACGGGGCACTCGTCGCACGCAACCTCGATAACCTCGATTACGTTCGGATTCAGCGGGTTTCCGCCGATTGCCAGCTTCACGCGCTCCCCTAAAATCGCTCTCTCCTTATAAACGCAGCAGCGCATTGTCGGCACGTTTCCCGGAACGATTATCGCGGGAATATTCAACAAATTGTTGAAAAGTGTGTCCGCCCAAGCCTGCCGCGCAACCTCGCGCAGCACCTTATATTTCAGATATTGAATTTTCGTATCAAACTTTCTCATAGCAATCCTTTCCATTTATGTATTTATTTTACAGCGGTTTTTCCCGCATAAACTCAATCATCTTATATTATATAATTTTTTTGCGGCAATGTCAAGTGAATTTCGGGAAATTGCAAAAAATTTAACATTTTAGCGATAAATCGCGGTTTTATGCGAAAAATTGCTTGACAATTTCCAACAATCGTTATACAATTAAAATATAACCGTTATGCAGATTATGAAAATCGAGGTGAGCGATTTGTACAACATCGGCGAAAATAATTCGGGCGTTTTTAACGTAACCTTCGACCGCTGGGTTTGCCCTCGCGACAGCTTCGACCCCGTTTTCCCCTTTGCCAAAGCCGCCGCAGAGCTTTCCGACGCGAAGCTGCGCGTAATCGACGCCTTTTTTGAGTACGAAATCTCAAACGAGGATTTTTGCGCGGTTTTCTGCTGGAACGGCGGTTTTACCATTATGACCTACGTTAAGCGTGAAATCGAACGCGGGTTCGCTTACGAAACGCTCAAAAATGCTTGCATTTCCATAAATAATGAGCTGAATTTGCAATAATTTTTGTGTAAAATTGCAAAAATTTATCGCCGAGTTAGTCTTGACAAATTGTATTGAATGGTGTATAATTGAGTTAGTTAAAACAAACTTATTTGTGTGTAGAAATTTGGAGATGCAAAATGACATTAAGAGAGCTTGAAATCGGCAAAACTGCCGTTATCACAGAAACAGGCGGAGAGGGCTCTTTGCGGCAGCATTTTCTCGATATGGGCGTTATTCCGGGCGCTGAAATTACCGTTGTAAAATACGCGCCGATGGGCGACCCGATGGAGCTTTGCGTGCAGGGCTACGAGCTTACTTTGCGGCTTGCGGACGCGGAAAAAATTCTCGTCGAGCCCGCCGTGCAAAAGGAAAAAGCTCCCATTCCCGCGAAGGAAGCCAAGCGCAAAAAAGAACACCCCGGTCTCGGCGAGGGTGGTAAATTCCACGTCAAAGCCGATGAACACCCGCTTCCCAAGGGCACGCAGCTCACCTTCGCGCTCGCGGGCAACCAAAACTGCGGCAAAACCACGCTGTTCAACCAGCTCACCGGCTCAAATCAGCACGTCGGCAATTTCCCCGGCGTAACCGTTGACCGAAAGGACGGCTCGATTAAAAATCACCCCGAAACCCTCGTCACCGATTTGCCGGGAATTTACTCGATGTCGCCCTACACAAGCGAGGAAATCGTCACGCGCGAGTTCATCATCAACCAAAAGCCCAAGGGTATCATCAACATCGTTGACGCAACAAATATCGAGCGAAATCTTTACCTCACGATGCAGCTTATGGAGCTTGACGTGCCGATGGTGCTTGCGCTGAATATGATGGACGAAATGCGCGAAAACGGCGGCTCTGTACATATAAACGAGCTTGAGGATATGCTCGGAATTCCCGTTGTGCCCATTTCCGCGGCGAAAAACGAGGGTATCGACGAGCTTGTCAGTCACGCAATTCACGTTGCCTATTATCAGGAACGTCCGGGAAGGATTGATTTCTGCGATAAAAGCGACTGCGGCGGCGCTGTTCACCGCTGTCTGCACGGCATTATGGAGCTTATCGAGGACCACGCAAAGGCTGCGGGAATTCCGCTTCGTTTTGCCGCGAGCAAGCTGGTTGAGGGCGACAAGCTGATTGAAGAGGCACTTAATCTTACACAAAACGAGAAAGAAATGCTCGAGCACATCGTCTGCCAAATGGAAGAAGAACGCGGTCTCGACCGAAGCGCGGCAATCGCTGATATGCGGTTTCGGTTCATCAACAAGCTCGTTCGCGAAACCGTCGTTAAGCCGCGCGAGAGCCGTGAACACGAGCGAAGCAAGAAAATCGACAAAATCCTCACGGGTAAATTCACGGCAATTCCGATGTTTGTGCTGATAATGGCGGCGGTTTTTTTCCTCACGTTTAACGTTATCGGCAAATTTTTCCAAGACCTGCTTGAAAGCGGTATCGATTGGCTTACCGATGCCGCGGACAAAAGTCTTGCCGCGCTGAATGTAAACGAGGTTCTGCACTCGCTGCTGATAGACGGCGTTTTGACGGGAATTGGCAGCGTGTTGAGCTTTTTGCCCGTTATCGTCACGCTGTTCTTCTTTCTGTCGCTGCTCGAGGACAGCGGTTATATGGCGCGTGTTGCGTTCGTGATGGACAAACTTTTGCGAAAAATCGGTCTTTCGGGACGAAGCATTGTGCCGATGCTGATAGGATTTGGCTGCACGGTGCCGGGAATTATGGCGTCGCGCACGCTCCCCTCCGAGCGCGACCGCAAAATGACGATTTTGCTCACGCCGTTTATGAGCTGCTCGGCAAAGCTCCCGATTTACGGCTTTTTTACGTCGCTTTTCTTCCCCGATATCGCGGGACTTGTTATGGTCGCGCTGTATTTTGGCGGCATTTTGATGGGCATTATCGTCGCGCTGTTCTCGCGCGGAACGCTGTTCAAGGGTGAGGCTGTGCCGTTTGTTATGGAGCTGCCGAACTACCGGCTCCCCGGTGCGAAAAATGTCGCGATGCTGCTCTGGGACAAGGCGAAGGACTTCCTGCAGAGAGCGTTTACGGTAATTTTCATCGCGTCAATCATCATTTGGTTTTTGCAGAATTTCACCTTCGGTTTTCAGCTCACCGACAACTCTCACGACAGCATTCTTGCGGCAATCGCGGGCTTTATCGCGCCGATTTTCATTCCGCTCGGCTTCGCGGATTGGAGAATTTGCACCTCGCTTATCGCGGGATTTATGGCGAAAGAAAGCGTGGTTTCATCGCTTTCCGTGCTCTTCGGCAGCACCGCCGAGCTGCAAGCGCTCCTCACCGTTCCCGACGCGGCGGCTTTGCTCACGTTCTGTCTGCTGTACACGCCGTGCGTTGCGGCAATTTCCTCGGTTAAACGCGAACTCGGCGGCAAGTGGGCAATCGGAATTGTGGTCGAGCAATGTTTGATTGCGTGGCTTGCCGCGCTAATCGTCAGGGGAGCCTGCCTGCTGTTCGTCTGAAAAATCGATGTCGAAAACATCGTCAAGCGGGATTTTCTCGCCGCTCGTCAACACAAGCAGCCGCTCGATTTCATCGATTTTCTTCACAAAACCACGCGCTGTAAGATACGCGCCGCCGCTTTTTCGCTTGTCGGCAATAAAATACGTCACCGCGATTTCCCGCTCGGGGATTTCGCGGATTTTTTTCGTCTGCTCGTCGAGATACGCCCGCTCATCTTCGGACAGCTCTATTTTTTCATCAACAAGCCGCGCGGTTTCACCCACAGCCTCGTCGTAACCCGTGAGCGCGGCAAACGGAGCAAACTGCGCTGCCCGCTCCAAGCCGCCCATTCGCGCGCGAACAGGCTCGGGGCGCGGCAAATTTATCATATCATCGTACTTTCCCATAACTCACGCCTTGTGACCGCCTATCTGCGCGTTTCTGCTGCGCGCGGTCGCGCCCTCCTCCAAGCTCATTCCGCGAAAAACCGCGTTCTTCCCGAACCGCTCCTTGACCGCAATTACCGCTTTCTGCACGCTTTTCTCTCGTTCAAGAGCTGTGTTTTCGCGCTCGATTTTTTCGTAATCCGCTGCTTTGTTATTTCGGGGCGCGTCAAATATTTCCCATTTTCACGCCTTGTGACCACCTATCTGCGCATTTCTGCTCCGCGCGGTCGCGCCCTCCTCCAAGCTCATTCCGCGAAAAACCGCGT
>CAZKBF010000021.1:0-34260 GCA_964551225.1 uncultured Ruminococcus sp.
CGTGCGCGCGAAGGAACCCGCCTGTTAAGATAAGTTTGTGAGATGGGATTTGCGATTTTTTTGACGTCCGTCAAAAAAATTGGCAATGGTCGCGAAACTGATGTACAAGTTTCTTCGTTGATTTAAACAAAGCGAAATAGTCCTTTTGATTTTGCGGCTTCGCCTTCAGTCGTCGCTTCGCTCTAGTGTGGGGCTTTGCCCCACGCCCCACAAGCCTTTTGAAAAAGGCTTGACCGAAAACTTTTTTCGCTTCGCGTGCTAGCCCCGCAATCAGTTTTTCAGGCTCTGCAGCGGCGCAGGAATTCTTCCGCCCCTCGAAATAAACTTCGCCGAGCTGAACTTGCTCACAGGCATAACCGGACCGCTGCCAAACAGCCCGCCAAACTCCAGCGTTTCGCCCTCTTTCATACCAATCGCCGGTATCACGCGCACTGCCGTTGTTTTCGAGTTGACCATTCCAATCGCAGCCTCGTCCGCGATTATCGCCGAAATCGTGTCCGCAGACGTGTCCCCCGGCACAACAATCATATCCAGCCCCACCGAGCACACCGCCGTCATCGCTTCCAGCTTCTCCAGCGACAGCGAGCCCCTGTTCACCGCGTCAATCATACCCGCGTCCTCGGACACCGGTATAAACGCACCTGAAAGCCCGCCGACGTGCGACGATGCCATAACTCCGCCCTTCTTCACCGCGTCGTTGAGCATTGCAAGACAAGCTGTCGTGCCGTGCGCACCGCAGCTCTCCAAGCCGATTTCTTCCAAAATATGAGCAACCGAGTCGCCAACCGCAGGAGTCGGTGCAAGCGACAAATCCACGATACCGAACGGCACACCCAAGCGCTTTGACGCCTCCGTGCCGACAAGCTGTCCCATTCTGGTGATTTTGAACGCGGTTTTCTTGATGACATCAGCAATTTCCGACATATTCGCGTCGGGGTACTTTTTGAGCGCGGCTCTCACGACACCGGGTCCCGACACGCCGACGTTGATTTCACAATCGTACTCGCCGACACCGTGGAACGCGCCCGCCATAAACGGGTTGTCCTCGGGAGCGTTGCAGAAGACAACAATTTTCGCTGCACCGAAACAGTGGTTATCGACAGTTTTCTCGGAAGCCTCGCGCACGATTTTTCCCATCAGCGCGACCGCGTCCATATTGATACCCGCCTTCGTTGAACCGATGTTGACCGAAGAACAAACGTTGCTCGTGCAAGCAAGCGCCTCGGGAATACTCTCGATAAGCTCGCGGTCACCCGCCGAGAAACCCTTGTGCACCAGCGCGGAATAGCCGCCGATGTAGTTTACGCCCGTTCCCTCGGCAACTCTTTGAAGCACCCTCGCGTACTCCACGGGGCTTTGACCTTTCGCCGAAGAAGCCGCGGAAACCATCGCAATCGGCGTCACGGAAATTCTTTTGTTGATAATCGGGATACCGTACTGCTTCTCAATATCCTCGCCCGTTTTGACGAGATTTTCGGCTTTTCTCATCATTTTCTCGTAAATTTTATCGCAGGCAGTTTTCGCATCGTCCGAAATGCAGTCGAGAAGCGAAATGCCCATAGTAATCGTTCTGATGTCAAGATTTTCCTCTTGAATCATCTTGATTGTTTCCAAAATATCGCCCGTATTAAGCAAAAATAAACACCGTCCTCTTATCTGTAATTGTCAGAATTTGTCAAAACTATCAGATTTTGTGCATTGAGTTAAAGATATCCTCGTGCATAACGTGGATTTGGAGACCCATTTCATCGCCTGCTTTTTTCAGTTCATCGGCGAAAGCTGAAAACTCCACGCTTAATTCGGAAATCTCAATAAGCATTGTCATCGCAAACAAATCCTGCATAACGGTCTGCGTTACGTCCATAACGTTCGCGCGGTGCTCGGCGCAGATTGCCGTAACCCTCGCCAGAATACCAACCGTGTCCTTACCTATTACAGCCACTACAGCTCTCATAATTTTACCTCCGCTAATTTTTTCGCGCGTTCTTTGCGCAATATATTTCTATTATACTATTTTTTTTGCGATTTGTAAATAAGTTCTTTACAAATTTTTTTATTTGTGGTAAAATATAATGTGAAAGATAATCGGTATCACGTTCTGGGAAATTTTCGGGCGGCTTCGTTGAACCGGCTCGGCTTCTCATGGACACTTTTGCGAACAGTACTCGGTTTCTCGTGAAACCGGCTCCCGTTCCGTCCGCTGACACGGGCTTCTGCGAAGCCTCGGCATTTTCGGCGGCGTCGAACCGCCGAAAATGCGCGATTGCTTGAAACGTAGTTTCAAGCAATCGCGGGCGATTTTTCGGGCATCGAACCCGAAAAATCGCTTCGATATGCCGAGTTTTGTGCTTGTGGCTTGCTTTGCGAGGTGTCCTTGCAATTTCGTTGGCGTTTAGCCAACGAAATTGCCGGGGGGAAAACTCTTGTTTTCCCCCCGCGCCCCCTTTAGCGCTTTTGAACGCGTTTGCGCGGCTTCGCCGCGAGAGGTCGCTTCGCTCAAGTGCCTCCGGCGGCTTAAAACCTTTTTCTGAAGAAAATGGTTTTAAGAATTCCAAAAAGACTTTTAGCGCTTCGCGGTGCTTGAGTGCGAGTTTGTGCGAAATCCCGCGCAAGTCCGCAACAATCCCCCAAGTGTGATACCCCCCGAAAGGAGCCACCAAATGAACACAACCAAACTTCTCGACGTTCTCCGACAGAACGCCCGCCTCTCAAACTCCGAAATCGCCGCCATGCTTGGCGAAACCGAACAGGCAGTCGCCGATGAAATCGCCCGCCTTGAGCGCGAGGGCATTATTATGGGCTATTCCGCGATTATTGACGAGGAAAAAGCCGACGACAACGCAGTCACCGCGATGATTGAGCTCAAAATGACGCCCATCAAAGACCGCGGCTTCGATGACCTCGCCCACACAATTATGTCCTACGAGGAAATCGACAGCGTTTTCCTGCTTTCCGGTCCTTATGATTTAATGGTCACAATCAGCGGCACCAGCCTGCGCAACGTTGCCCTCTTTGTAAGCGAGCGTCTTGCCGTGCTCGACGGAGTAATCTCAACGACAACTCACTTCATTCTCCGCCGTTACAAGGAAAAACACCACGTCTTTAACGAGGAGCTCTACGATGAGCGCGATATGATTAGCCCGTGAGAACAACTGAAAAGGAGCAATTAACTTGGATTACAATAAACTGATTCCCGAGCGCATCAGCAGTATGCAGCCGTCGGGAATAAGACGGTTCTTCGATATCGCGCAGAGCGTTAAGGGCGTTATCTCGCTGTCTATCGGAGAACCCGACTTCAAAACCCCGTGGGAAGCACGCAAAGAGGCTATCAATATCCTTGAGCGCGGCAAAACCGCTTACACCGCGAACAGCGGTCTTATGGAGCTGCGCCGTGCCGTCTGCGGCTACCTCAAGGGCTTTATCCACACCGATTACGACCCCGAAACCGAGGTTATTATAACGGTCGGCGGAAGTGAGGCAATCGACCTTGCTGTCCGCGCGCTTATCGAGGACGGTGACGAGGTGCTTGTCCCCGAGCCGTCTTTCGTGTGCTACGCGCCGATTGTGAAGATGATGGGCGGCGTGCCTGTGCCGATTGTGACGAAGGCTGAAGATAAATTCAAGCTCACTGCCGCGGCACTCAAAGAGAAAATCACCCCGCGCACAAAGCTGCTCTTCCTGCCCTACCCGAACAACCCGACGGGCGCGGTTATGCGAAGAGCCGACCTTGAGGCAATCGCTGACGTTTTGCGTGAGACGAACATAATTGTTGCCGCGGACGAAATTTACGCGGAGATGACCTATAATGGCGAGAAGCACGTTTCGATTGCCGAGATAGACGGAATGAAGGAGCGCACGCTCGTTATCAGCGGTTTCTCGAAAACCTACGCGATGACGGGCTGGCGGCTCGGCTATACGGCGGGACCCGCGCCGATTATCAAGCAGATGCTGAAGCTGCACCAATACTGCATAATGTCAAGCCCCACCGTGAGCCAATACGCGGCGATTGCGGCGATACAGAAATGCCGCGCCGATGTCGAGCATATGATATCGGAGTACGATATGCGCAGGCGGCTCTGCGTGAAGAATTTCAACGATATGGGGTTGGACTGCTTCGAGCCCGAGGGCGCGTTTTATGTGTTCCCGTGCATCAAGTCAACGGGAATGACAAGCGAGGAGTTCTGCCAAAAGCTGGTGTTCGAGAAAAAGGTTGCCGTTGTGCCGGGAAACGCGTTTGGCGAGAGCGGCGAAGGATTTGTGCGCGTGTCCTACGCGTATTCGATAGCGCATTTGGAGAGCGCATTCTCGAGAATTCGCGAGTTTATCGGCAAGTGACGCAAAATATGTGTTTCCGCGCGTTTTTTGCATATTTTCAACAACAAAAGTGCCTGCGTTAACCGAGGATTTTTGGTGCTTGGCAACCAAAATCCCGCGATTAACAAGCACGAGTTTGGGTGAATTTGCGCGTTTTTGTGCAATTTGCACAGTTGAGGAGAAGCCAATGTTAAACGAGAAAATCACGATAGCAGCGCACGCGAAGCTGAATTTGTACCTAGATATTGTGGGAAAACGCGCAGATGGTTACCATCTGTTGGAGACGATGCTGCAAAGCGTTGATTTGTGCGATATCGTCGAGGTGTCGGCGGCGCGCGAGGGTATTTCGGTGAGCTGCTCAAATCCGGAAATTCCCACGGGTGAGAAGAATATTTGTTACAAGGCAGCGAAGCGTTTTGCAGAGCGGGTTGGCGGGAATTTCGGCGCGGAAATCCACATTGAAAAGCGAATTCCCGACGGTGCCGGTTTGGGTGGCGGAAGCGCTGACGCGGCGGCGGTTTTGTACGCGCTGAACGAGCTGAACGGGCTTCCGATGCGGTCCGACGAGCTTTTAAAGCTCGCCGCGGAAATCGGAGCAGACGTGCCGTTTTGTTTGACGGGCGGGCTTGCGGTATGCCGCGGAATCGGCGAGGAGATAGAGCCGCTGAAGCCGCTTCCCGAGCTGTTTTACCTTATCGTGAAGCCGAATTATCGTTGCCCGACGCAGGACGCTTACAAGCTCTACGACAAAGCACCCGTTCCCGCAAAAAACGGGCTCGAAGTCTTTTGTAATGCGGGTTCACGATATCCCGAGCTGTTGTACAACGTTTTCGAGGTAATCTACGGAAACATGGAAATATCTTCTATTAAAACAAAGCTCCGCGAAACGGGAGCACTCGGCTCGTGCCTCACAGGAAGCGGCTCGGCGGTGTTTGGGGTGTACGAAACGGCTCTGCAAGCGGCTTCAGCGGCACGCGAGTTCCCCGAGATGTTTACGGCGGTCGCAAAGCCGGTTAGGTCGGGACTTGCGGTGCTTTAACGCATTTTGTGCAAAATGACGAAAAGGCAAAAAAGTGCTGTTTTTTCGCGCGAGATGTGGTATAATGGTATTAGGAATGCAATGAACGGAGGGAAATTATGGTTACTTTGCAGAATCACGTCGGTAAAATTTCTTTTTCCGCGAACTTTTTCACCGAGCTCATCGGGAACACGGTCACGAACTGCTTCGGGGTCATCGCGATGAACGTGCGCGGCTTCCGCGAAACGCTCGCGGCGGCGCTCCCCAAGCCGAAAAACCGCGATTTTGCGCGCGGCGTGAAGGTTGATTTCAAGGACGGCGCGCTCACGATTGACCTGCACATCTCGCTGATGTACGGCGTGAACATAAACGCGGTCTCGAAGTCCATCATCAACAAGGTCGCGTACACCGTGCGGCGTGCGACGGGCCTCGACGTCGAAAAAGTTAACGTTTTCGTGGACGCAATCCGCGTGTAATTTTGGCTGATTTTGAGCACAATTTTGCGGTGTTTTTTGCCCAGATTTTTGGCTAATTTTTCGCGTAAATTTTGGGACGATTTTTGAGGCAATTTTCGGGGTATTTTTAAGGGCATTTTTCACCATAATTTTTGAGGTGATTTTCACCGTAAATTTTGATGAAAAAATTGCTCTGTTCAACAACCGAAAAAATGGCTTAACAACCGCATTTGTTGATGCTTTCAACAACGTTGTTTTTTGTTCAAAAATGGGTTAAAAACAAGGCTGTTTTTGGGGTAATTTTCGGGGTGATTTTTGGACAAAAAAATTGCGGTGATTTTCACGCCGATTTTGAGGTCAATTTTAGCCTGTTTTTTGAGCAAATTTTCGTGTGTTTTTTCGAGAAAAATTCGCGTAATTTTTGCGCGGTTATTTTAATAAAAAATTGTTTTTGGAAGGGAATTTTTGTGATGTCTATAAACGGTAAGCTCCTGCGCGACGCGGTTATTTCGGGAGCTAATAATGTGCGCAACAAACGCGTTGAGGTGGACGAGCTTAACGTGTTCCCCGTGCCTGACGGCGACACGGGTACAAATATGTCGATGACCATCGGCAACGCTATCGGCGAGCTTTCCAATATCCCCGACGGCGCGCCGGTCGGCGAGGTCGCGAAGAAGGCAGCTTCGGCGATGCTTCGCGGCGCGCGCGGAAACTCGGGTGTAATCCTTTCGCTGCTCTTCAGAGGGCTTTCCAAAGGGCTTTCGGGCAAGTCCGAGGCAACCGCCGCCGACCTTTCTGCCGCGTTTAAGCTCGGCGTTGACGCGGCGTACAAATCTGTCATGAAGCCGACCGAGGGCACTATCCTCACGGTTGCGCGCGAGGCTTGGGAAAATACCGCCGAAGCCGCCTCGGAAGCCACTTCAGCCGATTTCTTTGCTCTGTTTATCGATGAGGCGAAAAAGTCGCTCGAGCGTACACCCGAGCTGCTTCCTGTGCTGAAAAAAGCGGGCGTTGTGGACGCAGGCGGAATGGGGCTTATCGTGATTTTGGAGGGAATGTACAGCGTTATTTCGGGCGGAAAAATCGTTCCCGACGAGTCCGATAAAAAGCCGACCGCCGCCGCTGCCGAGGCCGCGCAGACCGAGATGAAATACGGCTACGGCGCGGAATTTGTGGTGAAGAAGAACGCTGGGGCAAAGGACGCGACGGCGCTCTCTGCCTACCTCGAGACCATCGGCGACAGCATCACAATCGCTGATGACGACGATTTTATTCGAGTAAATGTTCATACAAATCACCCCGGTAAGGCTCTCGAGGAAGGCTTAAAATTCGGCAGTTTAACCAAAGTTTCTGTAGTAAATTTGTTTGAAAAGACGGAAAATTTGGTGAAAGCGTCCAAGCAAAACCGCAAATCTCCCGTTGAACCGGTGAATGAAATCGGTTTTGTTGCGGTTGCCGCGGGCGCGGGGCTGCAAGCGCTGTTCAAGGACCTCGGCGCGGACAATGTTGTAAGCGGCGGGCAGACGATGAACCCGTCCACCGAGGACATTCTCGAGGCTGTCGGGCAGACGCCAGCGAAAAACGTGTTCGTGTTGCCAAATAACAAGAACATTATTATGGCGGCGGAGCAGGCGGCGCGGCTTGCCGACCGCAACGTGTGCGTGCTCCAGACGCGCAACATTCCGCAGGGCATCTCCGCGATGATGAATTTTGACGCGAGCTCCGATTTCGCCGCGAACCGTGCCGCGATGACCGAGGCGTTCGACCGCGTCGGAAGCGGTCAGATAACCTACGCCGTGCGCGACTCCGAGTACGACGGTCACAAAATTAAGCAGGGTGAAATTTTGGCGATGGACAATGGCAAAATCGTGTTCACTGACAAAAGTGTAGGGAAGGCGCTTGTGAAGCTCGCAAAGCGCTTGGTTACGTCATCTTCGAGCTATGTGACCGTGATTTACGGCGCCGATGTGAGCGACGATGATGCAAGTGAGACGTATGAACAGTTGCAAAACAAGCTCGGTTCGGACGTCGAAATTGCGCTCGTGAACGGCGGTCAGCCAGTGTACTATTACATAATCTCGGTCGAGTGAGATTATGTTGTTCATGTTTTTGTGCAACTTGCATAAGTGCGTTTTAAACAAACTTTTTTGTGCATATTGACGTGAACTTGCTTTGCTAATAACCAACTCCCCGCGTTTTTGCGGGGAAATTTGTATGGAAATAGTTTACACTTATGGAAATAACTTACTTAAAAGGCGTTGGACCAAAGCGTGCGGAGCTCTACAAAAAGCTTGGAATAATGACCGCCGAGCAGCTCGTGCGGCTCTACCCGCGCGATTACATCGATTTCACAAATCCCGTTAAAATACGCGATTTGCAGCCCGGCGAGAGTTGCGCGTTTCGGGCAAGCGTTGCCCAAAAGCACTCGCCGTTCTCACAATACTCGCGGATGTCGGTCTACAAGGCGCTCCTCACCGACGGCGAGGGTGAAATCACTGCGGTTTTTTTCAACACAAAGTACACGTTTGAACGACTTGAATTATACAAAGAGTATATTTTCTTCGGGAAAATAACCGGCGATTTGGTGCATCTTCAGGTGAACACCCCGACCTATCTTCCAGTGAACCAAACAGGCTTGCTCCCGAAATATCCCTTAACAGCGGGACTTTCTCGCGAGAGCGTCACCAAAAATATTGCCGATGCGCTTGAAATTGTGCAAATTGACGAAAGGCTGCCCGAGCGTGTTGTAAAAAAATACTCTCTGTTAACTGAAGCCGACGCCGTGCGAAAAATCCACTTCCCGAAATCCCGCGAGGAGTACAAAGCGGCGCGAAAACGGCTTGTTTTCGAGGAGCTGCTCTCGCTGAAGCTAGGTTTGGCGAGGCTTAAAACACGCGGAAAATCGCTCTCGGGCGCGGTTATGACCGAGGTTTCGATGGAAGAATTTTACAATTCGCTTCCGTTCACGCCGACAAATGCTCAAATTCACGCGATTTCAGATTGCGTTGCAGATATGAATAAAATGTACCCGATGAACCGACTTGTTCAGGGCGACGTGGGTTCGGGGAAAACTTTGGTTGCCGCAGCAGCCGCGTTTTTTGCTGCGCGAAACGGCTTCCAAACAACCGTGATGGCGCCGACTGAAGTCCTCGCCGCGCAGCACTGCGAGACGTTTCGCAAGTTTTTGGAGCCGCTCGGGATACGCGTCGGGCTGTTGTCGGGCGCGCTGTCGGCTGCCGAAAAAAAGCGGGTTCGCGAGGCAGCCGCGGCGGGTGAAATCGACGTACTTATTGGAACGCAGGCGCTTATTCAGCGCAGCAGCACGATGAAGCGGCTTGGGCTCGCGATTGTTGACGAGCAGCACCGCTTCGGCGTGTATCAGCGCTCGGAGCTCGCCGAAAAGGGCGCAAATCCGCACATTCTCGCGATGTCGGCGACGCCCATTCCCCGCACGCTCGCGCTCATAATGTACGGCGACCTCGACGTTTCCGTCATCAACGAAATGCCGCTCGGACGGCTCCCTGTCAAGACTTACGCGGTTGACACCTCGTTTCGTAAGCGCCTCTACGCGTTCATCAAAAAGCACATCGCGATGGGCTTGCAAGCGTTCATAGTCTGCCCGCTGGTTGAAGAAAACGAGACGGCGTCCGAGAAGCAGAGCGCGCTCAAGTATTACGATGAGCTCACGCGCGGCGAGTTTGCAGGGATTCCGACGGGGCTGCTTTACGGGAAAATGAAGCAGGCCGAAAAGGAAGCGGTGATGCGGGATTTTCACGAAAATCGGCTGAAGCTGCTTGTGTCAACAACCGTCATCGAGGTTGGAATAGACGTGCCGAATGCGGCGGTTATGCTTATTGAGAACGCCGAGCAATTCGGACTGTCGCAGCTCCACCAGCTGCGCGGGCGCGTTGGGCGCGGGAGCGTGCAGAGCTACTGCGTGCTGATGAGCGACAGCAAGACGGATTACGCGCGGGCGCGGTTTAAGGCGATGTGCGAGACGACTGATGGGTATAAAATTGCTGATGTGGACTTGAAGCTGCGCGGACCGGGCAACTTTTTCGGAAAAGAACAGCACGGTTTGCCGCCGATGAAGGTTGCGGATTTGGCGGACGACGCGGACGTGTTGGGGGAAGTCGAGGCGCTGGCGGACGAGATTTTGGCGGAGGACCCGCTTTTGGCGCTGCCCGAGAACAAGGGGCTGCGGGAGAGCGTGGACGAGCTGTTCGCAGCGGGAACGCTTTAGCGGAGCCGTGGCGTGCACCGCGAAGCGAAAAAAGTCTTTTTGGAGGTTTGGAACCTTTTTCTTCAGAAAAAGGTTCCAAGACTGAAGCGAAGCGACCACTGAAGGCGAAGCCGTCAAATTCAAAAAAGGACAATTTTGCTTTGTATAAACGTACGAAAAAACTTGTACATCGGTTCAGCAACCCTTGCTGATTTTTCGGGTTCGATACCCGAAAAATCGCAAGTGAGGAGAACAGACTTATCTCGATGGTAAATCTAAAAATTTCTCCCATAAACCAAACTTTGAATAAGCGAAAAACTCGGAGCGCGAACTCCGAGTTTCTTTGTTAAGGTAGGTTTGTGAAATGGGATTTGCGATTTTTTTGGCGGTCGCCAAAAAAATTGGCAATGGTTGCGAACCGAATTTCAAGATTGTCGGTTAAATCTCGCTTTGTTCAGTTGTCCTTTTTTATGATTTGACGCTTCGCTCCAGTTTTTTGCGCTTCGCTCCAGTGCCTCCGGCGGCTTAAAACCTTTTTCTGAAGAAAAAGGTTTTAAGAATTCCAAAAAGACTTTTTTCGCTTCGCGTGCTTAATTGCTGCTTTGCAATAACTCCAAGTACCGCTCCGCCGACGTCGCTGCATTCGCACCGTCCGCAGCTGCCGTGATAACCTGCCGAAGCGGCGTCGTCCTCACATCGCCCGCCGCGAACAGCCCCGCCGCGCTAGTCACACCGTCCTCTCCGGCTTTCACATACCCGCGCTCGTCCAGCTCGCACACCCCCGCCAGCATCGCGCTGTTCGGCACACTCCCGACCGCGCAGAAAATCCCGTCAACATCGAGCTTCTTCCGCTCGCCGTCCTGCGTAAACACAATCCCGTCCGCCTTCTCGCCGCCTGTTACCTCGCACAAAACCGCGTTCAGCACCGGCACAATGTTCCCGAACTCGCCAACCTTTTTCACAAGCGATTTGTTTGCGCGAAATTCACCCCTGCGGTGCACAAGATAAACGGTTTTGCAAATATTTGCCAAATAAACCGCATCGCCGAGCGCCGTGTCACCGCCGCCGATAACGGCGACTGTTTTATCGCGGTAAAACGCGCCGTCGCACACCGCGCAGTAGGAAATCCGCAGCTTGTCGTCGCCGTTCACGCCGAGCTTTCGGTGACTTGTCCCCGCGGCGTAAATCACAGTTTTTGCGCAAACCTCGCTTCCGTCCGCGAGGCGAATTGTCCAAAAATCTTGCTTTTCAATCGCGCTCACCTCGCCCTCGAGGAACTCCGCGCCGAGCTTTTCAGCTTGCTCGCGAAACTTCTCGCCAAGCTCGTAGCCGCTAATCCCGTACAGACCGGGGTAATTTTCGACCTTCTCGGTCACGGCAATCTGCCCCGTGCCGAGGTAATCTTTCTCGATAACAACCGCGTTCAGCAGCGCTCGCTTCGCGTAAATTGCCGCAGTAAGTCCTGCGGGACCGCTCCCGATAATTGCCACATCTACCATTTTTTACCTCCAAGTCGGTTCCCCGAACAAAATTGTGCCGATGAAACAAGCCCCGCATACAGCGCTGGGAGCGTTCTCAATAACTAGATATAGTACATAACCTGTTCGGCGGGCTGAAGAGTTTTCTTGACCTCGTTTACGATATCGAGAAGCGTGAGCGACGAAGCGAACTCGGCGAGATTTTTCTCAATTTTCGCCCAGAGCATTCGGTCGAGGATAGTGGTGATTTCGCTGTTGCAGTCCTCAAGCTCGGCGATATCGTTGCCGATGAGGGTGATGTCGATGGCGTCGAGGATTTCCTTGACGGTAATTTTCTCGGGGCTTCTTGACAAAATATACCCGCCGTGGGGGCCTTTTATACTTTTGACGAGCGAGCTTTGACGCAGACGCGTGACGATTTGCTCGAGATATTTCACGGAAATGGCGCGCCGCTCGGCGATTTCGTAGAGGTTGACCGCGCCGCCGTCCTCGGAGTTTATGGCGATGTCGGCGATAATCACGAGCCCGCATTGAATTTTGGTTAAGATGCGCATTTTATTCACCTCGGTGCATATCATATAAAGCCTATTGATTTAGTATATTATATCACACTCAAGCCCGCTTCGTCAACCCGTATTATTGTATAAAAAATACTTATTTTCAACCGAATTTTTTGGTAAAAGAGCTAAAGATATACTAAACCTATTGACATTGTAGGTTAATAGTGTTATAATGGAAAAAACAAACAATACCGCAAGATTTTTCCGTGACTTTTGCCAGCTTGCGCTTGACAACGAGGTCGGTTCTCGATAACGAGTTCGCTTCTCGATAACGAAGGCGGTTCTTGACAACAGGCGCGGTTTGCGGCAACGATGGCGGAGTTTGGAAATTTGTGCGAGTTCAAGCGCGATACTATAATATAGTTGCTCAAAACCCGCGAGTTTACGCGCGAAGCTGGCTCAAGGTTGCAAAAACTGCAAGTTTGAGCGAAAAACTGTTGTAAAGTTGCTCAAAACCCGCGAGTTTACACGCGAAGCCGGTTCAAGGTTGCAAAAAATCGCGGTTCACACGAGAAGCCGGCAAACGGTTGCACAAAAGTTCAAATTTGAGTGAGAAACTGTTGTAAAGTTGCACGAAACCGCGAGTTTACACGAGAAGCTGGATTAAGGCTGCTCAAAACCCGTGAGTTCGCGCGCGAAGCCGGTTCAAGGTTGCAAAAACTGCAAGTTGGAGCGCGATACTATAATATAGTTGCTCAAAACCCGCGAGTTCAAGCGCAACTCCCGCGTAAGGTTGCACGAGAGCGCGGCTTTGAACGCAAGTACCGCGAACAGCTTCGCGGTGGTGACAAAAAAGTTTGAGGGGGAGTCAAATTGAAATTCAACACGGCTCTTTTGCATAAAAACAACCCGCGCGAAAAGGCGAACGGCGCTACGCTCGCGCCGATTTATCAGGTAAGCGCGTTTGCGCAGGGGACTGCCGAGCAGCTCGAAAACGTGTTCAACAACAGGGCGGCGGGCTTCGCGTACACCCGCATCAGCAACCCAACTGTCGCTGCGTTTGAAAGCCGAATGAGCGCGCTTGAAAAGGGAATCGGCGCGGTTGCCTGCGCGTCGGGAATGACCGCGGTTTCGATGGCGCTGATGAACATCTTGCAGGCGGGCGACGAGGTTATCGCAAGCTCCGCGCTTTTCGGCGGTACAATCGACCTTTTCGGTGACCTCGCGGAATTTGGCATAACAACGCGCTTTGTCGAGCACGTCTCCGCTGATGAAATCGCGCCGCTGATAAACGAGAAAACAAAGGCGGTTTTCGCGGAGCTTGTCGGCAATCCGAATCTTGAAATCGTGGATTTGAAGGCAGTCGCGGCGGTTGTCCACGAGCACGGAATACCGCTGATTATCGACAGCACGACCGCCACGCCGTACCTTATAAATCCCGCGGATTTTGGCGCGGACATCATCGTTCACTCCACGTCAAAGTACATAAACGGCGGCGGAAACTCGATAAGCGGTGTCATCATCGACAGCGGCAATTTCAAGTGGGATTTCGCCAAGCACTCGAAGCTCGCGAAGTACAAAAAGTTCGGGCAGTTCGCTTACCTGTTTTCGCTGCGAAACGGCATCTGGCGCGACTTCGGCGGCTGTCTGGCACCGATGAACGCGTTTATGAACAGCGTAGGGTTGGAGACGCTCGGACTGCGAATGGAGCGCTGTTGTGAGAACGCGCTGGCGCTCGCGGAGTTTTTCGAGAGCACCGAGAGCGTTTCCGTGAATTATCCGGCGTTGCCCGAGAGCAAAAGTTATCGGCTCTGCCAAGAATTGCTCGGGGGAAAAGGCGGGGCAATTCTCACGATACGAGCGGGTTCAAAGGAGCGGGCGTTTCGGCTGATAAACGCGCTGAAGCTGGCGGCGATTGCGACGAACATCGGCGACGTGCGGACGCTGGTTATACACCCCGCGAGCACGATTTACGCCCACAGCACCACCGAGCAGAAAATCAGCGCGGGCGTTTACGAGGACACAATCCGCATAAGCGTCGGAATTGAGGACAAGGACGACCTTATCGAGGATTTCTCGCAGGCGATTGCGGCGTTGTAAAACGGCTCGCCGAGCGTTTTCGCGATAACGAACTCGCTTCTCGACAACTAGTACGGCTCTCGATAACGAGCTCGCTTCTCGACAACAAGGTCGGCTCTCGATAACGAGTACGGTTCTCGATAACAAGGTCGGCGCTCGATAACGAGTACGGTTTTCGATAACGAACTCGCTTCTCGATAACGAGAACGGCGCTCGACAACAAGCGCAGCTCTCGACAAAGCGGTTTACACCAAAAAGTTAGCAAGTTAAACTAAAATAAATCAGGGAGGCTTATAAAAATGGCTGAATTTGAAATTGACGATTTTGTGGACACCACGGACGTGGTTTGCCCGACAACGTTTGTAAAGGCGAAGGTTGCGCTGGAGGAGCTTGACGAGGGGCAGATTTTGTCGGTCAAGCTGAACGGCGGCGAGCCCGCGCAGAACGTGCCGCGGAGCTTGAAAGAGGAGGGACACAAAATCCTCGCGCTTAACGACAACGGTGACGGCACGTTTACACTCATTGTTGAAAAGGTGGGAGAATAATGGCGGTGAAACTAACAGCGGACAGCTTCGAGCGCGAGGTGCTCGCGGCGAGCGGGCTTGTGGTAACGGATTTTTTCTCGGACAGCTGTGTTCCGTGCAAGCGAATGTCGCCGGTTCTCGCCGAGCTTGAGGAGGAGCGCGACGACGTGAAATTCGCGAAAGTGAACATAAACTTTGACGGTGAAATTGCCGAAAAATACGGCGTGACCGCAGTTCCCACGCTGATTTTTTTCAAAAACGGCGAGGAAAAGGCAAGGCTCACGGGAGCGCAGAAAAAGGCGGCGATTGTTGAGGTTATCGACAAAATCGGTTGAGGACAACAACCCGAGGTTATCAAAAAACGATTAAGGAGAACGAAAATGACTATCAGTGTTGCAGGCGTTAAAAAGGAGTATGCGGACGGGCTGACCGTGGCGCAGTTGGTTGAAGCGGAGAATGTCGAAACTCCGCAGTATGTCACGGTTTCGGTGAACGACGAGTTTGTCAAGAGCGGTACTTTCGAGGAAACCGTGCTGAAGGACGGCGACGAGGTTGAGTTTCTGTACTTTATGGGAGGCGGGCAGTAATGGCTTTTACAAACGAACAGCTCGAGCGCTATTCCCGACACATTATATTAAAGGAAGTCGGCGCGAAGGGACAGAAAAAGCTGCTTAACGCGAAGGTGCTGATAATCGGAGCGGGCGGCTTGGGCGCTCCCGCGGCAATGTACCTCGCCGCAGCCGGCGTTGGAACAATCGGTATCGCGGACGCGGACGAGGTTGATTTGTCGAACCTTCAGCGTCAGATTATCCACTCGACCGCAGATGTTGGAAAAGCAAAGGTGCAGTCCGCGAAGGAAACTATGGAGGCAATAAACCCCGATGTTACCGTGAAAACCTACCGCGTTTTCGTGGACAGCGAGAGTATAATGGATTTAATCAAGGACTACGATTTCATCATCGACGGCACGGACAATTTCCCCGCAAAATTCCTCATAAACGACGCTTGCGTTATGGCGGGAAAGCCGTTTTCACACGCGGGAATTATCCGCTTTAAGGGACAGCTTATGACCTACGTTCCCGGCAAGGGACCGTGCTATCGCTGCGTGTTCAAAAACCCGCCGCCAAAGGACGCCGTTCCGACGTGCAAGCAGGCGGGCGTTATCGGGGCAATGGGCGGCGTAATCGGCTCGCTTCAGGCAATGGAAGCGATTAAGTACATTCTCGGTCAGGGCGACTTGCTGACGGGGTATTTGCTGACGTATGACGCTCTGAAAATGGAGTTTCGTAAAATCAAGCTGCCGACGGACAAGAACTGCGCGGTGTGCGGCGAAAATCCCACGATAACCGAGCTTATCGATTACGAACAGGCGGAGTGTGACGGGAAATTATGACGATTAGGCTGAAGAAAGCGGACTTTGAGCGGATTGTTGAACACGCGAGAAAAGAGCTGCCGAACGAGGCTTGCGGGCTGATTGCGGGGCGAGTTGACGGTGAAGTCAAGGTTGTGGAGAAGGTGTACTTTTTGACGAACATCGACCACTCCAACGAGCATTTTTCGCTTGACCCGAAGGAGCAGCTTGCGGCTATTAAGGATATGCGCGCGAATGGGTTTGTGCCGCTCGGGAATTGGCACTCGCATCCGGAGTCGCCGTCAAGACCGTCCGAGGAGGACAAAAGACTTGCGTATGACAGCACGGCGAGTTATATGATTTTGTCGTTGATGGAGAGCGAGCCGGTGTTGAATTCGTTTAAGATTGAGGGCGAGAGCGCGGAGAAGGAGCTGTTGGAGCTGGTTTGAGGCGGATTTCCTCAATCATACAAATATTGACAATTTACGACAAATATGATATAATGCTATTGTTGCCGGCTTCTTCCGACAGGGAGGAGGTGGGAAAGATGGACTATACGTTATCGTACCTTGTAGCGGTCGCAGCACACGTCACCGGATACTTCTTGTGCAAATGGCTAGAATCGCTACATAACAAGCCCGGCAAATAGCATAAACGAAGCCCGCAGGAGGTAGCGCTCCTGCGGGCTTCACTTTTGCGTGGGAATTAGGAAATGTTATCGTACCTTTTCCTACAGTCATATTATACACCGAAAAATCAAATTTGTCAAGGGTTTTGGAAAAAATTATTTATGCTCGATAATATTCTGCAAGGTAATCCCGTCGAAATACTCGTTTGTGAGGCGGAAAAAGTCCTCCCAAACGTAGAGGGTGATGCAGTCGTCCTTGCGCGGGCAGGTGTTCTCGCCGTATTCGAGGCACGCGACAGGCGCGAGGGAACCTTCGGTTGCGCGGAGGACGTCGCCGACGGTGCACTTATCGGCGGGCACGTTGAGCATATAACCGCCGCGGTTTCCGCGATTTGTGCGGATAAGCCCCGCCTTGCTTAACATCGGGACAATTTGCTCGAGGTATTTTTTGGAAATATTTTGGCGCTCGGCGATATCGGCGAGGGAAACATACTTCCCGTCCTGTTGTTGAGCCAAATCAACGAGCATACGCAGCGCGTATCTGCCTTTTGTTGAGATTTTCATAAAATCACGGCTTTCTTTCAAAAATTAAAATTTCATTGACTTAATTATATCATACTTTTCATACTTTTTCAAGGGGTTTTATCGGAACTTTAAAATTTTCTTACAATATTCATTAAACCTATTGACAAAGTAG
Source organism: uncultured Ruminococcus sp. (assembly GCA_964551225.1). Taxonomy (GTDB): domain Bacteria; phylum Bacillota; class Clostridia; order Oscillospirales; family Ruminococcaceae; genus CAG-115. The sequence continues at coordinate 17,267 of CAZKBF010000021.1, forward strand.
GGAAAATATTGTATAATATAATCACCTACTCAAATAATAGGTAAATAGACCAACGATAAACCGCCATCTGCGTCGTCACTCATCGTAACGGCAGGCACAAAGCCTAGCCGTTACGATGGTTCCTAGCATCTGACGATTTCTCGTTGGTCTATTAGAGGAGCGAAACAGCGAAATTGTCGTGATTATCGGCAAAGCTGTCGATGAACACGGGAAACGGCTCTGCGAAGCGGCAAGAGCTGTTGAAAAAACAAATATGAGGTGAACGAAATGATATACGCGGACAACGCGGCAACAACTAAAATGAGCGAAAAAGCCATTGATGAGATGGTGAAGTGTATGAAGGAGTGCTACGGAAACCCGTCGAGCTTGTACGAGTTCGGACAGGAGGCGAAGGTTGCGCTCGAGGACGCGCGAAACCGTATCGCAGCTTGCATCGGCGCGGACGCAAAGGAGATTTTCTTCACGTCGGGCGGCAGCGAGGCGGACAACCAAGCCATTTTTTCCGCAGCAAGGCTCGGTGAAAAGCACGGCAAAAAGCACATTATCTCGACCGCTTTTGAACATCACGCTGTGCTGCACACGCTTGAAAGGCTGAAGAAGCAGGGATTTGATGTCGAGCTGCTTGACGTGCACAAAAACGGCGTGATTTCCCCCGAACAGGTGAAAGCGGCAATCCGCCCCGAGACTTGCCTCGTGACAATAATGTTCGCGAACAACGAAATCGGTACCGTGCAACCGATTAAGGAAATCGGCGAGATTTGCCGCGAAAAGGGCGTGCTGTTCCACACGGACGCGGTTCAGGCGGTCGGGCATCTCCCCGTCAACGTCAGTGAGCAGAACATCGATTTGCTCTCGCTCTCTGCGCACAAATTCCACGGTCCGAAGGGAATAGGCGTGCTGTTCGCGAGAAAAGGTGTGGTGTTGGACACCGTGATTAACGGCGGTGCACAAGAGCGCGGAAAGCGTGCCGGTACCGAAAATCTTCCGGCAATTCGCGGAATGGCTGTTGCACTTGAAGAAGCTGTCGGGAACATTGATAGTTATACGGCAAAACTAATTCCGCTGCGAAACCGCCTGATTGACGGGCTGAACAAAATCCCGTACTCCGAGCTGAACGGTGACGCTGAAAAACGGCTTGCGGGAAACGTGAATTTCTGCTTCGAGGGAATTGAGGGCGAGTCGCTGCTGCTGCTTCTCGATGACAAGGGAATTTGCGCGTCATCGGGCTCTGCGTGTACATCGGGCTCGCTTGACCCGAGCCACGTTTTGCTGGCAATCGGCAGACCGCACGAGGTTGCTCACGGGTCGCTTCGGCTGACGTTGGGTGAGGACACGACAGAGCAAGATGTCGATTATATTGTGCAAGCGGTAACCGAGGTTGTCACATATTTGCGCAATATGTCGCCGTTTTGGAGAGATTTGGTTAACGGAAAGCGCCCGCACGTTTTTGCGGAATAATAAAGGAGAGTGTTTGAAATGGCATTATACAGCGAAAAAGTTATGGACCACTTCCGTAACCCGAGGAATGTGGGAGTTATCGAGGACGCGGACGGCGTGGGCGAGGTCGGAAACCCTGTCTGCGGCGATATTATGAAGATTTATCTCAAGATTAGCGATGATGTGATTGAGGACGTGAAGTTTGAGACGTTTGGGTGCGGGAGCGCGATTGCGTCGAGTTCGATGGCGACGGAGCTGATTAAAGGGAAGCCGTTGTCGGAGGCGCTTCAGCTGACGAATAAGGCGGTAACGGAGGCGCTGGACGGGTTGCCGCCGCATAAGCTGCATTGTTCGGTGCTTGCGGAAGAGGCGATAAAGAAGGCGGTCAAGGATTATTACGACAAAAACGGCATTGAGTACGACCACGACTTGTTCCCTGACTGTGAGGGTTGCGAGCATTGTTGTGACGGGCACTAATTTGCACTCGAGCACCGCGAAGCGAAAAAAGTCTTTTTGGAGTGTTTGCGAGAAACCTTCGGTTTCCCTAACCTTTTTCTTCAGAAAAAGGTTCCAAGACTGAAGCGAAGCGTCAATACTTGAGCGAAGCGTTAAATCCAAAAAAAGGACGATTTCGCAAACTAAATTTAAACCAACAAATCTATAATTACAGTTATCAACCATTGCCAATTTTTTTGGCGACCGCCAAAAAAATCGCAAATCCCTTTTAACAAATCAAGATTAACAGAAAAAACTCGGAGTTCGCGCCCCGAGTTTTTCTGTTATTCAAAGTTTGGTTTATGGGAGAGATTTCGGTGTATGCCAAGTTTAACCATCTAGATTAGTCTGTTCTGTTTACTTGGGGAACACCCCTCGGGGTTTTCCCCAAACCCCTTTCCTCCGGGGGAAAAACTCTTGTTTTTCCCCCAGACCCCCTTTAGCGCTCGCTAACGCGTTTGCCGCGCTTCGCGCGGAGTGCGCGGCTTCGCCGCGAGTGCCTCCGGCGGCCAGAAAACTTTTTCTGAAGAAAAAGTTTTCTGGACTTTCAAAAAGACTTTTTTCGCTGCGCGGCAATTATTCAGCTTTATCAATCGCCTTAAACGCCTCGCCAAGCGTGTTCACGGGCACAACCTTAATCCCAAAATCCTCGCTTTTCAGCATACGCTGAACCGAATTTTTCGGAAGAATAACCGTCCCAAACCCCAGCCGCTCCGCCTCTTTCACGCGCTCCGCCGCTCGCGACACAGCCCGCAGCTCGCCGCCAAGACCAACCTCCCCGAACATCACAGTGCTCTCGGGAATAATCTTCCCCGTAATCCCCGAATAAAGCGCCGCCGCAACCGCCAAATCCGCCGCCGGCTCGTCAATCCTCAACCCCCCGACAATGTTGACGTACACATCCAGCCCCGACAGCGCAAACCCCAGCCGCTTCTCCAGCACCGCAATCAGCATAAACAGCCTGTTCAAATCAAACCCCGTTGCCACTCGCCGCGGGTTCGAGAAACCCGATTTCGCCGCGAGCGCCTGCACCTCGGCTAAAATCGGTCTTGTTCCCTCAATCGAGCACAAAACCGTGCTCCCCGAGATATTTTTCTGCCGTCCCGAAAGCATAGTTTCGGACGGATTTTCAACCTCTTTCAACCCGTCGCTGTCCATCATAAACACGCCAATTTCGTTCGTTGAACCAAATCTGTTCTTAATCGACCGCAATATCCTGTACGAAAGCTGCTTGTCGCCCTCGAAATATAGTACGGTATCGACGATGTGCTCCATTATCTTCGGACCTGCGATACCGCCGTCCTTGTTGACGTGGCTGACGATGAACACGGGGATTTCCTCGGATTTCGCCATTCTCATAAACGCGCCGGTGCACTCGCGGACTTGAACGATGCTGCCCGCAGACGACGTGAGCGCGCTTGATGTAATCGTCTGGATTGAGTCGATGACGACAGCCTCGGGCTTGTTCTCGCACACAGCTTTAATAATGCTCTCACACGAGTTTGACGATGAAATAAACAGATTCTCCGCGTCCACACCGAGCCGCTTCGCGCGAAGCGAGAGCTGGCGTTCACTTTCCTCGCCCGAGACGTAGAGCACGGTGTGTTCCTTGCCGAGATGCCCGCAAATCTGCATCAGCAGCGTTGACTTGCCGATACCGGGGTCGCCGCCGATGAGCACAAGCGAGCCTTTCACAAGTCCCCCTCCGAGCACTCGGTCAAGCTCGCGGACGCCCGTTGAATAGCGGATTTCGCTGTCCTCGGGAACCTCGGTTATGCGCGAATATTCAAGCGTTTTTGCCGCGGGAGCTTTTGCCGCCGAAACCACAATCGGCGCGGTCTCCTCAAGCGAGTTCCACGCACCGCACCCGAGGCATTTCCCGCTCCATTTCGGAAACTCCCGCCCGCACTCGCTGCACACATACACAATTTTTTCCTTCGCCATTTCTGCACCGCCTTAAATTTTGGTAAATTATAACAAATTGCCGCGCCGCGCTTCTCGTTATCGTCACCCACTCGGCGACTTCACCGCAGACTGCGCTCTCGTTACCGTCTCGGCAAATTCCACCGCGCCGCGCCCTCGGCGTTGGTTACGGCTCTGTAATTTCACCGTAAACTGCGCCCGTTATAGCCACTTTCTGCGATTTCACCTCGAACCGTGTCCTCGTTACCAGCTCGGCAAATTTTCTCATGCCCCGCGTCACGGCTCTCACACTAACTCGGCAAATTTCCCCGCGAACCGCGCTCGCTATCGCCACATTCTGCGATTTCCCCTTCGCCGCCGCATTTCCCGCTCTATCTCGGCGATTTAACACGAACCGCGCTTGTTATCAGCACGCTCTGCAATTTCTACGCGAACCGTGCCCGTTAACGGCACGCTCTGCGATTTCCCCCAGCGCTGCCACGTTTCCCGCACCCACTCGCCAATTCGCCGCCTATTTAAATATGTGAGATAATTATACCACAAAGCAGAATTTTTGTCAAATTAACAAAAATTTTCGAGAAAATTACAAAAACTCTATTGAAAAATCTAAAAATTTATGGTACAATGTAAAGGTAAAAATGTGGACTTGAATCATACTGCTTTGGTATGAAAACGATTTCACGCGGTAAAGTGTGAGAGATATCAAAGTCCCAAAGATATTAAGGAGGATAAACCAATGGCAAGAAAAATGAAAACGATGGACGGTAACAACGCCGCAGGTCACGTTTCATACGCGTTTACAGACCTCGCTGCTATTTACCCCATCACCCCTTCGTCCGTTATGGCGGAGGTTACCGACGCTTGGGCTACCGCAGGACAGAAGAACATCTTCGGCGAGACCGTAAAGGTTGTTGAGATGCAGTCCGAGGCGGGCGCAGCAGGTGCGGTTCACGGCTCGCTTTCCGCAGGCGCGCTCACCACTACTTACACAGCATCTCAGGGTCTTCTCCTGATGATCCCGAATATGTATAAAATCGCGGGCGAGCTGCTCCCGTCGGTTATTCACGTTTCCGCAAGAGCTGTTGCGTCCAACGCGCTCTCCATCTTCGGTGACCACTCCGACGTTTACGCTTGCCGCCAGACCGGTTACGCAATGCTCTGCTCCACCAACCCGCAGGAGGTTATGGACCTCGGCGCTGTTGCTCACCTCGCAACAATCAAGGGCAGAGTTCCTTTCCTGCACTTCTTCGACGGTTTCCGTACCTCTCACGAAATCCAGAAGATTGAGGTTTGGGACTACGATGACCTCGCAGAAATGGTTGATTGGGACGCAATTCAGGCGTTCCGCGACAGAGCGCTCAACCCCGAGAAGCCTGTTCTTCACGGTACCGCGCAGAACCCCGACATCTTCTTCCAGGGCAGAGAAGCAGGCAACTCCTACTACAACGCGCTTCCCGCTATCGTTACCGAGTACATGGACAAGGTTAACGCGAAGATTGGCACAAACTACAAGCTGTTCAACTACTACGGTGCTCCCGACGCAGAGCAGGTTATCATCGCAATGGGCTCTGTCTGCGACACAATCGAGGAGACTATCGACTATATGCTCGCACAGGGCAAGAAGGTTGGTCTCGTAAAGGTTAGACTGTACAGACCGTTCGTTTCTTCTGCACTTGTTGAGGCAATTCCCGCGACTGTCAAGAAGATTACCGTTCTCGACAGAACCAAGGAGCCGGGCGCTATGGGCGAGCCGCTTTACCTCGACGTTGTTGCTGCTCTCAACAGAGAGGGCAAGTTCCAGAACGTTCCGATTTTCACCGGCCGTTACGGTCTCGGCTCGAAGGACTGCAACCCGTCCCACATCATCGCTGTTTACAACAACACCGACAAGCCTGTATTCACCGTTGGTATCGAGGACGATGTTACAAATCTGTCCCTCAAGGTTACCGAGAACCCGAACACCACTCCCGAAGGCACAACCTGCTGCAAGTTCTGGGGACTTGGCTCGGACGGTACCGTTGGTGCGAACAAGAACTCCATCAAGATTATCGGCGACCACACCGATATGTACGCGCAGGCTTATTTCGCTTACGACTCCAAGAAGTCGGGCGGTGTAACCGTATCTCACTTGAGATTTGGTAAGACTCCGATTAAGTCTACTTACTTCATTAACAAGGCAAACTTTGTTGCTTGCCACAACCCGTCCTACATCGACAAGTACGATATGGTTCAGGACGTAATTCCGGGCGGTTCGTTCCTGCTCAACTGCCAGTGGACAGTTGACGAGCTTGACGAGAAGCTCCCCGCTCCCGTTAAGCGCTACATCGCACAGAACAACATCAACTTCTACATCATCAACGCGATTAAGGTTGCAAAGGAAATCGGTCTGGGCAACAAGACCAACACCGTTCTCCAGTCCGCATTCTTCTCTATCGCGAACATTATCCCCGCTGACAAGGCAATCGAGTATATGAAGCAGGCTGCTTACAAGTCGTTTGCAAAGAAGGGCGAGGACATCGTTAACATGAACTACGCTGCAATCGAGAAGGGCGCAGGCGAGGTTGTTAAGGTTGACGTTCCCGCATCTTGGGCTAACGCAGAGGGTGAGCTCGTTCACCCGCACTTCGACGGCGAGGGCTTCCTTGTTGACTTCGTTAACAAGATTCAGGTTCCCGTTAACGCACAGCGCGGCGACCAGCTCCCTGTATCCACCTTCGTTGACATCGCAGACGGTACATTCCCGCAGGGTTCTGCTGCATTTGAGAAGCGCGGTATTGCGGTTGATGTTCCGCAGTGGATTCCCGAGAATTGTATTCAGTGTAACCAGTGCTCGTTCGTTTGTCCGCACGCAGTAATCCGTCCTGTTATTCTGAACGCTGACGAGGCTGCAAAGGCTCCCGCAGCAACCAAGACCAAGGACGCAACCGGTCTGCCCGGTCTGAAGTACACAATGGCTGTTTCCGTACTCGACTGCACAGGCTGCGGTGTTTGCGCAAACATCTGCCCTGCAGGTGCAAAGGACAAGAGCAAGAGCGCGCTTGTTATGAAGCCGCTTGACAGCCAGCTCGACCAGCAGGAAGTATTCAACTTCGCTGTTAAGGACGTTGAGGACAAGGCTGAGGTTCACGCTAAATTTGCCGAGACCACCGTTAAGGGCTCGCAGTTCAACCAGCCGCTGCTCGAATTCTCGGGCGCTTGCGCAGGCTGCGGTGAGACACCTTACGCGAAGCTCGTTACACAGCTCTTCGGCGACAGAATGTACATCGCGAACGCAACAGGCTGCTCGTCCATTTGGGCAGGTTCCGAGCCTTCCACTCCTTACACCACCAACAAGGCTGGTCACGGTCCCGCTTGGGGCAACTCCCTCTTCGAGGACAACGCAGAGTTTGGTCTCGGTATGTTCCTCGCACAGGATACTCTCCGCAACAGAGCACAGGCTAAACTGAAGGAAATAGCTGCTCTTGACGGTCACGAGAAGGCAAAGGCTCTTATTGACGAGTATTTTGCAACCGCTGACGACGGCAAGAAGAACGCAGTTGCTACGAAGAACCTTGTTGACGCTCTCGAGAACTGCCCGTGCGCAAATGAGCCGCAGGTTGCTGAGGTTCTGAAGCTCAAGAGCTACCTCTCGAAGAAGAGCCAGTGGATTCTCGGCGGCGACGGCTGGGCATATGATATCGGCTACGGCGGACTTGACCACGTTCTGGCTTCTGGCAGAAACGTAAACGTACTCGTATTCGATACCGAGGTTTACTCCAACACAGGCGGACAGGCTTCCAAGGCTACGAACATCGGTGCGGTTGCACAGTTCGCAGCAGGCGGTAAGGACGTCAAGAAGAAGGACCTCGCAGGTATTGCGATGAGCTACGGCTATGTATATGTTGCACAGATTTCTATGGGTGCTGACAGAGCGCAGTGCTTGAAGGCGATTGCTGAAGCAGAGGCTTATGACGGACCTTCGCTGATTATCGCTTACGCACCGTGCATCAACCACGGCATCAAGGGTGGCTTGACCATCGCGCAGCAGGTTGAGAAGGAAGCAGTTGAGGCTGGTTATTGGCAGCTGTTCCGCTTCAATCCTGACCTTCCCGCACAGGGCAAGTCTCCGTTCAGCCTTGACAGCAAGGAGCCTACGGGCGACCCGAAGGCGTTCATGATGAGAGAGGTTCGTTACAACTCGCTGATGCGTGCTAATCCGGACAGAGCGAATGTTCTGTTTGACAAGGCAGTTGCGAACTTCAAGGCTAAATACGCTCATCTGGTTGAGCTTGATAAGGCTTACAAGGACGAGTTTGAGAAGTAATTTGGCATAATGAGAATCCCGCGGGTGAGAGCTCGCGGGATTTTTTTGGAAATTCTTGCAAAGCTGCAATCGAGCACCGCGAAGCGAAAAAAGTCTTTTTGGAGTGTTTGCGAGAAACCTTCGGTTTCCCTAACCTTTTTCTTCAGAAAAAGGTTCCAAGACTGAAGCGAAGCGTCCACTGAAGCGAAGCGACAAATCATAAAAAGGGACGATTTCGCTTTGTTTAAATCAACGAAGAAGCTTGTACATCGGTTCAGCAACCCTTGCAGATTTTTCGGGTTTGATACCCGAAAAATCGCAAATCCCTTTGAACAAATCAAGCTTAAGAGAAAAACTTGGCACATGTCAAAATCTCTTCCATCAACCAAACTATGAAAAAACTCGGGGCGTAGACTCCGAGTTTTCCGGTTGAGCTTAGGTTTGTGGAATGGGGTTTGCTATTTTTTTGACGTCCGTCAAAAAAATTTGGCAATGGTTGCGAACTGAATTTTTAGTCGTTTCGTTTACAAAAAGAAAGTGAAATTGTCCTTTTTTGATTTTGCGGCTTCGCCGCGAGTGGTCGCTTCGCTTCAGTGCCTCCGGCGGCCAAGAACCTTTTTCTGAAGAAAAAGGTTCTTGGAACTCCAAAAAGACTTTTGGGCTTCGCGTGCTTGACAACAGCTCTGCAAAAACTACCCACAAAAAAGCAGCCCCCTCATCGGAAGCTGCTGAATTTTTAGTCGCCCTTATACTCGCCAAGCTCAACATCAATGCTTACCTGACGATTGCGAATCCCATCGTTACGCACAACAACCAGCGTTATCGTATCACCCGGGTGCTTGTCTGCGAGAATTGTCGAAATGTCGTTTGTCAAAACCGACTTCCCGTCAATTTCCACAATCGTGTCGCCCGCCACAAGCCCGCTTTGTGCAATAGGATAATCCGACTTAACCTCGGTTACATACAGCCCCGGCGTCATTCCGCTGTAATAAGCAACACTTTGTGTAATATTCTGATACACGATACCAAGCATCGGCCGCCCCGAAACGTACCCTCTCGAAATCAAATCCTCGACAACCTGCTTCGCTTCGTTAATCGTGATACCAAATCCAAGATTTTCCACGTCCGTTGTCACGATTTTGAAGTCAACAATACCGACAACCTCGCCGTAAGCGTTGAACATTGCGCCGCCCGAGTTGCCGCCGTTAATGGGCGCGTCGGTTTGGATTGAGGAAAGACCTTTGCCGGTCGCGGAAATCTCGCGGTTAAGTCCGGAAACAACGCCCTTGCTTACAGATGTATCAAGCGTCATTCCGTTCGTCAGCACGGGGTTTCCGATGATAACGATATCGTCGCCGAGCTTCATTTTGTCGGAGTCACCGAGCTTTGCTGCCTGAAGGTTCTGCGCGTCGATTTTAAGCACGGCAAGGTCGGTTCTCTCATCGGTGCCGATAAGCTTCGCATCGTACTTTGTCGCGCTAACAGTACCGTCTGCACCCGTTTTGTTGACGGTGACCTTGCAGTCCTTGATTCCGTCGCTGATGATATGGTTATTTGTGATGATATAGCCATCGGTTGAGATTATGATGCCGCTGCCGAGCGAATAGCCCTGCTGATAGCCGTTGTTAACATAGTTAGATATATAAACTACGCTGTCCTTAACCGCGGCAACAAGGTCGCGCGTGTAAGCGTAGGAGCCGTCGGAGTTGAACTCAACGCCGTTCTGGTCGCGGTTTTCTCCGGTAACCGAGGAGGCGTTCTGCTGCATTTCGTTGAGCGTGGGGGTATCGCTCGTGGTTGACGATGTAGAAGAATTTCCGCTTTCCGAGACAATCGCGGGAGTATTCAGCTTATTTGCAATAAACGCGCCGCCGAAGCCCGCGCCGCCGGCAACGAGGATAACTGCTGCGATTGAACCGGCAACAGCTGCGGTGAGGTGACCTTTTTTCTTCTGTTTAACGGGCTTGGTTTTTCCGACTGCTTGAATTTGAGGATTTTGTGGAATTTGAGCATTTTGCTGAACCTGTTGAGATTGAGCGAACTGCGCGCCCGCAGCAGCCTGCTGATTTTGCCCAGCTTGAGCAAACTGCGCGTTTGGAGCGGAGTTTGGTGTCTGTTGACCGACAAAGCCCTGCTGAACCTGCTGTGCCTGTTGATTAAGAGCCTGTTGTTGAGCCTGAAAAGCCTGTTGGTCGAGAGCCTGCTGATTGAGATTATTTAAGTCGTTCATAAAAAACCTTCCTTTCGTTTGTTATGTCCTAATTATAACCCGCGAATGTGTAGATTTCGTGAATAAACGCTGAAAAAACGCTTCGTTTCTTATGTAACTTTTTTCACAATCCCGTCAACCGCTCACCGCATTTTCAATCGCGCGAACCGCGGTCTCGCCGTCCTCGTGCACGATAATATAGATGTAACCGTCGGCGGTCTCGCCGATTTTCGCGCCCGCCGCGGCACTATCCTGCGCGGGGTAGAAGGCGCTGTTGGTAATCAAATCGTCAAAATAGGCTTTGAGCTCCGCGAACACCTCGTCGTGCTTGTCGTCAAGCGGCTTTACGATGATAACGCGGTTCAGGTTGACGCTCATCACGTTCATATAGAGCGAAAAATCCGCGTAGTTTGCGGTGTTGAATTCAAAGAACGCGTCGATTTCGTCGGCGGTCTCAACCTTTGTCATTTTCGGAAACTCAACCGCGTTCAAAGCTGCCTCGGCGTACAAATCCGCCTTTTTCTCGTTAACAGTTGACGTTTCGTCCGATGAGCTGCTGTCGGAGTTGACAGCGCTTTCCGAGCCGGTAACGCTGCCCAAGCTGCTCTCGTTCACCGAAGCGGAGTTGTTGCAAGCGGTAAGGAGTGCCGCGGACAAAATAACCGCAAAAATTCCTGTTATTTTCATCAAAATTATTCCTTCATCGCCTTGTTAACCTCGAGCGCGAGCGCGCATTCAAGGCGCTTTTTCTGCATTTCGCAGGAGATTGTGTGCGGTGTGCGGCAGTCGCCCTCGTAGATGAAGGAGTTTGCGTTGCAGCCGCCCGAGCAGTAAAACTTCGCCCAGCAGCCGCTACAGCCCTTTTTGCTGTAGATATGGGTTTTCGCGAAGTAGGTTTTGATGTCGGCGTTGAGGTCGCCTTCTTTAACGTTCCCCATTTTCCAGTTTTCTATACCCACAAATTGGTGGCACGGGTAAATGTCGCCGTGCGGGTCGATAGCCACATAGTCGTTTCCGCAGCCGCACCCGCGAAGCCTTTTTATTGCGCACGGACCTTGGTCGAGGTCAACCATAAAGTGGAAGAAATTGAAATGCGGGTTGTTCTCGTCCGCCATATAAGCACAAAGTCGGTCGTACTCGCTGAAAATGCGCGGCAAGTCGGCGTTGGTGATAGCGAACGGCTGGTTCTCGTCAGTTACCACAGGCTCTGCGGAGAGCTGGATAAAGCCGAGACTGCGCAGGTGTATAACGTCCTCCGCGAAGTCGAGATTGTTTTTGGTGAAAGTGGCGCGGACGTAGTAGTCCTTTTTGTCACGCTCGCGCTGCTCGACAACCTTTTGAAATTTCGGTACTATAATATCGTAAGAACCGCCGCCGTTGGGTGTTTTGCGGATAGCGTCGTTGGTTTCGCGGCGACCGTCGAGACTTAAAACGCAGTTGGACATCTCGGCGTCGATGAACTTCATTTTCTCGTCATCGAGGAGAATACCGTTTGTGGTTATCGTGAAGCGGAAATGTTTGCCGTGCTGCTTCTCGATTGAGCGCGCGTACTTGACGGTTTCGACAACGGTGTCCCACGCCATAAGGGGTTCACCGCCGAAGAAATCGGTTTCGAGATTTTCACGGTTGGCGCTTTGCTTGATGAGGAAATCGATAGCCTTCTTACCGATTTCGGGGGACATTATGCAGCGTTCGCCGCCGAAATCGCCGGTTTGCGCGAAGCAGTAGCCGCAGCGGAGGTTGCAGTCGTGTGCGACGTTGAGGCACATACTTTTGACGGGGGATTTAACCATAGTGTCGGAGTATTTCTCGTAGTCGTCGGGGGCGAAAAGCGCGCCGTTTTGGTAGAGCTCGTAAAGCTCCTTGTAGCTTTCGCGAACCTCGTTTTCGGGGAAATCGCGGAGCATTGTGACGAAGATTTCGGGCATTTGCTCGGGCATCGGCGCGGAGATGAGGTCGAGCATTTCGTAAGCGCAGTCGTCCATAACGTGAACGGCGTTGCTTTCGGTATCGAGGACGATGTTGTAGCCGAGCTGTTTAAATTTATGTATCATTTTTTCAAATCCTTCTGTTAGTTGATATTGCGGGGTATTGCAAAGCGGTAATCGAGCACCGCGAAGCGTACAAAAGTTTTCGGTCAAGCCTTTTTCAAAAGGCTTGTGGGGTGTGGGGCAAAGCCCCACGACTTGCGACGAAGTCGCAGACTAGAGCGAAGCGACCACTCGCGGCGAAGCCGCGGACTAGAGCGCGGAGCGCGACCATTCGGCGCGAAGCGCTAAAAATACGCTTCAAAAGCACCAAAAAGGTGAGGAGAACCGACTTTAGAAAATCGAGAACCAAAAATTATCTCCCGAACATTTTTCGGCTTGATGCCGAAAAATGGAGGGAAAAGGAAACTTGGAAAATCCGTCTGCCGCAGCAGATGTTTCCCGAGCGCCGACAAAGTTCCCCGAGAACCGACAAAGTTCCCAAAAAACCGCCTCGCAAATTTCCAAAAATTGAACCCGCCCGAGAAAACGAGCGGGTTCAGGGGTTTAGCGTTCTGCCTCGCACTTCTGATTTGCAACAGTGCAGGAAGTCTTGCAAGCGGACTGGCAGGAGCTCTGGCACTTGCCGCAGCCGCCCTTTTCAGCGGAAGCCTTCAGGTTCGCCTTGTTAATTGTAACAACGTGCTTCAAAAAAACACCTCTTTCTTGCCGTTTTGTTTTACTTTTTTTATTATAACACAAATGCAAAAATTTTGCAATAGGGTTAGAGGATTTTTTTTAATTCCTCTGCGGAAAATTTTTCAAAAATCGAGCAAATGTTGTAAAAAACAAAACGGCGCACCGAAACCGGAACGCCGCTTTTGTGCAAATTAAAGCTCCTCGTCGGAAGCGGAGTCATCAGCTTCCTCGGTGAACACATCGGACTTCTCCTCGGGGATAACCGACTTTATGGACTTTGCGGGAGTTTCCTCGGCGGTTGCGTCAATCTCATCGTTCTCGTCAAAATCGAGGTCCCAGTCCTCGTCGAGACCGTCGTCCCAGCCGTCGAAATAATCCTCTTCGTTCTCCTTTTCGAGCTTCTTTTTGGCAAGATAAGCTGCCGCGGCAACACCGGCTCCTGCTGCCAGAATGCCTGCCATAAATATACCGAATGCCTTCATTGCATTGTCCTCCTTTTTTTATTAAAAGTGCTGATACTATTATAAACCTTTTGACAGAATTTTTCAAGTGCTGCGGAAATTTTTGTTGGTTTTGCACAATTTTATTTGTTCAACTATGTTTGTTTCGACGTATAATTTTTGCTGTTGACAACAGTTTGCGGTGCACGGGTAACAAGCGCCGCGAAAGCTGAATCATCCCTCCGACACAGCTTCTCCGCGAGCGGAGCTTGATTTGTGAGAATTTTTGGGAGCAAATATGCGTGTGTTTTTGGCTTCTGCGAAGCCACGGCGATTTTTCGGGCATCGAACCCGAAAAATCGCTTTCACGATGCGAAGTTTGTTGCTTGAAACAAAATTTGCTTGAGGTGTTTGCATTTTCGCCGGCATCGAACCGGCGAAAATGCGCGGGTTCCTTCACGCGCAGACCGTGCGCGCGAAGGAACCCGCCTGTTAAGATAAGTTTGTGGAATGGGATTTGCGATTTTTTTGACGTCCGTCAAAAAAATTGGCAATGGTCGCGAACCGGTGGATAAGTTGGTTTGATGATTAAATGAAAGCGAAAGCGTTCTTTTTTGAATTAACGGCTTCGCCTTTAGTATTATCGCTTCGCTCAAGTGCCTCCGGCGGCTTAAAACCTTTTTCTGAAGAAAAAGGTTTTAAGAATTCCAAAAAGACTTTTTTCGCTTCGCGTGCTCATCTCGCACTATCCGCTTTTTCAGAGCGCAGCTTGCTTTCGGCAAGCAAAATCCCGCTCATCGCAAGCGTTGCCAGCGACAGAACCGCGTTCTTCGAGAACACAACCGCCCCCGTGCCTTGCGCGATTGCTTCAACCTCACTCGGCGGTAGCGCGAGTGCCAGCAGCGCCGCAATCCCGCCGCTCACAGCCGCCGTGAATATCCTCGACACCAAAAACCGTGTCAGCCGCACTTCTCCGGCAAGCGCCTTGATTTGCAAGAAAACGCACACCCCGCCAAAGCTCAACAGCGCCGCGCAGATTGCCGTTGCGTTTGCCGTGGGGGACAGCTCTTTAATTCGTGTGATTTCCAGCAGCGCGGGGAAAATCCGCCCGCTGTTTTCACCAACTCCGATTATCCCAAAAAGCTGTTCAAACATCTTGTTCACACCGATTTCCCGCAGCCCCGCCGCGATAACCGAAAAAATCACAACCATCACGCACACCGAAAACATCGCTTTTGCCGCCGCGCTTACCGAGGAAACGAAAGTGCTTGAGTTTAACGAGAGCGCTTGTGGAGCGGGTTTGAGGGAAAACTCGCCGCGCGTTCTCACGAAAACTGCTGCCAAAAGCGACGCCAAAAAGCACGCCGCGAAAATCACCCCGCCGACTGCCGCCGAGCCGAAAACTCCCGCGCCGACAATGCCGATGATAAACGACGGCCCGCTCCCGAAGCAGCAGCACATCAGCCGCGCGGCGTCCTTTTCGGAGAGGCGGTTCTCGACAACGAGCGCGGTGAGGAGGCTGATTCCCACGGGATAGCCGCCGATGTTCGACAACAAAAAAATCCCGCAAAGCTCCTCGTCCATCCGCAGAATTTTAGACAGCACCAGCGAAAACGGTTTCAGGACAACCCGATAAAGTCCGCTTTTTTGCAGAAAAATCGCGACCGCCGAGAACGCAAACAGACTCGGCACGATTATTTCAAGGCACGCGGAAATTGCCTGCGAAGCTGCTTGCGAAGCGGTTTTCGGGCTAATCAGGAGAAAAATCGCCGCGCCCGCCGCAAGTATCGCCGCCAAAAAAGTTTTCATAAATTCGCCCCTTCGTTCGCGCAAGATTGCGTGATTTGGAAAATTTTCACGCTAAATCTTATGCGGACGAGCGGGGAAAGTTTCTTGTTGGGAAAATTTCTTCCTTTGAGACTTTCGCGGGCGGTGATTTTCGCGGGATTTTCGGCATATAGTTTGGCAGGTACAAGTTTTGCGAGGTGAATTTTATGAGCTTGCGGGACAAAATTATCGGTCTTGAGGAACAGGCGGCGCGCGACTGCACGATTACCGTGCAAATTCACGGCGGAAAAGACCGTGAAATTTACGTTGAAAACTGTCGGAAAATCATCTCCTGCGATGACGATTTTATTACTCTCGGTATATTTGGCGCAAATATCCGCGTGAGCGGAGTGCCGTTGATTTTGGAGAATTTCGGCGTCGGCGGCGTGAAAATTTCGGGCAAAATCAGCTCGGTTGAGTTCACGGAGATTTTGGAGAGCGCAGATGAAAAGTAGGTTGAAAAGCGGGCTGTTTTTCGGGACAGTCGGGTTCGAGGGTGTCGGCGGGTTTCCCGAGAAAATGGTGAGCGAGTTGCTCGAAAACGGCGTTGTTATGCGGAATGTGCGGCTGCTCGCAAGCGAAATCTCGGGGGAGTGCTCGCCGTTTGCTTATTACAAAGTGGCGAAAACCGCGCGCAAAAACGGCGTGCGGCTGCGGGTGAAAAAGCGCCGCGGGCTGTACTTCGAGCTCTCGCGCTACAAGACGCGCGGCGGGTTGTACGCGGGGTTTTTGGTGTTCGTGATGATGATTTCGCTCAACAAAACGCGGGTGCTCGACATCGTGGTAACGGGTGACGCGCCGCGCGAGCAGACGCTGAAAATCCTTTCGGAGTGCGGGATTGAGGAGGGCGCGGCGCTGTCCGGGCTGAACTTCTCGAAAGCGGAGCAGCGGCTAATGCTGGAAATCGAAAACTGCGCGTGGGTGGACGTGTCGCGCGAGGGTTTTAGGGTTAAGGCGGAGGTGCGCAAGGGTGACGAAGCGCCCGAGGTTGAGGGCAAAAATCCGCGCAATATCACGGCTTCACGCCCTGCGCGGATTGTGTCGATGACCGTGCGCAAGGGCAAGGCGGCGGTTACCGTCGGGAGCGGCGTGAACACGGGCGATATGCTGGTTTCGGGCACTGTTTTCGATGGTCGAAACAAGATTATGTACGTTCACTCGGACGCGGAAATTATCGGAGAATTTCTCGAAACGCAGGAATTTTTCGTGCCGTACAACGAGACTCTGAACTTGCCGAAGGGCGAGGTGAAGCGGTTTGACAGCATTGTCGCGGGGGACGACGAGTACCCGTTGTACTTCGGCGAGGCGTTTGCGGAAAACTCGGTTTACAGCGAGGAGACGCGGCTGATTTTCGGGGAGAATTCGCCGATAAAGATAAAGTCGCGGATTTACACGGCTTATGTGGCGACGGAAATTTCGCGGTCACCGGATGATGTTGTGAAGGAGCTGCGGCGGCAGAAGTCGGATTTTGAGGAGAATTTTTACTCGGAGTATAAAATTGTGACGTGTACCGAGAAATTTTTCCCCGAAAAGGGTGGGATAAGGCTGATTGTGGATTACACCTTGCAGGGGGATATCGCGAAGGCTGTGGATATTGGGGTTGCGGAGCTGGGCGAGTAGCGGGAGTTTTCGCGAAGTTGCAATCGAGCACGCGAAGCGAAAAAAAGTCTTTTTGAAAGTCCAGAAAACTTTTTCTTCAGAAAAAGTTTTCTGGT
>CAZKBF010000022.1:0-28301 GCA_964551225.1 uncultured Ruminococcus sp.
GAACTTTTCGTTGAACGCGAAGTGAAGCTCCGAACCGCGAAGCCGTTTCCCGAGAACTTTTCGTTGAACGCGGAGTGATGTTGCCGAACCGCGAAGCCGTTTCCCGAGAACTTTTCGTTGAACGCGAAGTGAAGCTCCGAACCGCGAAGCCGTTTCCCGAGAACTTTTCGTTGAACGCGGAGTGATGTTGCCGAACCGCGAAGCCGTTTCCCGAGAACTTTTCGTTGAACGCGAAGTGAAGCTCCGAACCGCGAAGCCGTTTCCCGAGAGCAAAAAAAATGGGCTGCCGAAGCAGCCCGAAAAGAAAAGGGAGCGGGAATTTATTGTTATCGGAGAGAGGCAAAAGCCAATCTCCGAGAACGAACATTTATGTATTTTATACGTTGAACAGAAGCTCGTCGTAGGTGGGATACGGCCAATCCTTCTCGCCGACAATGGTTTCAAGCTCGTCGGCAACAGCGCGGAGGCTCTGCATAAGGCTGAATACCTCGTCGTGATAGAAGCGCGCCTTCTGCTCCTCGCCCTCAACAGCCTGCGCCTTTACAACCGCGTTCGACAACTCCGCAGCCTTCTCGCTCAAAGCAGCGGTGAGGTCGTTAACCTTCTTTGCGGTCGCCATTTCAACGGTCGGCTCAAGACCAACAGCCTTCTTGCTTGCCGCAATATCGCAGATTTCCTTGCCGAACTTCATTACCGCGGGCAAAATCTCTGTCTTTGCCATATCAGCGGCAGTAAGCGCTTCGATATTGATAACCTTGGAGTAGTTTTCAAGGAGGATTTCCTGTCTTGCGTGCAGCTCAACCTCGCTGTAAACGCCGAATTTCTTGAACAGCTTAACGTTCTTCTCGGCAGTCAGGCAAGGAATTGCGTCAACCGTTGACTTGAGGTTCAAAAGACCGCGCTTTTCAGCCTCAACAGGCCACTCGTCGCCATAACCGTTGCCGTTGAAGATAACTCTCTTGTGCTCGGTTATCGTCTTTACAAGCAAGTCGTGGAGCGCCTCGTTGAAGTTCTCCTCGCCCGCTTTCTCGAGTTCATCAGCAAACTCTGTGAGCGAATTTGCAACGATAGTGTTGAGGATTGTGTTCGGGCCCGCGATGTTGAGGTTCGAGCCAACCATTCTGAACTCGAACTTGTTGCCCGTGAACGCAAACGGAGAAGTTCTGTTTCTGTCGGTGCTGTCCTTCGGGAAGTCGGGCAGAGAGGAAACGCCGACGTTGAACATCTGCTTGCCGTTGGAGGTGTACTCCTTGCCCTCAACCAGCGCGTCAACAACCGCCTGAAGCTCTTCGCCGAGGAATATCGAGATGATAGCAGGAGGCGCTTCGTTTGCACCAAGACGGTGGTCGTTACCGGGAGAAGCAACGGAGAGTCTCAACAAATCCGAATATTCATCAACAGCCTTGATAATCGCCGCCAAGAATGTCAGGAACTGCGCGTTCTGCATCGGCGATTTGCCGGGGTCGAGCAGGTTTTTACCGTCATCGGTGGACAAGCTCCAGTTGTCGTGCTTGCCCGAGCCGTTAATTCCCGCGAAAGGCTTCTCGTGGAGCAGGCAAACCAAACCGTGCTCAAGAGCAACCTTTTTCATAAGCTCCATCGTGAGCTGGTTCTGGTCGGTCGCAAGGTTTGCGGGAGCGAAAATCGGTGCGTTTTCGTGCTGCGCGGGAGCAACCTCGTTGTGCTTTGTCTTGGAGGTGATACCGAGCTTCCACAAACGTTCGTCCAAATCCTTCATATACTCGGCAACACGGTCCTTGATGACGCCGAAATAGTGGTCGTCAAGCTCCTGTCCCTTGGGTGCGGGAGCGCCGAAAAGCGTTCTGCCGGTGAAAATAAGGTCTTTTCTCTGGTCGTAGGTTTCCTTGTTTACAAGGAAATACTCCTGTTCAGCGCCGACTGTCGCAACAACGCGCTTTGAGGTGGTGTTGCCGAACAGCTTCAAAATGCGAAGCGCCGCGTCCGATACAACGTCCATCGAGCGCAGAAGCGGAGTTTTCTTGTCGAGCGCTTCGCCCGAATATGAATAGAATGCGGTGGGAATGTACAGCGAGCCGCCCTTTACAAACGCGTAAGATGTGGGGTCCCAAGCGGTGTAGCCGCGCGCCTCGAATGTAGCTCTGATGCCGCCCGAGGGGAAGCTCGAAGCGTCAGGCTCGCCCTTGATGAGCTCCTTGCCCGAGAACTCCATAATAACCGTACCGTCGCCGTTCGGGGAAATAAAGCTGTCGTGCTTCTCGGCGGTGATACCGGTCATCGGCTGGAACCAGTGAGTGTAGTGCGTTGCGCCCTTCTCGATAGCCCAATCCTTCATCGCGTTTGCCACGATATCGGCAATCGAGCTGTCAAGCTCCTTGCCCTCGGTCATCGTCTTTTTCAGCGCCTTAAACACGTTTTTCGGCAGTCTTTGCTGCATTGTTTCCTCGTTGAACACGTCAACGCCAAATTCAGCAACCACATCAAATTTCTTTTCTTCCATTGTCCCGTTCCTCCGTTAAAATTTTTTTGATAAAAAAAACGACGCCCGAAGCGCAGGTTTACCCTGTGCTCGAAACGTCGTTGTTTCCGATTTACAATTTAATTATAGCCGAAAATTCGCGTTTTGTCTATCGGATTATTAAACAAATTTGCAAGAATTTTTCGCGGTTTTTTAGAGCATTTTCCACAAAAAACTTCGAGAAAATGAAATTTCGGCAAAAGAAAAATTCTTATTCGGTGGAATTTGCCGAGAATTTCTTCCAAATTTGCAAGTTGTGGCAAGACAACTTTCACAAATATTATTCATCGTTTTTGGCTCTGCCCGATTTATCCGAAAAATACCCCACGGCAATCAGGTGCTTGCGCAAAACGCGGTTTACATACTGCGAAAAGGGGCGGTCGTCCTGCTCGGAGAGCTCCTTAATCGCCTCGATTACATCGCTGTCGAGAGTTATGCTGACTTTGTCTTTAAGCGGTCGCTGACTATTCATTTTATCACCTCAAAAAAATTATAGCATATTATCCGAAAAAGTATTGACAATTCGGATAAAATGCTATATAATATTATTGAAAATCCTACTTCATATTATTCGGTAGGATAAAATATTATTATTTTGGAGGTTTTTATGAACATCTTTAAGAAAATCGGAGCGGTACTGCTTGCAGCCGCTCTAACGGCAACAATGGCATTTTCAGCAAGCGCTAGCAACGAAAGCTTTGATTTCAGCACAGGTCATTCAACCACACACAACTTCCTGATTGTATCGAACATTCCCGCATCAATGACAGAATGTGACAGCATTGCCATTCCAATTACATTTATGGTTATAAATATTGTAAACGGCAAAGCGGAACTAGAACAAATGAACAGATATCAGATTGTTGGCTGGATAAACCCCAATGACGAAAAGTCGGGATACTGGTATATCTATGATAATGTGGAAGAAGCTATAATCCAAAACTACAAAAGTGATGAAGGCACGGTCAAAATTCTTGAAAACGACGGCAGCACATTGAAAATAGCAATTTTAGCAAAACTTGATAACTCATATATCAACGATATTTTTTCAGGCGAAAATTACGCTAATGCTGTTCAAGTAAGCGTAATGGGAGTCAAGGACGGTGAAAACCTTTGGTATAAGCCCGACGGTTCGGCATCGGCTGATGACGTGGCAGGTTATATTACCACACTTACAAGCGTACCCGATACGAGTGAACCCACCACTTCCGAACCCACCAGTGAACCGACTTCCGAACCCACAAGCGAGCCTGCAAGCGAGCCGACTTCCGAGCCTACCTCTGAACCGACCAGCGAGCCCGAAACTTCCGAACCCACCTCTTCCGAAACCTCGGGTGCAACATCTGATTCAACCTCCGGCTCAACCTCGGGTTCAACGAGCGGAAACCCCGATACAGGCGCCGCAGGAATTGGATTTGTTGCTGCAATAGCGGCACTTGGCGGAGCGGTTGTCGTTCTGTCGCGCAAGAAGAAATAATCCTCCTCTTCCATAAATAGAAAACGCAATTCCACACTAACCGGAGAGCAAAATCTCCGGTTTTTTCTATAAAAACAGCTCCGAAGATTTTCTCCGGAGCCAAATTTGATAAAAATACAACTTTCAGTCTGTCGAGAAAGGTACAGATGCTAGGAACCCGTAAAACGGCTAGGCTTTGTGCCTGCCGTTTTACGGAGTGACGACGCAGATGTGCCTTTATCGGCGGACTGATTTTATTTGTTCGCAAACTTTTCCTTAATCTTATCGAAAAAGCTCTTGCGCTTTTCATAGTTCTTTTCACCGAGCTTTTCTTCAAACGCCAAAAGCGCGTCCTTCTGCGGTTTGGTGAGGTTTTTGGGAACTTCCACGGTTATTCTGACCATCTGGTCGCCGCGGCTGCCCTCGCTCTGCTGGAGGCGCTGAACGCCCTTTCCGCGCAGCCTGAAAACGGTACCGGGCTGCGTTCCCGCGGGAACGTTGTAGCTCACCTTTCCGTCAATCGTCGGCACCTCAATCTCCGCGCCAAGCGTCGCCTGCGCGTAAGTAATCGGGAAATCAATCCAGATATTGTAATCCTCGCGCTCGAAAACAGGGTCGGATTTCACGGAAATCTTTACCTTCAAATCACCGCGCGAGCCGCCGTTTGAACCGACAGAGCCCTGTCCGCGCACGTTTAACAGCATTCCGTCGTCGATACCCGCAGGGATTTTGACGGTGACGGTTTTGCGCTGGTTGACGTGTCCCGAGCCGCCGCACTTCCCGCACGGCTTTTCGATAATTTTGCCCTTTCCGCCGCACTTTGTGCAAGGCCGCTGGCTCTGCATCATACCAAACATACTTCTCTGCTGAACAGTAACCACGCCTCTGCCGTTACAATCGGGACAGGTTTTCGTGGTGCTGCCGGCAGCCGCGCCCGTGCCGCCGCAGTCGGGGCAATCCTCCGTGCGGTTAATCGTAACATCGCGCGAAACACCCTTGCAAGCGTCCATAAAGCTGATATCCAGCGACGCGGCAATATCCGCACCTCTTCTCGGGGCATTTGCGCTCGATGAACGCGAGCTGAAGCCGCCGCCAAAGCCGCCAAAACCTCCGCCGAAGATATCGCTGAAGATATCGCTCAAATCCACGCCGTCCATACCGCCCGTGAAATTCGAGCTGCCGCCGTAGCTTGAGTCAACGCCCGCAAATCCAAATTGGTCATAACGAGCACGCTTGTCGGGGTCGGAAAGCACCTGATTTGCCTCGTTAATCTCCTTGAATTTCTCCGCGGCAGTCGGGTCGTCGGGGTTCAAGTCGGGGTGATACTGCTTCGCGAGCTTGCGGTAAGCCTTTTTAATATCGGCGTCCGTTGCGCCTTTCTGAAGTCCTAAAACCTCGTAATAATCTCTTTTATCCATAAAATCACTTTCTATCACCAGCGTGACGCTGGACCCTTTTTCGCCTCTAGTATCATCTAGGGGCGATTTTAGTGCCCGAAGATGACAAATCAATAAAGTCACAACATCACAATTTATCAAACATTACCCCACTTTTCCCGTGGGGTAATGCGATAAATTTTTCTCTGTAGTTTTACGCAGCGAACCTGTAAAGCATATTCTGCTTCACAAAATTCTTTCTCGGAAGTCCATAGCCTCCGCAAGGGGAGGGAAAAGAATACACTTCATCGCCCTTTGCTCGAAGCTCGATAATCAATTTAATCACTTCTGCTGCGTCTTTTCCCAACAAGATTGATAACTTTCTTAGCGTCAAAAGCCTATTAGCTTTATTTAAGATATTTAAAAGCGCTCGAGCATCCGCGCTTATAGGGGATGTCGGCTTCTTCCCTTTGATTCCCACAAAATAATTCGGCTCGTATGGGCATATCATGAAGATTCCGCCGATTGAATACCCCCCTCTTCTTGTACACGCTGATTCGATTGGAACTGACGACTTTCTTAGAAATTTAATGGCTGCATGCACTTCATTAACAGATATGCCTAGAACAGCTGCGATTTCTCTCGCCGTCATCGATTGATTGATGAAGAGAAGAAGAATAAGGATATGCGTCGCGTTTATAAATTTGTTTCTCATAATACTCCCTCCTTTCCCGTGGGGTAATGCGATAAAATTAAATTACTTTTCGGTAAATTCAACGTCAACCGCACCGTCGTCGTTGTTGCCGCCGTTGTTGTCGGAAGCCGCTCCCGCAGCGCCCGAAACGTCAGCTCCCGCAGCCGCCGCAGCGTTCGGGTCAGCCTGATAAACCTTCTGCGCAACCTCGTAGAACGCGGTCTGAAGCTCTTCCTTTGCCTTCTTGATAGCCTCGATATCGGTGCCCTTGAGCGCTTCCTCGAGAGCGGTAATCTTCGGCTCAACCTTTGCCTTATCGTCAGCGGAAACCTTGTCGCCGAACTCGGTCATCGACTTCTTAATCTGATAAACCATCGAGTCCGCTTCGTTTCTCGCGTCAACGTCCTCCTTGCGCTTCTTGTCCTCGGCAGCATAAGCCTCTGCCTCACGAACAGCTCTGTCGATATCTTCCTTGCTCATATTTGTGGAAGCGGTAATGGAGATGTGCTGTTCCTTGCCGGTGCCCTTGTCCTTTGCAGTTACGTTTACGATACCGTTTTGGTCGATATCGAAAGTAACCTCAATCTGCGGAATTCCGCGAGGAGCGGGCGCGATACCGTCAAGACGGAAGTTGCCGATAGACTTGTTATCCTTCGCGAACTCACGTTCACCCTGAAGAACGTTTATATCAACAGACGGCTGGTTGTCTGCGTAGGTTGTGAACACCTTGGTTTCCTTGGTAGGAATAGTGGTGTTGCGCTCAATCATTCTCGTGCAGATACCGCCTGCGGTCTCGATACCGAGCGACAGCGGCGCTACATCGAGCAGAACGATGCCCTGTACTTCCTTGTTGAGAACGCCGCCCTGAATAGAAGCGCCGATTGCAACGCACTCATCAGGGTTGATGCCCTTGAACGGCTCCTTGCCGATGAAGTTCTTAACAGCGTCCTGTACAGCGGGGATTCTTGTAGAACCGCCGACAAGCAAAATCTTGTGGATATCCTTCTTGTCAAGACCGCTGTCCGAAATTGCCTGCTTGAGCGGGCCCATTGTCATTTCAACAAGGTCGGAGGTGAGGTCGTTGAACTTTGCTCTCGAAAGGGTTACATTCAGGTGCTTGGGACCTGTTGCGTCTGCGGTGATATAAGGAATGGAGATGTTGACGGTGGTGGAGTTGGAGAGGGCAATCTTCGCCTTTTCAGCCTCGTCCTTCAATCTCTGCATAGCGAACTTATCGCTCGACAGGTCAATTCCGTCAGACTTCTTGAACTCATCTTTCAGCCAATCGATAATTCTCTGGTCAAAGTCATCGCCGCCGAGGTGGTTGTTGCCGGCAGTTGCGAGAACCTCCTGAACACCGTCACCGATGTTGATTACGGATACATCGAACGTACCGCCGCCGAGGTCGTAAACCACGATATTCTGCTCTTCTTCCTTATCTACACCGTAAGCAAGAGCTGCGGCAGTCGGCTCGTTGATGATACGCTGAACGTTAAGTCCGGCAATCTGACCTGCGTCCTTGGTTGCCTGACGCTGCGAGTCGGTGAAGTAAGCGGGAACGGTGATAACCGCGTCCGAAACCTTCTCGCCGAGATAAGCTTCCGCGTCACCCTTCAGCTTCATCAAAATCATCGCGGAAATTTCCTGCGGGGTATACTTTTTACCGTCGATGTCAACCTTGTAATCGCTGCCCATGTGGCGCTTGATTGAAATAACGGTCTTATCGGGGTTCTGAACAGCCTGATTCTTTGCAAGCTGTCCGACGAGGCGCTCGCCGTCCTTTGTGAAAGCGACAACCGAAGGAGTTGTTCTCGAACCCTCGGAGTTCGTGATAACCACAGGCTCGCCGCCCTCGATAACGGATACGCAGCTATTTGTTGTACCTAAATCAATACCAATAATCTTGCTCATAGTAATATCTCCTTTTCAAAATGAAATTTCTTGCTTTTTATTTGGTTCGTGAAGAACCTTTATTGCTATTCGGCAACAGCGACTACCGCAAATCTGATAACCTTGTCGCCGATTTTGTAGCCCTTTGCGAAGGTTTGAGCAACCTTTCCGCTTTCAACTTCCTCGGACTGGATTTTCTGCACCGCCTGATGCAAATTCGGCGAGAAATCCGCGCCGTCGCTTTCGATTTCCTCAACGCCGAGACCTTTGAGCGTTTCCATAAAGCTGTCGTAAATCATCTTCACGCCGCTTTTGTAATTCTCGTCGGTACAATCCGCGTTAAGCGCTCTCTCGAGATTGTCCATAACGGGCAAAAACTTTGAGGTCACGTTTACGATAATATCAGCTCGAAGCGCGTCCTTTTCGCGCTGTGAACGCTTGCGGAAGTTATCGTACTCCGCCATTGTCCGAACGAGCTGCTCCTTGACCGCGGAAAGCTCCTCGGCAACCTTGTCGGCTTCGTTTGCCTCGGTTTCCTCGGGCTGATTTTCCTGTTCAACATTTTGTTCAGCCTGTTCCTCGGGAATGTCCTCGGTCTTTTCTATTTCTTCTTCATTCATCATTGTCGTCAATTTCCTCACTTTCTATCTGCAAACAGCCCTCATCGGAAAGCAGTCGCGTTACTTTTTTGCTCAAATATTCGATATACGGGATAACCTTTCGGTAATCGAGCCTCATCGGACCGATTATACCGAGAGTTCCCGCGGGCTTACCGTCTTTATAATAGTTTGCGCTCACAACAGTTGAGTTAGAAATCGCAAACGTTCCGTCCTCCTCGCCGAATTTCACCGAAATTCCCGAAAGCGCTCCGTCGAGCATCTCGGGGAACAGACTTTTCTGCTCGAGGAATTTCATCACGTCCTGTGCGGGGATTTCGCTGCACGCGAGAAGATTTGCCTCGCCTTTCACGGCAACGCTGTCGCGCATCATTTCCTCGGACAGCTCGTAAACCGCGTGAAGAAGCGGCGAGAGCGAGAGCATATAGCTGCTCATCGCGGAAACCAGCTTTTCGACATACTCCTCGGACATATTTTCGAGGTTAACGCCGCGCAAGTGGTCGTTCAAAAACTCCGTGAAGCCGCGCATCTGCTCGTCGGTGAGGTCAAATTCCATTCGGCAGACCTTGTTTTTAATCGCACCGTTCGAGGTTATCAGAAGAAGAACGTACATTCTCCGCCCTGTCGGGATAACGTCAACCTTTGATATCACCGAAAACTTTGACGCGTGATTTGTGGAAATCGCCGCGCATTTCGTGATTTCGGCAAGCGCAGTCGAGGCGCTTTCGATTATCGCGTCATCGGTGAGGCTGCTCTCGTCAAAAAACTCGTCGATTTTCGAGATGTTTTCGGCAGCGACAGGCTCGGGGTTCATCAGGTTGTCGATATAGTACCGAAAGCCCTTGAACGTCGGCACGCGCCCCGCGGAGGTGTGCGGGTGGTCGAGGTAACCCTCCTGCTCAAGAGCCGCCATTGTGTTGCGGATTGTCGCGGAGGACACCTTGAGGTCGTGCGTTTCGGCAAGAGCTTTTGAGCCGACCGGCTCGCCTGTTCTGATATACTCGTCGATAATCGCCGTCAGAATTTTCATTCCACGCGTATCCACCGAAACTCACACCTTTCTTTTTATTCGCCGTTTAATTTTGTTTAGCACTCACTCTCTCCGAGTGCTAATTATAATTTATCACATTTAACTCATTTTGTCAAGGGTTTTTGCAAAAAAAGATTACAAACTGGCGCTAATTTTTTAATAATAAATTGTGCAATATTACTATATTCTGTATTTTCCCGCGATTTTATACTATATTTATAGGGACAAGTCTTGACAAACGCGGTGAAATGCGGTATAATGTTCATATAACTAATTGTTCTGAAACAGGGGATAAGATGCACTTTGTTAACGCGAAGGGAATTTTGAGCGCGAAAAACGGTATGAACGTGTACCGCGGCTGTTTGCACGGGTGCATTTACTGCGACGCGCGCAGCGACTGCTACAATATGCCGCACGATTTCGAGGATATCGAGGTTAAACAAAACGCGCCCGAGCTGCTTGAAACGGCTCTGCGGGCGAAACGGCGGCGCTGTATGATAGGCACGGGCGCGATGTGCGACCCGTATATCCCGATTGAGAAGGATTTGCGGATAACGCGGCGGTGCTTGGAAATTATTGACAAATACGATTTTGGCGCAGCGCTGCTCACGAAATCAGACTTGGTTATGCGCGATATCGACTTGCTGGAAAAAATCAACAGCAAAACAAAAGCCGTGGTTCAGATGACGCTCACGACCGCCGACGACACGCTTTGCCGCATTGTAGAGCCAAATGTGTGCGTGACTTCAAGGCGGGTTGAGGTGCTGCGCGAGATGAAAAAGCGCGGAATTCCGACAGTCGTGTGGCTCACGCCGCTTCTGCCGTTCATCAACGATACCGTGGAAAATCTCGCAAAGCTGCTTGAATACATCGCAGAAGCGGGTGTTTACGGGATAATTTCGTTCGGAATGGGGTTGACGCTGCGAAGCGGTGACCGAGAGTATTTTTACGCCGCGCTCGACAAAAATTTCCCCGATTTAAAGCAAAAATATGTGAAATATTACGGCAACAACTACGAGCTACCCTCGCCAAATCACGAGAAGCTTTGGCGGTATTTCACGGAATTTTGCGATAAACACGGCATTGTCCGCAATCAGAACGAGGTTTTTTCGTTCCTCAACACGCTCGACGAGCCCGAGCAGATTACTTTATTATAATAGAAAAGCGCGTTCCCGAAACAACCGGAAACGCGCGTTTTTATGCAATTTTGCCGTTAAATCATACTCTCTTGCCAGCAAGCGGGAGCTTCAAGACCGAACATCTTTACAACAGTCGGAGCAACGTTTGACAGACCGTACTCGCCGTCCTTGATGGTGTACTTGACGTCCTTGTCGTAGATGATGAACGGAACGGGGTTGAGCGAGTGCGCGGTGCGAACCTGAATGTCGCCCTTCTTGTTCTTTTCGAGCATCTCGTCCGCGTTGCCGTGGTCGGCGGTAATGAGCATCGTCACGCCGTACTCGTCGCAAACCTTCATCAGTCTTGCAAGACCGATATCAACCGCCTCAACGCCGATAATCGTCGCCTGAAGCGAGCCCGTGTGACCAACCATATCGCCGTTCGGGAAATTGCAGCGCAGGAAATCGTACTTCTTCGACTTGATTGCCTCAATCAAATCATCGACAATATCCGCGCTCTTCATCCACGGGCGCTGGTCGAAGCTGACGTTATCCGAGGGGATTTCCTTGAACGTTTCAAGCTCCTCGGAGAACTTGCCGCTGCGGTTGCCGTTCCAGAAATAGGTAACGTGACCGTACTTCTGCGTCTCGGACACCGCGTACTGGTTGAGCTTCGCCGCAACAAGCACCTCGGAAAGCGTGTCGTGAATTTCGGGCGGGTTTACGAGGAAGCGCTTCGGGAGCTTCATATCACCGTCATACTCGAGCATACCCGCGTAGCAAACGTTGGGTTTGCCGCCGCGCTCGAAGTGGGTGAACTCGTCGTTGTCGAACGCCATAGAAAGCTCGATTGCACGGTCGCCACGGAAGTTGAACAAAATTACGCTGTCTCCGTCAACGATTTTTCCGACAGGCTCGCCGTTTTCCGCGATAACAAACGCGGGCAGGTCTTGGTCGATTGCACCGGTCTCGCTGCGGAGCGTCTCAACAGCCTCGGCAGCCGATGAGAACTGTCTGCCCTCGCCCTTAACGTGGGTGTTCCAGCCGCGCTCTACCATCGCCCAATCAGCCTGATATCTATCCATTGTAATCTTCATGCGGCCGCCGCCGGAAGCGATTTTGCCGTTGAAATTGTCGTCATTCAGCTCCGTGAGCACCTTTTCGAGCTGCTCGATATAAATAGGAGCGGAGGTTGCGGGAACGTCACGACCGTCCAGCAGGCAGTGAACGCGCGCCTTTTTCACACCGTCAGCCTTTGCCTTTTTCAGCATATTGAACAGGTGCGAGATGTTCGAGTGAACGTTACCGTCGGACAAAAGACCGATGAAGTGCATCGTGGAATTCTTGGAAACGCAGTTTGCGACAAGCTCCTTCCAAGCAGCCGAGTTGTACATTTTGCCGCTCTCGATGCTCTCGTTTACGAGCTTTGCGCCCTGCGAGTAAATCTGTCCGCAGCCGAGCGCGTTGTGACCAACCTCGGAGTTGCCCATATCGTCATCGGAGGGCAGTCCGACCGCACCGCCGTGCGCTTTGAGGCGCGTGTTCGGGCAGTTTGCGAGCAGCCAGTCCAAAGTGGGCGTATTCGCCAGAGTTACAGCGTCGCCGAGCCCCGTTTTCGAGAAACCAACGCCGTCCATTACTACCAATAATACAGGTTTTGACATTTATTTTATACCTTCTTTCGTTGAATTACAGATTAAACAAATCGCTGTGAGAGCCGGTTGAAGTCAGAATCTTTATGCTATCGGTCATTTCAAGCATATATCTCACGATGCCAAATCCTCAAAAAGCTCCTGAACGCTGTCGTAGCTCTTCGCTTTGATTTTGCCGGAAAGAATATCCTCCGCCTCCTGCATTGCCGCAAGAGTTTTCTCGTTTGGAATTTCCATACCCGAAACGCCGCGAAACATCATAATAAATCCCTTTAGCTGTTCTTCGTTAAGATTATCCAAGATGCTGTATGCAATTTCCTTAATACTCATAAGAATAACCTCCCTCACAGAACGAATCGGTTACGGTCAGTTCGCCTCGGCAGCCTTGATAATCGCGGTAAAATCGGGTGCTTTCAGCGAAGCGCCGCCGATAAGTCCGCCGTCAACGTTGGGCTTCTTGACAAGCTCCTCGGCATTCTTCGCGTTCATCGAGCCGCCGTACTGAATGGTAACAGCGTCTGCGGTTGCCTTGTCGTACTTCTTTTCGAGCTGCGCTCTGATAAATGCGCAAACCTCTTCAGCCTGCTCTGCGGTCGCGGTTTTGCCGGTACCGATTGCCCAAACGGGCTCGTAAGCGATGATGCACTTCTTCATATCCTCGGCGGAGATGTCGTAGAAATCCAGCTTAATCTGACGCGCGATAACCTCCTCGGTGATGTTGCACTCGCGCTCCCAAAGCAGCTCGCCAACGCAAACGATAGGCTTCAGACCGGCAGCAAGAGCAGCCTTTGTGCGCTTGTAAACGGTTTCATCGGTTTCGTTGAAATACTGTCTGCGCTCGGAGTGACCGAGAACAACGTACTCCACGCCCATTTCCGCGAGCATATCCGCAGAAATTTCGCCCGTGAACGCGCCGCTCTTCTCGAAGTGGCAGTTCTCCGCGCCGATTTTGATATTTGTGCCCTCGGTTGCGGCAAGAGCGGTTTCAAGGTTGGTGAACGGAACGCAAGCGACGATTTCCACGCCCTTTACGTCGGCAACCAGCGGCTTGAGTTCCTCAAGCAGAGCCTTTGCCTCGGGACGGGTTTTGTTCATCTTCCAGTTGCCCGCGATAACCGCTTTTCTTACAGATTTGTTCATAGTAAAACTTCCTTTCTCATAGCGTTTTACGCCAATATTACTTGTTGAACGCACTTATGCGTGTTTGTACATTCTTTTGCAGATTTCTGTAAAAGAACTGATAATCATACAAATGGTAAACCCCGTCCTCGAAGATATCCAAAACAGGCAGATAATCCGCTGAATTTACGTCGGTAACCTTCAGCGCGCCGCGTTTTTCATCGATATAAGCTCCCGTGAGCGCGGGGATTTCGCTCTTGATTTCACCGCTGTAATCCGTGAAACAAGCACCCTCGTTAAGCGACTTGTCTGCGGGAGTGCTGTCGGTTTTCCAATTAAGCGGGTTTATGGCAAGCGTTTTTGTGCCGCTCGGGATAAGCAGCGAGCCGCTCACGCTCTCCGCCTCGCTGTTGAACGCAACCACAACACCCGTGTCGCTTTCACCCTCGGCAAATTTGAGCTGCGGACAAGATTTCACCTCGTCCTCGGTCACCCGCCAGCCTATCGCGTAGCACGCCACAAGCTGCTTCTGCCGCTTTTCATCAGCGAAGCAGTCCTTGACAAGCCTTATGCACATATCCGCGCCCTGCGAAAATCCCGCTAGAACAATCGGTCTGCCGTTGTTGTATTTGTTCATATAATACTCAAATGCGGCTTTTACGTCCTTATAGGCGGCGTTGAGATACTGCTCGCGCTCGTTCTCGGGCATTTTGTACACCGAAAGTCCAGCCTGCCGATAATACGGAGCAAAAAATCTCGCGTCACCGTCGTAGATGCCCTTCTCCATATTCGTTGCCCCGAGAAAGCTTGCCTTTGTCGCTTCATCGTCCAGCGGCATATTTTGGTTTTCACCGCCAGAATAAACCGTAGGACAAACGAAGAACACGTCCGCAGACTTGTTTTCAACAGCGTTTTCAAGGTAAGCCCAATTCTCCGCCAGCGAATAGTCAACCGATTTTTCCGCCGAGCAACCCGTGAAAAATACACAAATGAGTATCAGCGGCGCGGTAATCAAAGAGATTATTCTTTTCATTTTTACCCAAAACAGCTAAAGGGCGAACAAATCTGTCCGCCCATAGCTTCGGAAATTACTTGTCCTGAATAGCGTCGATGCCGGGCAGGCCCTTGCCTTCGAGGTATTCGAGAGAAGCGCCGCCGCCGGTGGAGATGTGGCTCATCTTGTCAGCGAAGCCGAGCTGAACAACAGCCGCAGCCGAGTCGCCGCCGCCGATGATTGTGGTAGCGTTTGCTTCAGCCATTCCCTTTGCAACAGCGATTGTACCCTTTGCGAGAGTGGGGTTCTCGAAAACGCCCATCGGGCCGTTCCATACAACAGTCTTTGCAGCCTTAACCTCGTCTGCGAAGAGCTTCATCGTCTTGTCGCCGATATCAAGTCCCATCATATCTGCGGGAATCTTGTCGGAGTCAACAACCTGTACATCGATAGGAGCGTCAATCGGGTCAGGGAACGCCTTTGCGATAGTGGTATCGATGGGGAGAAGGAGCTTCTTGCCGTTCTTTTCAGCCTTGGCAATCATATCCTTGCAGTAATCAATCTTCTCGTCATCAACGAGCGAAGTACCAACTTCCTTGCCCTGTGCCTTGAGGAAGGTGTAAGCCATACCGCCGCCGATAATCAGCGTGTCGCACTTTTCAAGCAGGTTGGAGATAACGTTGAGCTTGTCGGCAACCTTTGCACCGCCGAGAACTGCAACAAACGGACGCTCGGGGTTCTCGACAGCGTTGCCGAGGAACTCGATTTCCTTGTTCATCAGGTAGCCAACAGCGGTCTCCTTAACGAACTTTGTTACGCCAACGGTAGAAGCGTGCGCTCTGTGAGAAGAACCGAACGCGTCCATAACGAAAATCTCGCCGTTAACGAGGTCAGCAAGCTCCTTGGAGAAGCCTTCGCCGTTCTTGGTTTCGTCAGCACCACGGAAGCGGGTGTTCTCGAGAACAACGATATCGCCGTCATTCATCTCGGCAACAGCCTTCTTTGCGTTCTCACCAACAACAGTGTCATCGGGAGCGAAAGTAACCTTTGCGGAAACGAGTTCAGCGAGTCTGTCAGCAGCAGGCTTGAGGCTGAATTTAGCTTCGGGGCCGTTCTTGGGCTTGCCGAGGTGCGAGCACAAAACAACCTTTGCGCCGTTTTCGGTCAGCTTATTGATAGTGGGAAGAGCCGCGGTGATACGGTTATCGTTGGTGATTTTGCCGTCCTTCAGCGGAACGTTGAAATCCACGCGTACCAGAACGTGCTTTCCCTTTACGTTCAAATCCTCTACATTCTTCTTGTTGAGCTTGCTCATAGTTCATTTTCCTTTCGTTTTATGAAATTTCTCTGCTGTAAACCAACAGAACATTACACTATATATTGTACACTAAAATCAAAAAATTTTCAAGTGTTTTTTTGTAAAATACATAGCTAATTTTGTAAAAAGCATAACACCATAACAAAAATCCCGACAGGAAAAACCGTCGGGATTTAAAGGGTGTGAAATTACTGCTTATCCTCGATATACTTAACGATATCGCCGACGAGCTTGATATTCTCAACCTCGTCCTCGGGGATTTCAACGGAGAACTCGTCCTCGATTGCCATAACAAGGTCAACAACGTCGAGAGAGTCAGCGCCGAGGTCATCGGTGATGGAAGAACTTTCCGTGATGGTGTCCTTGTCTGCGATGTCGAGCTGGTCTGCAATAAGATCTCTTACCTTTTCAAAAATGTCCATTTAAAAAACCTCCAAATATTTTTACCGGTGTTCCGGAATCGTCAAATACTATTATAAAGCATTATCTGAAAATAATCAATACCAAATTATCAAAAATTACAGGTAATTTTTACTAAAATTATTCGGTAAACATACCAATTTTTCTAAATTTCTGATAACGGTTGTCCAAAAGCTGCTTCATTTCAACTGTTTTGAGCCGCGAAACCGCGTCAACGATGTACTCGTAGATGCTGTCGGCGGTCACCGCGGGCTGAAGATGCGCGCCGCCCTCGGGCTCGGGAATAATCTTGTCGCACACGCCAAACCGCAGCAAATCCTCTGCGGTTATCTTGAGGATTTCGGCTGCTTCCTTCTCCTTTGTCGGGTCTTTCCAAAGAATGGAAGCCGCGCTTCTCGGGGAAATTACGCTGTAAATCGCGTTCTGGAGCATCGCAAGCTCGTCGCACACCGCCAAAGCCAGCGCACCGCCGCTTCCGCCCTCGCCGAGAATTACCGTGACAATCGGCGTTTTGAGCGTCATAAATTCGTACAAATTCCGCGCAATCGCTTCGCCCTGACAGCGCTTCTCCGCCTCAACTCCGCAATACGCGCCGGGCGTGTCCACAAGACACACAATCGGTCTGTGGAATTTCTCGGCTTGCTTCGCTAAACGCAGCGCCTTGCGGTAACCCTCGGGGTGCGGCATCGCGAAATTCGATTTCTTGTTTTCATCAAGCGTTCTGCCCTTGACCTGCGCGAGAACAGTCACCGGTGTATCGCTCAAAAAGCCAATTCCGCCGATAATCGCGCCGTCATCGCCGCACATTCTGTCCCCGTGAAACTCCATAAATCTCGTGAAAAGCGCGGGAATGTAATCATTGACGGTGGGGCGGTTTTTGTTGTGGATAAGCTCCATTCGCTCCCAAGTTGTAAGATTGTTCATCAGCGCGCCTCCTTCGGAAAGCCGTGCAGCTTAAGTATATTCGAGAGCGCTTTCCTCATCATTCCGCGCTCAACTATCATATCCAGCAATCCGCTCTCCATCTGGAACTCCGCGGACTGGAAATCATCGGGAAGCCGCGTTCTCACGGTGTTTTGGATAACTCTGCGCCCCGCGAAGCCTATCAGCACCTTCGGCTCGGCAATCAGTATATCGCCGAGGCTCGCAAACGAAGCCTGAACGCCGCCTGTCGTGGGGTCGGTGAGAACCGTTACATACAGCCCGCCCGCATCGTTGTGACGTTTAACGGCACCCGAGGTTTTCGCCATTTGCATAAGGGAGATAATTCCCTCCTGCATTCTCGCACCGCCCGAAGCCGTGAACATAATCACGGGCAAGCCCTTTTCCGTTGCGTATTCAAACGCGCGGGTGATTTTCTCGCCGACAACGCTGCCCATACTCGCCATCATAAAGTGGCTGTCCATCACGCCGAGCACGCAGCGATAACCGCGGATTGTGCACTCACCCGTGACGATTGCCTCTTTCATATTGCACTGCTCGCCCATTTTCGCGACCTTTTCCTCGTAGTGCGGGAAACCGATTGGGTTGAGCGAAACCAAATTCTCGTCAAGCTCGCGGAAGCTGTCCTTGTCAACGGTCATATCAAGCCGCTCTTCCCACGTCAAACGCGCGTGGTAGCCGCATTTCGGGCAGACCTTCATATTGTTCACAAACTCATCGTTGTACAAAACGCCGCCGCAGCGCGGGCATTTGAACAGCAAATCCTGCGGAATTTCAACGTCCTTTTCAGCCTCGGCTGGGCTTTGGTGATTATCGTCGGTGAAACGCGCCTTGACGACCTTGAACATATCCTCAATATTCATCGGCGATTACTCCTCCATAATGTTTGTTCGGTTAAGATAACCGTTGTCGAATTCACCCTTGACGAAATTCTCGTCACGCAGCAGACGAAGCTGAAAATCAATGTTCGTTTCAACGCCGCCGATGATGAACTCCGCAAGCGCCACACGCATTTTCATAATCGCTTCTTCCCTGTCGCTGCCGTGAACAATCAGCTTGGCAATCATACTGTCGTAATACGGCGGAATCGTGTAGCCGGCGTAAACGGCACTGTCGATGCGCACATTAAAGCCGCCCGGTGCGTGAAGCGAATTTATCGTTCCGGGGCAAGGACGGAAGCCGTGGCGCGGGTCCTCGGCGTTTATGCGGCACTCAATCGCGTGTCCGCTCACCTTGACGTCCT
The DNA here is from genome assembly GCA_964551225.1 of uncultured Ruminococcus sp. Taxonomy (GTDB): domain Bacteria; phylum Bacillota; class Clostridia; order Oscillospirales; family Ruminococcaceae; genus CAG-115. The sequence goes on from CAZKBF010000022.1 coordinate 18,367, forward strand.
TCTGCGAGAACCAAAGCCGCTCGCCCGCCGCAATCCTAATCTGCGCTTTTACAAGGTCAATTCCCGTGACAAACTCGGTTACGGGGTGCTCGACCTGAATTCTCGTGTTCATTTCCATAAAATAGAAATTCTTGTCCTTATCAACAAGAAATTCTATCGTGCCCGCGTTCCGATAACCGCAAGCCTTCGCCGCGCTTACCGCCGCATTTCCCATTCTTTCGCGAAGCTCCTCGGTCATAATGGGGCTGGGGCTTTCCTCGAGAACCTTCTGGTTTCTGCGCTGAAGCGAGCAGTCGCGCTCTCCGAGGTGAACGACGTTTCCGTAGTTGTCCGCAAGGAGCTGGAACTCGATGTGGCGCGGATTTACGAGGAATTTCTCGATGTAGATATCGCCGTTTCCGAAGAAATCGAGCGCTTCTTTGCTTGCCGTGAGGAAGTTGCTCTCGAGCTCGTCCTCGGTGTTGACGAGACGAATTCCGCGTCCGCCGCCGCCCGCCGACGCTTTCAGCATAACGGGATAACCGATTTCCCGACAAAGCTCATACGCCTTTTCAAGTGTCGGGACAACGCCGTCCGAGCCGGGAATAACAGGCACTCCCGCGTTTTTCATCGTTTGCTTTGCGCTTGCCTTGTCGCCCATTGCGTCCATAATGTCGCCGGTAGGACCGATAAAAGCAATCCCGCACTTTTCACACAAGCGCGCAAAATCCGCGTTTTCGGACAAGAACCCGAAACCGGGGTGAATTGCCTCGGCGTGGGTAATTTCACAAGCGGCGAGAATTGCCTTGGTGTTGAGGTAGCTGTCCTTTGACGCTGCCGGACCTATACAAATTGCTTCGTCGGCAATCTGCGCGTGGAGCGCGGATTTGTCCGCCTCGGAGTACACCGCGACGGTCTTTATTCCGAGCTCACGGCAGGCTCTCATTATGCGAATGGCAATTTCTCCGCGATTTGCGATAAGTATTTTATTAAACATTCCGTCTACTCCCAACATTTATTCGGACTTGGGTTCGGAAACCGCGAAGGAAATCTCTGCGGTAACAACTTTCTTGCCGTTCACTTTGGCAACGGCTTTTCCGAAGCCGATAGGGCCTCTCTGCTCGGTCATCTCAACCGACAGCTCAAGCGTGTCGCCCGGCAGAACCTGTCCTCTGAAACGCGCCTTGTCGATACCCGCGAAGAACGCGATTTTGCCTCTGTTCTCGGGCAGCGAAAGCGCGCAGACCGCACCCGCTTGCGCGAGCATCTCAATCATCAGCACGCCGGGGGTTACGGGCTGTCCGGGGAAGTGCCCCTTAAACCAATATTCATCGGGCTTGAGGTACTTTTTCGCAGTTACGCGAACGCCCGGTTCAAGCTCGGTTACCTCATCGATAAGCAAAAACGGGTCGCGATGAGGGATAATTTCTTTGATTTGCTCAAGATTTAAAGTCATAGCCGCTCCTTATTCAATTCTCATCAGCTTTTGTCCAAATTCCACGGGCTCGCCGTTGTTGACGTAAATTTCGGCAACCTTGCCCGAGAACTCGCTGTTAATCTCGTTCATCAGCTTCATACTCTCGATAATGCACACAACATCGCCCGCGTTTACGCTGTCGCCAACCTTAACATAAGCAGGCTTCTCGGGAGCGGGTGACGAATAAAATGTGCCGACAATCGGAGAGGTGATGATGTTGCCCTTTGCCTCTTCAACAGGCTTTGCGGCAGCCGCGGGAGCGCTCCCGGCGGGCGCGCTAATCGGCATCGCGGGCATTCCCATCGGCGGCATCGCGGGCATAACAGGAGGCACGGGGCGGCACTCGCCCTCGATTACGATATCCATCTGCTCGGTGCTGATTTTGATTTTGGAGAGCTTGTTCTCCTTGACGATTTTCGCAAGCGCCTCAACGCACTCCACGGTGTCCTCGATAGGGGTGATTATTTTTTCCTTTGTACTCATTATAAATCCTCCGAAATTCAGTTGGTTACTCAAGGGAGACTCTTAAAACCGGTTTGAATAGCAAAATTGGGCAGGGCGCATCAGATTCTAGGAAAACCGACGAAGTAAGGCTTGATGCCTTACGAGAAGGTGCAACACGATGTTGCGGAGCGAAAGCCCAAAGCGACGGCACGGACGCCGTCGCAGCAAAGCTTTCGCTTGCTGACTGACGAAGATGATGTGCAATGCACAATTTTGCTCAAACAAGGTTTTAAGAGTTGACCTCAACAGGGACAAGGCAGATACAGCCGTTGTGACCGCCGAAGCCGAGCGAGTTGCTCAAAGCCGCGGTTACCTTCATCTCGCGCGTGCCCTCTGTAACATAATCGAGGTCGCACTCCGGGTCGGGCGTCTTGTAGCCGAGCGTGCGGTGAACCTTTCCGTTCTTGACAGAAAGCGCCGTGACGATAGCCTCAACGCCGCCCGCAGCACCGAGAAGGTGTCCCGTCATCGACTTTGTGGAGTTTATCGCGATATTCTTCGCGTGTTCACCGAAAGCTGCCTTTATAGCCTTGGTTTCGGTCATATCGTTCATGTGAGTGGAAGTGCCGTGCGCGTTGATATAGTTTACCTGCTCAAACGGAATTCCCGCTTCCTCAACAGCAAGTCTCATCGCTTGTGCACCGCCCGCACCCTCGGGGTCGGGGCTTGTTTCGTGGTAAGCGTCGCAGGTTGAGCCGTAGCCCTTGATTTCCGCGTAAATCTTGGCACCGCGCGCCTTTGCGTGCTCGTACTCCTCGAGAACAACAATTCCGCAGCCGTCTCCGAGAACGAAGCCGCTTCTCTCCGCGTCAAACGGGATAGAAGCCTTGTCAACGTCCTGCGAGCGCGTGATTGCCTTCATATTGTTGAACGAGGCGAGGCAGAAGCCGATATCTGCGTGCTCCGTGCCGCCCGCAAGCGCCGCGTCAAGATAGCCGTGCTTAATCATTCTGAAAGCCTCGCCGATTGACTGCGTGCCGGTAGCGCAAGCTGTTGTTACGCAGAAATTCGAGCCCTTGAAGCCAAACTTAATAGCAACCGTTCCCGCCGCCATATTTCCAATCATCTTGGTTATCGTGAACACGGAAACGCGCTTGTTGCCCTTCTCGCGGTAATTGAACATTTCCTCATAGGTCGTTTCGATGCCGCCGATGCCGCTTCCGATAACGCAGCCGACTTTAAACGGGTCGAGGTCTTTCAAATCGGTTCCCGCGTCCTTGAGAGCCTGGTCGGCGCAGAAAACCGCAAACTGCGTGATAACGTCGCTTCTGCGAACCTCTTTCTTGTCGATAACACTCGTCGGGTCAAAGTTCTTTACTCTCGCGACAACGTTCAGATTATCGGGCTCCTGGTCGGGAAACCACGGCGCAAGCTCAAAGCCGTGCTTGCCTTCCAAAAGGCTGTTCCAAAGCTCCTCGGGCGAGTTTCCGCAAGGAGTAACGCACCCCAAACCTGTTATTACAACTCTTCTATCCATACTTCCTCCGAATTTCTCACATACTTAATCCGCCGCTGATTTCAACAATCTGTCCCGTCACATAGGACGACTGCTCGCCGCAGAGGAACGCGACAACATTTGCGACCTCGTCCGCCGTGCCGTAGCGCTTCATGGCAATCTGCGCGAGAATAGCGTTTTTCTGCTCGTCAGTGAGCTTGTCGGTCATCGGCGTGCTGATAAATCCGGGAGCAACCGCGTTCACACGAATACCGCGCGAGCCGAGCTCCTTTGCCGCGGTTTTGGTCATCGAGATAACCGCGCCCTTTGAAGCGGAATAGTTCATCTGACCGGGGTTTCCGTAAAGACCGGCAACCGACGCGAGATTTACGATGCTTCCGCCCTTTTGGCGCAGCATAACCGCGCCGACCAGCTTTGTCATATTGAACACGGATTTCTGGTTAATTCTGATAACATCGTCGTAGGTTTCCTCGCTCATTCGCAGAAGCAGACCGTCGCGGGTGATGCCGGCGTTGTTGACGAGAACATCGATTGTGCCGAACTCCTCCTTGACCTTCTTGACCATTTCCTCGCACTGCGCGTAGTTTGAAACATCGCACGCATAAACGCTCGCCTTAACGCCAAGCGCGCGGCACTCCTCGGCGGTTTGCTCGCCCGCCTGCTCGGAAAGCTCGTTTATAACGATATCGAAGCCGTCCTTTGCAAGCCGCTTGGCAATCGCAGCGCCAATTCCTCTTCCCGAACCTGTGATAATTGCAGTTTTACTCATAGTTTAACCCCTTCTACATTATTTAATATATCTTAAACTTCCATTATAATAGAACCGAATGTAAGTCCCGCGCCGAAGCCAACCATACAGAGCTTCATACCCTTCTTCACTCTGCCCGCGCGGTTGAGCTCGTCGAGAGCCACGGGAATGCACGCGCTGGAAACATTTCCCATATATTCGATATTCGTGTAAACTTTATCAGATGAAATTCCGAGAAGCTCGGTTGCTTTGGCGATTATGCGGAGATTTGCCTGATGCGGGATAACCAAATCCAGCTCCTCGGGAGAAATCCCGAAATCCTTCGCGACAACGCTCACTGCGTTTGACATCGCGTTTACCGCGAACTTATATACAGCTTTTCCGTCCTGAACCAAAAAATTCTTCTTTGCGAAGGTATCGAAGCGGTTGTTGAAGAAATCGTCCTCGTTTTCGTAGAACGGGCAGTTGCTTTCGTAGTGAACCTTGCAGTAAAGCGCCTCAAACTCGTCGCCCTCCGCGCCCATAAACGAGCTGAACTTCTTCTCGCTCTTCCTCAAAACAACCGCGCCCGCTGCGTCGCCGAAAAGTATGCAGGAGGCTCTGTCGGTGTAGTCCTGTTGAGCGGAGAGCTTTTCGCTTGCTACAACGAGCACATTTTTGTGTGCGCCGGTCTCGAGGAACTTGTGCGCGATATCAACCGCCGTGATAAAGCCCGTGCAAGCGCTGTTCACATCGAAGCAGGACGCGTTCTTCGCGCCGATTTGCTTCTGTATCAGACAAGACATCGCGGGATAGAAGAAATCGGGCGTGCAGGTTGAAACGATAATGAGGTCAATCTCCTCCGCGGACATTCCCGCGTTTTCAAGCGCGTTTTTCGCGGCGTTCACACCCATAAAATAATTCGGCTTGTCCACGGCGATGTGGCGCTGTTTGATACCCGTTCTCGGGAAAATCCACTCGTCCGAGGTGTCGAGAATTTCCGAAAACTTGTCGTTATCGGCAACAAATTCGGGAAAATAACTTCCTGTTCCTACAATTTCTAGTCCGCTCATCAAAAATCTCCTTGATTTTATTTTAAAAATATTGTATAATAATATCGTACCACAAAATAACAATACATTATTATTTTACCCTATTTTGTGTAATTTGTCAAGTAGTAAGATGAAATTAAACGGCAAAACGCCGAGGAAAGGAAAAATTTTATTATGAAAAAGGCATTTTTATTTTCGGGACAAGGCTCGCAGTATCAGGGAATGGGGCTGGATTTGGCGGAAAAATTCACACCTGCGAAGGAAATCCTCGAGTGCGGCTCGGATATCTTGGGCTTTGACCTGAAGGACAAGCTCGCGAATTCGACTGCCGAGGAGCTTGCGCAGACGCGTCTTTCGCAGCCCGCGATATTCACGGCTTCGCTGCTGTCGCTTTGCGCGGCTCGTGAAAACGGGTTGGACTGCGAGGCGGTTGCGGGACACTCTCTCGGTGAATACGCGGCGATGTACGCAAGCGGAATGCTGACGCTCGAGGACGCTTTCAAGGCAATCAAGCTGCGCAGCGAGGCTATGGCAAAGGCTGCCGAGAACTCGACGGGCGCAATGGCTGCGATTATCGGCGCGGACAACGAAACCATCGACAAAATCTGCGGCGAGGTAAACGGCTTCCTTGCTCCCGCGAATTACAATTCGCCTGTTCAGACGGTTATCGCGGGCGAACAGGCTGCCGTTGACGAGGCAATCGCGAAGTTCACCGAAATGGGCAAACGCTCGGTTAAGCTGGCGGTTTCGGCGGCATTCCACACGAAAATGATGCAGAGCGCTGCCGACGAATTCAAGGCGGCAATCAAGGATTTCACGTTCAATGCGCCGAAGTGCGATTTCTACGCAAACCTTTACGGCAAAAAGCTCGAGGACTTTTCCGATATGCCGAGCTATCTCGCGGCTCATATTTGCTCACCTGTGAAATTTGTAGACGAGCTGAACGCGATGCAAAGCGCCGGAATTGATACTTTCATCGAGCTCGGTCCGAATAAAGTATTGACCGGTTTGGTGAGAAAAACACTCAAGGGCGTTGTTTTCGCGAATATCGAGAATCTCGAATCGCTTGAAAAGGCGCTTGCCGCTGTTAAAGGAGAATAAGATGAACAAATACTGCTTAATCGGGCACCCGCTCGGTCACTCCCTCTCGCCGCAAATTCACACGCGTTTGTTTGAGCTGTCGGGCAAACCCGCGGAATACTCGCTCAACGATATCGCGCCCGAGGAGCTTTCGGAGAAATACGCGTTTCTCGACGAGTTCGCGGGAATTAACGTCACAATCCCGCACAAGGTTGCGATTATCGATTACTGCGCGGAGCTGTCCGAGGGCGCGAAGCGTTATCAGTCGGTGAACTGCGTTAAAGGCGGCGAAAAGGTCGGCTACAACACCGATGTAATCGGTTTCACAAAGTCAATCGACTTACTCGGCGCAACGCTTAATTCAAAGGTCACGGTTATCGGCTGCGGCGGCGTCGGCAGAATGATTTGCATCGAAGCGGCACTTTCGGGCGCAGAGCTTACAATCGCCGCGCTGAAAAGCGATTTGCCGCTTGCCGAAAAGGTTGTCGAGGAAATAAAAGCGCAGAAGCCCGACGCTTCGGTGAAAATCACGGTTATCGAGAGTGGCTGCCTTGAAGAAACGGACGGCGGCGATTTGCTGATAAACGCAACGCCCGTGGGAATGTTCCCGAAAACCGACAGAATGCCCTGCACCGAGGAAGCTGTCGCAAAGTTTGACTACGTTTTCGACGTGATTTACAACCCGAAGGAAACTCTGCTCGTGAAAACCGCTCGTGCAAAGGGCAAAAAGGGCTTGAACGGTATGGCGATGCTGGTTTTACAGGCGGTTGCCGCGCACGAAATCTGGTACGGTGCAAAATTCAATAAAGAAGATATCGATAAGCTGATTATTGATATGGAGAACTTAATATGAGCGTGTATTTATGCGGATTTATGGGCTGCGGGAAAAGTCACATCGGGCGAATGCTCGCGAAAGCGCTCTCGATGAACTTTATCGACCTCGACAAATATATTGTGAACGCGGAGAAGATGACTATTCCCGAAATTTTCGACAAATTCGGCGAACCGCATTTCCGCGAGCTTGAGGCGAAATATATCCGTGAGCTTGCAAACGGGTGTGTTGTGGCGACGGGCGGCGGCGCGCTGATTAACGACGAAACGGCGCGTTACGCGAGGGAAAGCGGAATTTCCGTGTACATCAACACGTCGTTTGAGGAGTGCTACCGCAGAATTCAGGGCGACAAAAACCGCCCGCTTGTGGTGAAAAACACGAAGGAGCAGCTAAACGAGCTGTACGACAAGCGAAGCGTGATTTACAAGCGCAACAGCACGTTTATGGTAAACGGAAACGCAAAGGACAAAACCATAACCACGGAAATCGCGAAGCTTGTCCGCTTCTCCGAACAGAAAAATACGGAGCCTTGACCGGCTCCGTTTTGTTTTGTGAAATTAAACGAGTTTGTAACACTCCGCGGTCTGCAAGTCGTCCTCGAAAATGTACAGATAATTGCCCTCAAGGCGAACTCGGTACACCTCACCGTTCTCCGTTTTCGCGCGGGAAAGGTCTTGTTGGGGCTTTACAAAGCGCGTTACCGTGCCGTCCGGACGGTATTCCGCGTGAAAATCTTCACCCTCAAGAACAACCCCGCCGCCCTGCAAAAACGTTATCGCGTACTCTTTCGCGGCGTTGTCTTGAGGCACGGTGGTCTGTTTTTCGCTGCCCGCAGCCTCGGGCGTCGCGGGCAATTCAAGTCCCGCTTTTCCCGCCGAGGACCCGTACTCGCTGAAGTCGTAGCCGCTTTCGTTTTTCATCGGCGCGGAGGACGATATCTCGGCAATTTCGTTCGTCATATCGGTCGGCGCGCTTTCCGCCGTATCAGTCAACATTTCTTCGGCTTTACTGACAAAGCTGCTCGTAGTCGTGAGAGTCATACCGCCCGCGTTGTTCGTAAAGCCGCCCGAGTTGACCTTAACCAACACAAAGCACGCAAGCGCAATGCACGCGGCAGCCCCCGAAAACGCTCCCGCGTAAACGTAAAACGGCTTTTTCTTCTTTGCGGGCGCGGTTTTTTCGGGCACGGAAATCCGCTCGAGAATCGCCTGTTCGATGCGCCGCGAGGTTTGTTCGTCGGGAGAAATTTCGTTCATCGCCGACTTGTATTCTTCGCTGAATTTCATAAAATTTCTCCTTTCAATCAAAATTGAGGTCGGAAAGCTCCGCCTTCAGCTTTTCGCGCGCTCTCGACAGCCGCGATTTTACGGTATTTTCACGCGAACGCGTTGCCGCGGCAATCTGCGAAATCGACATATCCTCGAAATAAAACAGGTAAATCGCCGTGCGGTAATCGGGCGCAAGCCGCATAACCGCCGCCAAAACTTCGCGGTGTAGCTCGGCTTTCAGAGCGGCATCAGCGGTTGTGTCATCAGTTTTAAGCGCCTCGTCGGGGAGATTTTCGAGCGCGTCGGTGTGGGCGGTGTGCTTGGAATGGGAGCTTTTTGCATAGGAATTCGCTCGGTTAACCGCGCAGCGTATCAGAAAAGCACGGCGGTGCTCCTCGGTTTCAAAGGTTTTATCCGCCTTGAAATAGCGCACAAAAACGTCCTGCGCCGCGTCCTCGGCGTCAGCAGCGTTCCCGAGCCGCGTGAAAGCTATTCGGTAAACCATCGGCAAGTAGTGCCGCATTACCTCGTTAAAGCTCTCCGATGTTTTCAGCGAAAAATCCATAACAAAACTCCGATTCACTTATAATACCCGACAATCCCGAAAAAGGTTGCAGAAAAATCGAAAAAGTTAATCGCGATTGCGCGGTACTTACTCAAATAACGCAAGCCGCGTGCCGAGTGACGTGGCAGCCCATATTCACCGCAACCGGCAAGCCCGCGATGTGCGTGGGCGCTTGCTCGATGTTGACATAGAGCGCGGTCTGCGTGCCGCCGAAGCCCTGCGCGCCGATTCCGAGGCGGTTTATCCCGTCAAGCGCGAGCTTCTCCATTTCCGCGTACAGCGCCTTCGGGTTTCTCACGGTCAAATCGCGGCAGAGCGCCTTTTTCGCGAGGTACGCGCACTGCTCGAAATCGCCGCCGATACCCACTCCGACCACAATCGGCGGGCAAGGATTGCTCCCCGCAACCGACGCGGTTTCGATGATGAAATTGACGATATCTTCCTTTGAAGCAGACGGCGTGAACATCTTCAGACGGCTCATATTCTCGCTTCCGAAGCCCTTCGGCGCGACCATAAGCCGAATTTGTTCACCGTCAACAATTTTCGTGTGAATAATCGCGGGGGTGTTGTTGCCGGTGTTCACGCGCTCAATCGGGTCTCCGACAACGCTCAACCGCAGCTTCCCCTCAACATAGCCCTTCGCGACGCCCTTGTTCACCGCGTCCTCGAAGCCGCCATTTATAATATGTACGTCCTGCCCGATTTCCGCGAAAACGACAGCCATTCCCGTGTCCTGACAAATCGGCACGGAAAGCTCCTCGGCAGCGTCAAGATTGCGCTCAAGGTCACCGAGAACGCTCTTGCAAAGCTCGCTCTCCTCGTTATTTTGGGCGTTTCTGATACACTCGCGCATACCCTCGGGCAGATGCAAATTTGCCTCTACGCAGAGCTTGGCAACAGCATTTGTGATTACTTCAGCATTGATTTCTCTCATAATTTTTCTCCCATTTCAACAATTTTTCCCGAAACGCAAACCAAAACGGGTGTTTCGGTTA
>CAZKBF010000023.1:0-26576 GCA_964551225.1 uncultured Ruminococcus sp.
CTCTCGGTTTTAGCAGCTCTCTCGCGGCGACTTGATTATTATATCACATCTTTTTGCATTTGTCAAGCACTTTTTTCAAATTTTTTAAAAAATTTTCAAAATTCTTTGAAATTCGCTTGTTTTCGCAAACTTTTCCGTGACACCATAAGATTATAACACATCTTTTTCCGTTTGTCAATACTTTTTTTGAAAAAATTTCAGATTTTTTTATCTTTCAGCTCGGAAATGATTTTAACAAAGCTGTCAACGTCGTTAAAATCGCGGTAAACGCTGGCGAAACGGACATACGCCACATCGTCAACCTCCTTGAGCTTTTTCAGGACAGCCTCGCCGATTTTGTCCGAGGTAACCTCGCGCGTGAGCGAATTTTTCAGCTCGGCTGCGATATCCTCGACGATATTTTCGATAGTTTCCAGCGAAACCGGACGCTTGACGGTCGCACGGCAGAGCTTGTCAACCAGCTTCTCGCGGTCAAACGGCTCGATTGTGTGGTCTTTTTTGATGACCATCAGCGGCACTTCTTCAATAATCTCGTAAGTAGTGAACCTCGCTCCGCACTGTATGCACTCGCGGCGGCGGCGAACCTTGTTTTCCGTTGGCCGCGAATCGATAACCTTGCTTTCCTCACAACCACATTCGGGACATTTCATAAAAAAGCTCCTTTCAAAAACAAACACTATATATTGTATTATAACATAAACTAAAAAATATTTCAACAATTTCTACAAAATTTTTTATGAAAATTGTTGAATTACACACGCGCTTGTGCTATACTTATTTAAAGGAGGCGTTTTTATGGAAACTCTGTTATACATTCTGTTATATATACCTGCGATTGTATTTGTTGTGCTTTTGATTTACGTTATCAGAAGAGCGGTAAGATTCGGAGAAAATCGCCCGTCGCTCACAAACGTCGCCTCAATCGTCGGAATAATCGCCGGAGTAATTTCGGTTGCGTCTTCAGTTATCAAGTCGGTATATTTTGAAACGGACGTCGGCGGTTTCATCGCGGCGGTTTTCTGTTTGGTTTTTGCTTTTGCTTTAAGATTTATCGTGAGATTTTTCGAGGAAGATTTTGACAAAAAGCATCAGATTTCTGTCAACCCCGACGAAAGACTTTATCGCTTTGAATTCAAGCAGGATAACTCCGATGACTTTCTCGACGAGGACAGCCGATTTAACGGGAAATTCAAGGATTACGATGATATCGATAACTAAAACAAAAGCTCCGCGTGAAACGGAGCTTTTCTTAATTATAATAGTTGTTGCTCGGTTAACCGAGAATTTCCGCGTTATTGATAGCCGAAACCAGCGCGTAAATCGACGCGTTAATAATATCCGTATCAACTCCCGCGCCCCAGCAAACCTTGCCGTCCGCGGTCGTGATACCAATCATACACATCGCCTTCGACTTCGAGCCGAGCTCGGTTGCGTTTTCGCTGTAAGTTGTAATGGTGTAATCGATACCCAAGCCTTCCTTCAGCGCGTTTGAAACCGCGTCCAGACGACCGTTGCCCGTACCCGCGAGCACTCTCGTTTCACCATCTTTCTTGACGGTAACTTCGGCAGAAATGCACTCGCCCTGCTTATAATGCGCCTCGGTGATTGCAAAGCGGGTTGTCTTATTTACATAAGTGTTGTTGAAAATCTCGTACAGCTCTGCGGGGTGCAGCTCCTTGTGAGCGTGGTCGGAAACGCTCTTTACCGTGTAACCGAAATTCTCGCTCATCTTCTTCGGCATAACAATACCGTAATTCTGCTCCATTATGTAGCCGATTCCGCCCTTGCCGGACTGCGAGTTTATGCGGATAACGTCGCCCTCGTACTCTCTGCCGAGGTCGTGCGGGTCAATCGGGATATACGGCACATTCCACTGCTCGAGATTTTTCTCCTCGCGCCACTTCATACCCTTCGCGATAGCGTCCTGATGTGAGCCGCTGAACGCCGCGAAAACGAGCTGTCCACTGTACGGCATACGCTCATAAACGGTCATTCTCGTCAATCTCTCGTAAACCGCGCACAGCTCGGGCAGATTTGTCAAATCGAGGTTCGGTTCAACGCCGTGGGTGTACATATTGAGCGCCAGCGTGATGATATCGACATTGCCGGTGCGCTCGCCGTTTCCGAAGAGCGTTCCCTCAACTCTGTCCGCGCCCGCGAGCAGTCCCATTTCGGTATCTGCGACAGCGCAGCCGCGGTCGTTGTGCGGGTGCAGCGAGATAACCAGATTTTCCCTGTTATGCAGCGTTTTGCACATATATTCAACCTGCTGCGCGTAAACGTGCGACATACTCTCGGCAACGGTTACGGGCAGATTGATGATAACCTTATTGTCGGGCGTCGGCTGCCAGATATCGATAACCGCGTTGCAGATTTCCATCGCGAACTCGGGCTCTGTTCCCGTGAAGCTCTCGGGCGAATACTCAAAGCGGAAATTGCCGGGAGTTTTCGCCTTGTACTCGTTGAGCAGCTTCGCGCCGGTTGTGGCAATCTCGATAATTTCTTCCTTGGACTTCTTGAAAACCTGTTCTCTTTGAGCAACGGAGGTTGAGTTGTACAGATGAACAATCGCGTTCTTGCAGCCGTCGAGCGCCTCGAAGGTTTTCTTGATGATATGCTCGCGGCTCTGCGTGAGGACTTGTACAGCGACATCATCGGGAATGAGGTTTCTCTCAATCAGCGCGCGGCAGAACTCATACTCGGTTTCGGAAGCCGCAGGAAAGCCGATTTCGATTTCCTTGAAGCCAACTTTAACCAGATATTGGAAAAACTCCAGCTTCTCCTCGAGGCTCATCGGGATAATCAGCGCTTGGTTGCCGTCGCGCAAATCCACGCTGCACCAAACGGGCGGCTTGTCGATGTACTCCTTTTTCGTCCAGTCGAGACAGGGGAACGGCGGCATAAAATAACGTCTCTTGTACTTGTTTGCAAATTTCATAAAAATCTCCTTTCAAACAAAAAAAATTCTCGTTCTTATCAAAAGACGAGAATTACCCGTGTTACCACTTTTGTTCGCGCAAAGCTCACGCTCTGCACCTCACGGTGTTCAATAAAACACCTGCTCTTTAACGGGAGCTCCCGAAACAGACTAGCAGCAATCTTGAAACCGACGTCGTGTTTTCAACCGCCTTCGCCAACGTTTTTCAAGCCGCCTTCGCCTGTTCTGCTCGGAGGTGAGTTATCTCCCTGTTGCCCTGCTGCCTCGCACCAAACGGCAGCTCTCTGAAAAAGCTCGAGGGTCTTGTTCCTCTTCAACGCATTTGAAAAATATTCATTACCAAAATTATAGCACATCTTCCTCGATTTGTCAAGAGGAAAAAGAAATTTTTTCGCTGTCGAAAAAACACTTGACAAGCAATACAATATATGCTATACTATATGTGTTCCTTATCAAGAGAGGCTGAAGGCAGATAATCTGTCGGGGGACTGGTCCCTGAAAAGCCCGGCAACCTACTTATTTATATAAGCAAGGTGCCACTTCCTGCGATTTTTTAATCGAAAGATGAGGAGTGACAGTAGATTTTACCGCTCACTCCGAAAGTGAGCGTTTTTTATTTGTGTGAAAGGATTGAGAAAAATGACGACAAGAAAACTGTTTACATCCGAAAGCGTTACCGAAGGACACCCCGACAAGCTCTGCGACAAGGTTTCCGACGCGGTGCTTGACGCGATTTTGGCGCAGGACCCTATGGGGCGCGTTGCGTGCGAAACGACAGCTACCACGGGTATGGTTATGGTTATGGGAGAAATTACCACAACAGCGCAGATTGATATTCCGTCACTTGTGAGAAAAGTGGTGACCGACATCGGCTACGTCAGCCCCGACAGCGGCTTCAACGCGAACACCTGCTCCGTTATGACAACTCTCGACAAGCAGTCCCCCGACATCGCTATGGGCGTTAACAACGCGCTTGAGGGCAGAGAAGAAAACGCAAACGACATCGGCGCGGGCGACCAAGGAATGATGTTCGGATTTGCGTGCTCGGAAACTCCCGAGCTTATGCCGATGCCGATAAGCCTCTCGCACAAGCTTGCGAAAAAGCTTACCGAGGTTCGCAAGAGCGGCGAAATTCCGTATCTTCTCCCCGACGGAAAAACGCAGGTTACTGTTGAATACGACGACAACAAACCCGCGCGTATCGACACGGTTGTCGTGTCCTCGCAGCACCTCGCGTCCGCTTCTCTCGAGCAAATCCGCGCGGATATCATCGAAAAGGTCATCAAAACCACAATTCCCGCGGAGCTTCTCGACGACAACACCAAGTACTTCGTGAACCCGACAGGACGCTTTGTTGTCGGCGGGCCGATGGGCGACAGCGGTCTCACCGGCAGAAAAATCATCGTTGATACCTACGGCGGCTATTCCCGTCACGGCGGCGGCGCGTTCTCGGGAAAAGACCCGACAAAGGTTGACCGCTCGGCGGCTTATATGGCGCGCTATGTGGCGAAAAATCTTGTTGCCGCGGGGCTTGCCGAGAGAGCGGAAATTCAGCTCGCTTACGCAATCGGCGTGGCAAATCCTGTTTCCGTTATGGTGGACACGTTCGGCACGGGAAAGCTGTCCGATGAAGATATCGCGAAGGCGGTTATCAAGGAATTTGATTTGCGTCCGTCCGCGATTATCAAGGCGCTTGATTTGAGAAAGCCGCAGTACGAGCAGCTCGCTGCTTACGGTCACATGGGACGTGAGGATTTGAACGTGGCTTGGGAGAAAACCGACCGCGTGGCTGACCTCAAGAAATATCTGTAATCTGTAAACGTTTTACCGCGCTTGATTTTGCTGTCGAGCGCGGTTTTTCGCGGTTTTTTTGAAAAGGCAGGAATTTCCGCATTTGTCAAATTACACAAAATTTTCCGCATAAATTCTACAACCCATAACGCCGCCAAGAGCGCGAATTTTGTAGATTTTTTTTGCGGGATATGTTATAATTGATATGGTTGTATTGTGGATTATTACAATATAATGTATTAACCATCGGGACAAACCCGAAAAAATATCAAGGAGGCTAAAAAATGGCTTTTAAAAAGAGCGCGGTTCCCTTTGCGGGAACGCCCGAGCAGGAGGAAAAGCTGAGAAAAATCATCGCCGAGCACAAGGATGACCCCGGCGCACTGATGCCTATTCTCCAACAGGCACAGGAGATTTACGGCTATCTTCCTATCGAAGTGCAGACCATTATTGCGGAGGAGATGGATATCTCGCTCGAAAAGGTTTACGGCGTCGTAACCTTCTACGCGCAGTTCTCTATCAACCCCAAGGGCAAGTACAAGATTTCCGTTTGTCTGGGAACAGCTTGCTATGTAAAGGGTTCGGGCGACATCTACAACAAGCTTCAGGAAAAGCTCGGAATTGCGGGCGGCGAAATCACCCCCGACGGGAAGTTCTCGCTTGACGCGTGCAGATGTATAGGCGCGTGCGGTCTTGCTCCCGTTCTTACGGTTAACGAGGACGTTTACGGCAGACTTACCGTAGATGATGTTGACAAAATCCTCGAAAAGTACAACTAATAAAATACTGAAATCAAGGATTTGCCGAAAATCGGCGGAAATCTTTATTTCTAGTTTCCGGAAAGAAAGGAAATTTCATCAATGAACGTAATTAAAACTATTGACGAGCTTAACGCTGTCAAGGCTGCGGCTGCGGAGGTTGTCGCAACACGCGTCGAGGGCAAGGACAACGGCGTTAAGGACGTTCTGGTGTGCGGCGGTACGGGCTGCACCTCGTCCGGTTCGATGAAAATCATCGAAAAGCTCCAGGAAGAACTCAAAAAGAACGGTCTCGAGGGCAAGGTTAACATCATCAAGACAGGCTGCTTCGGTCTTTGCGCACTCGGCCCGATTATGATTGTTTACCCCGAGGGCACGTTCTACTCCAAGATGGAGCCCGACCATATCCCCGAAATCGTTGAACAGCACCTCAAGAACGGTCAGCCCGTCAAGAAGTATCTCTACGCGGAAACCGTTGACGGCGATGTTATCAAGTCGCTCAACGACACCGCTTTCTACGCTAAACAGCACCGTGTTGCTTTGAGAAACTGCGGTCTTATCTCCCCCGAGCACATCGAGGAGTACATAGCTCGCGACGGTTATCAGGCACTCTACAAGGTGCTTACATCTATGTCGCAGGACGACGTTATCAACACCGTTCTTGCTTCCGGTCTTCGCGGACGCGGCGGTGCAGGCTTCCCGACAGGCAAAAAGTGGCAGCTCGCAAAGGACCTCGTTAAGGACGCTGACCAGAAGTACGTTTGCTGTAACGCCGACGAAGGCGACCCCGGTGCATTTATGGACCGCTCGGTACTCGAGGGCGACCCCCACGCTGTTATCGAGGCTATGGCAATCGCAGGCTACGCTATCGGCGCAAATCAGGGCTACATCTACGTTCGTGCAGAGTACCCGATTGCCGTTGAGCGTCTGAAAATCGCAATCGCGCAGGCTGAAGAAGCAGGTCTGCTCGGCGACAACATCTTCGGTACAAACTTCAGCTTCCGTCTTGGCTTGAGACTTGGTGCGGGCGCATTCGTATGCGGCGAAGAAACCGCTCTTATGACCTCTATCGAGGGCAACCGCGGCGAGCCTCGTCCGCGTCCTCCGTTCCCCGCTGTAAAGGGACTTTTCGGCAAGCCCACCGTTCTCAACAACGTTGAAACCTACGCAAATATCTGCCAGATTATCTTGAACGGCGCAGATTGGTTCGCGTCAATGGGTACCGAGAAATCCAAGGGTACAAAGGTATTCGCGCTCGGCGGTAAAATTCACAACACGGGACTTGTTGAAGTACCTATGGGAACTACGCTTCGTACCGTTATCGAGGAAATCGGCGGCGGTATCCCGAACGGCAAGAAGTTCAAGGCTGCTCAGACAGGCGGACCTTCGGGCGGATGCATTCCTCCCGAGCACCTCGATATCCCGATTGACTACGATAACCTTATCGCAATCGGCTCTATGATGGGCTCCGGCGGACTTATCGTAATGGACGAGGACAACTGTATGGTTGATATCGCGAAGTTCTTCCTCGAGTTCACCGTTGACGAGAGCTGCGGTAAGTGCACACCCTGCCGTATCGGTACAAAGAGAATGTACGAAATGCTCGACAAGATTACCAAGGGCAAGGCAACTATGGAAGACCTCGACAAGCTCGAGAAGCTCTGCTACTACATCAAGGACAACGCACTCTGCGGTCTCGGACAGACAGCTCCGAACCCCGTTCTTTCGACAATGCGCTACTTCAGAGATGAGTACATCGCTCACGTTAAGGACAAGAAGTGCCCTGCGGGCGTCTGCAAGGATTTGCTGCAAATTCAGATTGTTCCCGAGAAGTGCAAGGGCTGCTCGCTCTGCTCGAAGAAGTGCCCTGTCGGCGCAATCAGCGGTGAAATCAAGTCGCCGTTCCACATCGACCAGAGCAAGTGCATCAAGTGCGGCGTCTGCATGAGCAACTGTAAGTTCGGCGCTATTGTCAAGGCATAACGAAAGTTTGAACGAAAGGACTAAAACCTATGGTTAATATAAAAATCAACGGCGCGGAATACGCTGTTCCCGAGGGTTCGACCATTCTTGAAGCGGCGAGATTTGCGGGAATAAAAATCCCCACGCTGTGCTATCTGAAAGAGATTAACGCAATCGGTGCTTGCCGTATCTGCGTTGTCGAGGTAAAGGGCGCGAGAAGCCTTGTCGCTGCTTGCGTTTACCCCGTAAACAACGGAATGGAAATCTTCACCAACTCCCCGAAGGTTATCGAGAGCAGAAAGACAACTCTCGAGCTTATCCTCTCCAACCACAACAAGTCCTGCTTGTCCTGTACAAGAGGCGGAAACTGCGAGCTGAACGAGCTTTGCGTTGAATATGATGTTGACATAACCAAGTTCGAGGGCGAAAACCCCGTTCCCGAGATTGACTACAGCGCAGCTCATATGTATCGCGACAACTCCAAGTGCATTCTTTGCCGTCGCTGCGTGGCAGCTTGCTCGGTTACACAGGGAATCGGCGTTATCGGCGCAAACGAGCGTGGCTTCGCAACACAGATTGCTTCCGCATTTGATATGGATTTGGCTGATACCGCTTGCGTATCCTGCGGACAGTGTATCGTTGCTTGTCCTACGGGCGCTCTCGCCGAGAAGGACGACACACAGAAGGTTATGGACGCGATTGCCGACCCCACAAAGATGGTTGTTGTACAGGCAGCTCCCGCGGTTCGCGCGTCTTTGGCAGAAGCTTTCGGCAATCCTATCGGAACAAACGCAGAGGGCAAGATGATTGCCGCAATGCGCAGACTCGGATTCGACAAGGTGTTCGACACCAACTTCTCCGCTGACCTCACCATTATGGAAGAAGCAACCGAGTTCCTGAACAGAGTTCAGAACGGCGGCACACTCCCGCTGATTACCTCTTGCTCACCGGGTTGGGTTCGCTACTGCGAGAACTACTTCCCCGAGTTTATCCCGAATCTTTCAACCTGCAAGTCGCCGCAGCAGATGTTCGGCGCGGTTGTAAAGACCTATTACGCGCAGAAGCTCGGCAAGAACCCCGAGGACATCGTTTCCGTATCCGTTATGCCGTGCACCGCGAAGAAGTACGAGGTTGCTCGCGACGGACAGGCAGCAGCGGGTGTTCCCGATGTTGACATCACGATTACCACAAGAGAGCTCGCTCACCTCATCAAGAAAGAGGGAATTATGTTCAACGAGCTCCCCGAGGAGCAGTGCGATTCGCCTCTCGGCGGCTACACGGGCGCCGGCGTAATCTTCGGCGCAACAGGCGGCGTTATGGAAGCAGCTCTGCGTACTGCCGTTTGGAAGCTCACCGGTGAGGACAACAACGCTCCGATTGACTTCAAGGAGGTTCGCGGCACCGAGGGCATCAAGGAAGCAACCTATAATGTTGGCGGCAAGGAAGTCAAGATTGCGGTTGCAAGCGGACTTGCGAATGCCAAGAAGCTGCTCAAGAGCGTTAAGTCGGGCGAAGCGAAGTACGATTTCATCGAGATTATGGCTTGCCCGGGCGGCTGCGTAAACGGCGGCGGACAGATTATCCAGCCCGCGTCGGTTCGTAACTTCACCGATATCCGCGCAAAGAGAGCGGAGGTTCTGTACAAGATTGACGAGAACTGCGCACAGCGCCGTTCGCACGAGAACCCCGTTATCCAGACGCTTTACAAGGAGTTCTTCGGCGAGCCGAACTCGCACAAGGCACACGAAATTCTTCACACGAATTACAGCGCGAAGAAGCTCTACAAGTAATTTAAGCTAACAAAAACGGCGCGGCTCGGAAATCCGACTGCGCCGATTTTTTGTGAATTGCCAACACGTTGTCGAGAACCGCGCGGATTTCTCCGATGAATTTCAGCGCGAAGCTCGGCGAGTTTATCTAACAAAAACGGCGCGGCTCGGAAATCCGGCTGCGCCGATTTTTTCGCGAATTGCCGACAAGTTGTCGAGAACACGCGCGGTTTTCTCCGATGAATTTCAGCGCGAAGCTCGGCGAGTTGACCTAACAAAAACGGCGCGGCTCGGAAATCCAGCCGCGCCGATTTTTTTGCGCAAAAACACCCGATTTAATCCCACAAGCTGCGGTAAATCGCCCTGACGTCATCAACGGAAACAGGCTTTATCGTATTCGCAGGGCTGCCGCTTGCCACGGCGTCCTCGGACATTTTGTCGAGCACCGCGAAAAACCGCTCCCTGTCGATACCGTAGCCCGCAAGCGTCGGGATTTCACACACCGCGCAAAGCTCCCTTATCGCGCCGAGGAGCTTTTCCGAAGCGGTTTTGTCGTCATCGGTACTGTCCGCGGCACCGATTGCCCTGCCGAGCTCCGCGAAGCGCGGGTAATTCCCGTCCAGCGCGAAAGCAAGGCACTTTTCCAGCAGCATCGCGTTTGAAATGCCGTGCGGGACGTGGAAATTCGCGCCGATAGGTCGGCTCATTCCGTGAACAAGCGTCACCGAGGCGTTGTTTATCGCAACTCCCGCCTCAAATGCCGCGACAGACATTTCGCTGCGAGAAGCAAGGTCGTTTCCGTTTTTATAAACGGCGGGAAGGTACCTGAAAATGCGCTTTACCGCAGACAGGGCAACCGCGTCGGTGAGCGGCTGCGCCTTTTTCGAGGTGTAGCTCTCGATTGCGTGAGTGAGCGCGTCGAGACCTGTCGCCGCAGTAATGCTTTTCGGTGCTGAAACGGTAAACTTCGCGTCAATTATCGCAAGGTCGGGTATCAGAGAAGCGCCGCCAAGCAGCATTTTAACATCGGTCGCGGTATCGGTGATAACGGTGAACCGCGTGGTTTCCGAGCCTGTGCCCGCGGTCGTGGGAATTGCCGCCATAAACGGCAGCTCGCCCTCAATCGTTTTCCCGAGATAATCGGCGATTTTCCCGCCCTTTGCCGCGAGAACCGCCGCAGCTTTCATCGTGTCAAGCGCGCTGCCGCCGCCGATTGCCGCAAAGCAGTCGCAGCCCTGCTCACGATAAGCCGCAAGCGCCGCGTTAACCGTAGCGTCGGTCGGCTCGCCGTGGATATCCGAAAACGTCGCGTGAGCAACTCCCGCTTTGTCGAGAGCCGCCGCAAGTGCCGCGAAGCTGTCCGATTTCACGGTAACCGCTCCCGTGATAATCAGCGCTTTTTTGCCCATTTTCTCAAAATATTTCGCCGCACCGTCAAGCGCGTTTTCACCCGTCACAACATAGCGCGGCATCAAAAATTCTCTGCTCATAACAACCTCCACATAATAAGGGCGAAGTGAACTCCGCCCCTATGATATCACATTTCGCGAATAATGTCAAGTCAGTCTGCGTCCGCTTTGAGAACGGCGTTCAGCATAACGCTTGCGCCCTCTGTGCAGTGCTCAACGCTCGAAAACTCCGGCTCGCAGTGCGAAAGACCGTCCTTGCTCTGAACGAAAATCATCGTCGCGGGGAGCATATATGCGGCAAACTGCGCGTCGTGACCCGCACCCGAGTGTATGTACTGATGCTTGACGCCAAGCTCCTCGCAGGACTGCTTGACGAAACCGACGAGCTTTTTGTCCCAGTAAACCGTGTCCCTGTTCCACGCTTTCACAACCTCGCAGGTACAGCCGCTCCAAGTTTTTTCCGCGCAGCTTTTTACGATATTGAGCACCTTTTCGAGCACCTCGGGATTTTCGTGACGTGAGTCAAACGAGAAATCAAAATAATCGGGCACGCAGGTGTGAACGCAGGGGTGACAAACAACCTCGCCTGTGGTGTAAACCAAATCGGTGTAACCGAGCTTGTCGATTTCCTCGTGGAGATAACAAAGTGCCTGCGAAGCCGCATAGAACGCGTCGCGGCGCTTCGGCATCGGGAAAGTACCCGCATGAGTTGTCTGACCGTAGAATTTCAGACGGTAGTTAAACATACCCAAAACGCAGTCCACAACGCCGATATCATTCCCGTTGTCCTCGAGAATAGGACCTTGCTCGATGTGAGTTTCAAAGTAATACTGATAATTGTCGGGAGAAAGTCTGAACTTCTTGTCGCCCTTGAAACCCGACTTGTCAAGCGCCTCGCCAAAGGTTTTGGTGCTGTCGAGAATGGACTTGCTGTTCATCATATCCTCGTACTTAAACTTGCACCTGATATCCTCGGGGAGATAGTCGTAGCAGACAATTCCCGAGCACATCATCGCGGGCGGATAAAGCGAGCCTTCCTCGTTTGTCCAAATCATCGCGGTGAGCGGGTGTTTGTGGGGGATTTTCTGCTCGTAAACCGTTTCGAGCACCTCCATTGCGGACATTACGCCGAGAATACCGTCATAGTTGCCGCCGTTCTTCACGGAGTCGCAGTGCGAAGCCATAACGATGCGCTTTGCGTTCGCGTCCGAGCCGGGAAGCGTCGCATACATATTCGCAACATCGTCGATTTCGATAACCGCGCCGATTGCCTCCATACGCTTTTTGAACTCGTTTCTCGCCATAATCGCCTCGGGAGAGAGCGAGTATCTCGTGATACCGCCGTGCCCCGCGTCACCGAACTGCGAAAACGTCTTGATTTTATCTTCCATTCTTTCCTTGCTGCAAGTGTACATAGTTATCTTCCTTTCAATCATTTGCGTTTCGGGACATTCTGTTCGGGAACTCTGCGGCAGTTTTCTAGAAGCTCGCGAACCTCCTCGCCTGTCACGAAAAACGGCATTTCATCGGTTTCCTTTTCACCCTCGAAAAGAAGCTGAAATTTATCGTCCCAATCGGAAACGGTAATTCGCTTGACATCAAATCCCGAGAGCTTTTCCGAGATTTCCTTTTTCCCGCGGACAAAGCCGTAGATAATCCCGTCCCAGTCCACATAAAAGCTCAGCGTGTCCGCAAAGAGCTTCTTCATTCTTATTTCCACGGGGATTTCGGACACGCCGCCCTCCATATGCCTTTGCTTTGAGAGAATTGTCCGAAATTTGTCCGCGGGAATATAGTCGGCGAGCCTTACACTTTGAGCATTCCTGTATGAATCAGCCATTGCATTCACCCTGTCCTTTATCAGATTTCGCTGTCAACCGCAGCGAGAACCTCGTCAACCTTTGCCATTTCTTCGCGGAGCTGCTCCTCGGTGATGATAAGCGGCGGCGAGACGAAAATCATATTCTCGTGCGAGTAGGTCATAAAGCCCTTCGCTTTAAGCGCACCGATAATCTTGCCCATCTTGCCCTCGGGGTCTTTTCCGTACGGCACAAGCGGCTCTTTGGTTTCCTTGTCTTTTACAAGCTCGATTGAGCTGAACAAGCCGATATATCTCACATCACCCACGCAGGCGTGCTTTGACTTGATATCCTCGAGGAGCTCCCCGAGAACCTTCCCGACCTTGTTGACATTTTCGAGGATATTTGCTTCCTTGTAGTAATTTACGCAGGCAACTCCCGCCGCACAAGCAAGCGGATGCGCGCTGTATGTAAGACCGCAGGAGAGGTAATGGTCATCGAAATACGCGGCGATATCCTTGCTCACGACAACGCCGCCGAGCTGTACATAGCCGCAGGTTACGCCCTTTGCGAAGCTCACGATATCGGGCTTTACGCCGAAATTCTCGAACGCGAACATCTTTCCTGTTCTGCCCCAGCCCGCCATAACCTCGTCGCAAATCATCATAATCCCGAACTCGTCGCAGATTTTGCGGACACCCTGCAAATAGCCCTCGGGCGGGATAATAACGCCGTTTGAGCCGGTGATTGTTTCCATAACGATTGCGGCAACGCTGTCCGGTCCTTCATAGAGCACCTGCTCGCGCAGCTTTGCTACATAATATTCGGCAGCCTCTTTTTCACTCGCGAACTTGATTACCGGCTCACGGTAAACATACGGGTCAAAGAAATGCACGAAGCCGGGAATACCGGGCTCGAGCGGGTAACGCCGAGGTTCACCGGTAAGATTTCCCGCGCCAAACGTTGAGCCGTGATAGCTTCTGTAGCGCGAGAAAACCTTGTTTCTGCCCGTGTACATTCTCGCGATTTTCACGGCGTTCTCGTTTGCGTCCGCACCGCCGTTTGTAAAGAACACCTTGCCCATATTGTCCGGCATAAGGTCAACAACCATTTTCGCGAGCTTTGCGCGCGGTTCGCTGCCGTAGCTCGGCGAGAGGTAGCAGTACTTCTCCGCCTGCTCCTTGATTGCCTCGATGATAGGTCGGCAGTTGTGCCCGACGTTGAGATTTACAAGCTGGCTGGACATATCGGAATAGCGCTTCCCGTCAAAATCCCACATATAAATCCCGTCTGCCTTCTCGATAGGAATGGGGTTGATGCCCCGCTGCCTTGACCACGACTGTAGGTTGTAATTGACCTGCATTTCCTTGATTTCGTTGCCGTTCATTTTGCTCATTTCCTTTCACATAAAAATCAGTCTGTTTCTCTATGCGCTCCGAGAATTTCCTGTGCCCTGAACGCGAGAAGAATATTCATTTTATCCTCGTCGTTCATTTCAATGCCAAGAATTTCCCGAATAACCTTCATCTTGTAGTTCACGGTATTTCTGTGAACATTAAGCCGCTCTGCTGTCATCTGAACACTGCCGTTGCATTCGAGATAAACCCGCAGCGTGTTCTCGTAATCGGTGTTGTTGAGGCTGTCGTATTTGATAAGATTACCGAGAGTGTCGTCGATATAGCTTCGGAGAATAGCGCGGTTTTCCACGCCGAAAAGCAGCTTGTACACGCCGATATTTCTGTACGGCATCGCCTGACAGCCCTTGATTTTCGCCGCTTCGAGTGCCGAAACCGCTTCCTTGTAGCAGTTCGGCACACCGAGATAACCCTCGCCGCGCTCCGAGATACCGATGTTGAGCTTGAGCTCCGGACTAATCTCGGACAGCGCCTTTATCAGCCTGCTGATTTCCTCACGGTCGGCGTTTTGGCGAACCGATATCAGTTTGTCGTCCTGAAAGAACAGCGCAACGGGACTTTTTGACCGCTTCAGCAAGCGCCACAAACCGAAACGATTGTTTCGCAAAATCTGAACCGCGGCAGACTTGTCCTCACCGACGGACATTGCCAAAACAACATACGACGCGTTCTCCGAAAAGCCCATTCGCTCCAGCGCCGCAGCGTAATTCTCACGCTTGTCGGGTGAAAAAATCAGGTTTCTGAAAGCGCCCGCGAGAGTGGTTTCCGCTTCCTCGTTGTCGATAATTTTACGGCAGAAATTGTAGGTTATATCGATAATGCGAATTTGCCACGGCAGCGTAAACAGCGGAAAATCGTTCTCCTCACAGTAGGAGATAACACGCGGCGGAATTGCGCTGATATGCGGACCGAGATTTACGACAAGTCCGACCGCCTTATGCTCCTTGAGCGACTTTACGAATTCCTCCAGCCAATCGTTTCCGAGATGACCGATGCCTGTTGTAAAAACAAGCTCGTTGCCGTGAAGAAAATCGGGCACCTCGCTGTCCTCGACCATATGAACCCAGCGAACGGTGTTGTCCATACCGCCGCGCCCCGCGACGAGCTTCATATTATAATTCTTTTCAGCATTTCTGCAAAGTTGAGCCAAAGTTATAGCCAAACCGTTCGCCTCCTTTTTTATCGCTTCGGGAAACGCTTTGTGATGCCGATTGCGCCCGTCGGACAAACCAGCCTGCACAAATGACAGCCGACGCATTTTGCGCCGTCCAGCCTCGGCTGTCTGTCCTCACCGAAGGAAATCGCGCCGTGCCCGCCGTCGCTGCACGAAACAAAGCACCTTCCGCAGCCTATGCACATTTCACGGTCAAATTTCGGGAAAACAACCGAGTTTCTGTCAAGCTCGTCCGCGGGAACAATTTTTTCGAGCTCCGCGCCGACAAGCTCCGATACGCTTTTCGCGCCGTTTTCCCACATATACCGCGAAAGTCCCGATATCAAATCGTCAATTATGCGATAACCGTACTGCATAACAGCGGTTGTAATCTGCAAATTCGTGCAGCCGAGCGCGAGAAAATCCAGCGCGTCGCGCCAAGTTTCGATACCGCCGATACCGCTTATCGGCACTCCTTTAAGCTGCGGGCAGCTCGCCATATCGTGTATAAACCGCAGCGCGATGGGCTTAACCGCCTTGCCGCTGTAGCCCGAAACCGCGCTTTTCCCGTTCACCTCGGCACCTGTTGCCGTGGTGACGCTCTTAATCGTGTTGATTGCCGCAAGACCGTCCGCGCCGCCTTTGACCGCGGCGATTGCGGGAATTTCCATATTCGCGAGATTTGGCGTCATCTTCGCGAGCACAGGGAGCTTTGTTCCCTTTTTGGCAAGCGCCGTGTACCGCTCGACAAGCTCGGGATTTTGCCCGACATCGCTGCCCATACCCTTTGCACTCATCTGCGGACAGGAGAAATTGCACTCGATGATATCCGCGCCCGCCTCCTCGGAAAGCCGCGCAAGCTCCGTCCATTCCTCATCGGACTGCCCCATAATCGACGACACGATAACCTTGTTCGGGAAATCGCGCTTGAGCCTTTTGAGGATATCGAGATTTTCTTCAAGCGAGTGGTCGCTTATCTGCTCCATATTGCGGAAACCGACAAACGGCGTTCCCTCTTTTCTTACAGCGTCAAAGCGCGGTGAAACCTCGTTCGGCTTGTAGAAACCGATTGTCTTGTAAACCGCTCCTGCCCAGCCCATTTCAAACGCTCGCGCAACCATTTCATAGCTGCTTGCCACAACCGAAGAGCTCAAGAAAAACGGGTTTTCGCAGTGCACGCCGCAAAAGTCGATTGAAAGGTCAGCGGTGATTTCCGAAGCGGGAGCAAGCGCCGAAGCAATCTGCTTTATTCTGATAGGTCGGTCGTAGTGGATACAAGCGCTCTCGCAGGGTGCCGAGCAGCCCGCGCATTTTTCACCGACAAAAGCGCCCGCGCCGTGCTCGTTCTCGAAATTCACCGCGCGGACAGCTCTCGCAGGGTTGTAACCCTCGGGACAAGCCGCCGTGCAGGGCGCGTTCTCGCAAAGCAGACAGCGCGCCGCTTCCTCGCTCGGTTTCATTCCCTTGTAAGCCATAAAATCAATCCTTTCACGCGAGGAAATCCCGCGGAATTATTTTGACTTGTGCTTCTCGCACTTCACAAATTTACCCCAGCCGCGCTCGCCGACAAACTCGCCGTTGTCGAAAACGAGCTTTCCTCTCGAATACGTCTGAACGGGATAACCGTGCACCTCGACGTCTTCCCAAACAGTATGGTCGCAGTCCGAGTGCATATTCTCCTGATGAATTGTGAAATTCTTTTCGGGGTCGTAGATAACGATATCCGCGTCCTTGCCGACAGCGATTTCACCCTTGTCCGTGCAGCCGAAAATCTTCGCGGGATTTGTCGCGCAAAGCTCGACAACCTTCGTGAACGGGAGCACGCCGTCGTTCGCTTTTCCGAGCATATACGGGTACATATTTTCGATGCCCGCGCAGCCGTTCGGTATCTTGCGGAAATCGTTCAAGCCCCAGTCCTTTTCGCTCTGTTGGAACGGGCAGTGGTCGGTAGCGATTGTGTCGATATCGCCGCGCTTGATTGCCTCCCAGAGCGCGTCCTGCGACTCCTTGCCCTTCATAGGCGGCGAGCAGACAAAGTTTCTGCCGTCCGCGCGCTTGTAAACATCGCTTGTAAACTCAAGATACTGCGGACAAGTTTCCGCGTAAATCTCGTAGCCCTCGTCCTTTGCTTTTGTAACCGCTTCGACGCCCTGTTTGTTGGCAAGATGCACGATATAAAGCGGAGCATTTGCCGCCTTTGCGAGATTGATTGCGCGAACGTCCGCTTCACCCTCGACAAACTCGGGGCGGCTCATATAGTGATACCAAGCGTCCGTTTTTCCCTCGGAAATGTACTGCTCGGTGAGCGTGTTGACAAGCTCGTTGTTCTCCGCGTGAACTGCGATAAGCGCACCGAAATCCTTTGATTTGGACAAGAGTTTGAAGAACACGCCGTCCGATACGCCAAAATCGTACACCATAAACACCTTGTAAGATGTAATTCCCAAATCGCAGGCGTCGCCGATAGAATTTAACAGCTCGCCGTGGATATCCTTAACGCCGATGTGGAACGAGTAGTCCACCGCCGCGTCGGGAGCCGCAAGAGCGTTTCTGCGATTGAATGTGTCAACCATTGTTTCGTCAAAATTCTGAAGTGCGAAATCGAACACTGTTGTGGTGCCGCCGCAGGCAGCAGCTCTTGTTCCCGCGAAATAATCATCGGAGGAAATTGTCCCGCCGAAAGGCATCGCAAGGTGCGTGTGCGCGTCAATAGCTCCGGGGAGAACCAGCTTTCCCGCCGCGTCAACAACCTTGTCCGCCTTCAAATCGGACAAATCCGCGCCGATTGCGGCAATTTTCCCGCCGTCAACCGCGATATCCGCCTTGTACATTTGAGTTGCGGAAACAACCGTTCCGTTTTTTATGATAAGCTCCATATAAAAACCTCCCGTTAAATAATCGGACCGTATCCGTCGGAAAACCGATATTTCGCCAAATACGGGCTTTCCGACGGACACGCGGGCGGCGGAAAACCGCCCGTGAGCCGTGAAAACCAATGAAAACATCAATATGTGGATTTAACAACTTACTTTGTGAACTTGTCGTTCTTGTAAACGAGAACAAGTCCGGAGCGCTGATAAACCTGTGCAACCTCGAGCAGCTCCATACCGCCGGCATTTGCGTTGATGAGGTTGGAAACCCAAGTTACGCCGAAGTCAACCGTGCCGTTGTAAACCGCGGTCGTTTCGGAGATGTCGCCGCCGCCGGAAACGATGTTGACATCAAGACCGACTTCATCATAATAGCCCTTTGCTTTGGCAACGTAATATCCCATAAACTGCGCCTGCGGCAGCCACTTGAGCTGTACGGAAACCGAGGTTTTTTCGGGAGCGCCGTCCTTTTCCTTGTCGTAGGTGAGATAAGCGGTGCTGCGGATATCGTCCAAAGTCATCGAAGCGAGCTTTTCTTTAGCCGCGCTGTCCTCGAGGATAATGTACTTTTTCGCAAGGTCAAGCGTCTGCTGCATTGCGGTTTCGTCCATATTGCCGACACTTGCCGCGGAAACCGCGTTTCCGTTCATATCGGTTGTAACGAGCTTGGCAACCTCTCCCGCCATATAAGACTGGTGCGCCGCAGAAACCGATGAACCCGCCGCGAATACGATTTCAGCAGCCTCCTCGGTGTGCTCGCAAGCATAAGCCCAGCCCTTCATCGAAGCGGAAACAAACGCCTTTACAGTGTTCGGGTTAGCCTCGGCGAAAGCTTTCGAGCAGAAAAGGTTGTCCTCGAGCATCGCCACGCCCTCGCTGTTCATATCGATAATTCCGACCGTGTCGCCGTAGCTGTAGCCGCCGTCATAGGTGTTCTTGACAAGACCGAGCTCGTTGTAGGTCATCGCGGAAGCAAGGGTTACCGCGTCGCTGTCGAATTGGTCCATAGTAAAGTCCATCGTGATATAATCGGTCGGCAAGCCGTATTTCGTGAGCAGCGCCTGAATCTCGTACTCGTTGCCGAGTCCCCAGTTTCCGACCTTACCCGCAGCCGCCGCAGCCTTGATGATTTCCTCGTTGGACATCAAACCGCTGCTTGACGAAGAAGACGAGCTCTCCGAGCCAGCCGCCGATGATGAAGAAGTTGAAGTTGACGAAGATGAGGAGGAAGAGGAAGTCGAGCCGCTGCTGCAAGCGGTGAGCTGCGCGCAAGCCAGCACAACGGCTGCCGCTGCCAAAAATTTCTTTCTGTTTGTCATTTTCATTTTAGTTACCTGCCTTTCAGTTGTTCTTTCTTTGTTCTTTATTTATAAGCTCTCGCTTATTACCTTGATTTTCTGTTTCGCAAAATCAGCTTTTCCGCAATCATCAAAATCGCGTACAAAATTATACCGATAGCGCACGCAACCGCGATATAAGCCCAAGCTGTCGGGTATTGACCTTTGACGATATTTTCGCGGATTTGTCTGCCGACGCCGACGGTTTCCTCGGCAAAATACTCGGTTACGAGCGCGCCGATAACGCTTGCGGGAACGCTCACGCGAAGCGCCGTGAAGATGTACGGGATACTGTTAGGCAGCCGCAGCTTGGTAAACACCGTGATTTTTTTCGCGGCATACGAGCTCATCAAATCCTCGGAAAACGGCTTCAGCTCGGTTAGTCCGCGAAACGCGTTTACGCTCATTGCGGCGGTGCAGGAGATTGTGACGACGATGATTTTTGCCACGGTACTGCGCACACTCACCTCGGTGCTGATATCTCTCGTCCAGTTGTTGATAACGGGAGCGAGCGCGACAAGCGGGATTGCGTTAAACGCGGAAACTATGGTCAAACCGCCCGCACCCCATTTCGAGAACATTGTTGCAATAATCGCGATTAAATATCCGAGAATTGAGCCCATAACCAAACCGCCGAGCGTGACAACAAGTGTGATTTGGACGTGTCCCCAAATGGTTTCGGAGTTCTGCGCGATGATTTCGCCTATTCTTGTGGGGAGCGGGAGCGTAATCGTGTCCGTGCCAATCCACGCGTGGAGAACCTGCGTTTGCCACAAAACAACCAGCACAACGCCAAACAACACGGGAAGCGCAACGCCCGAGATATTGTGCAAAAGACGTTTGGATTTCATCACTCCTCGCCGCCTTTCTTTCGCTTGTACGGGCAAAGAAGCCGCTCGATAACGCCCATAATCCAGAAGCTCAAAATGCCGATAACCGCGCTCATCAGCACGATATCCCAAAACACAAGCCTTGTCATACCGCCCTTCAGCGACTGCGACAGCATACAGCCGAGTCCGTTTCCGCCCTGTAAGGTATCGACAAGGATTGAAGCCGTGATAGCCATAGGCGCGGAGATTTTCAGCCCCGTGAAAAAGTACGGGATACACGAGGGAATAAGCGTTTTGGTGTAGAGCTGAAACTTGTTTGCCGCGTAGGAGTACATCAGCTCGTGCTTTTCGCGCTCAACCGCCTTAAATCCCGCCAAGACGTTTGTTGAAACGGGGTAAAAGGTGAGGATTGCGGCGATGACGATACGCGAGGTGTTGATATCGCCCGTAATCGCGAGGATAATCGGCGCCATTCCGAGAATGGGTATCATCTGAATGAGCATCAGATACGGAAACGCGATTTTCTCGACAACGCCCGAGAGGTTCATCAGCAGCGCCAGCACATACCCGACAACCGTTCCGATAAGGAAACCCAAGCCCGCTCGGAGCAGCGTTTCCGCGCAGCTTTGCCCGATGAGTTCAGCCATTGTGAGCTGCCCGCTGACCTTGCTGTCCGAGAAAAACGAGCCGATAATCTGCCAAATATGTGGGAGAACGTTTATGGGAGTGCGCTTTGTTGCCTGAACGATGAAGGCGAAAATCTCCCAAATAACGATAATTCCGACCACCCAAACGACCGTCACCAGCTTTTTGGAGCGGAGAAATTTCTTGATTTTTGACATCTAAAGCCCTCCTTAAGCCCCTTCAAAACTGCCGCGAACCTTTGCGACAAGCTCGGTAAATTCGGGAGTATTTCGCATTTCCATTGTTCTCGGGCGCGGCAAATCGATGTCAACAACCGCCGAAAGCCGCCCGGGGTGCGGTGAAAGGACGCAAACCCTGTCGGAGAGGAAAACCGACTCCTGAATGTTGTGGGTGACGAAGATTATGGTTTTGTTGGTTTTGCGCCAAATTTTGAGCAAATCGATGTGCAGCTTCTCGCGGGTAAATTCATCGAGCGCGGAAAACGGCTCGTCCATCAGCAGAATTTCGGGCTGGAGAACAAGCGCTCTCGCGATGCCGACGCGCTGCTGCATACCGCCGGAAAGCTGGTTTGGATAATGGTTTGCGAAGTCCGTCAGCCCCACAAGCTCCAGCATTTTATCGGCGCGGTCGGAGCGCTCGGCTTTGGGAATGTGCATAATCTCGAGCGGGAGCATCACGTTTTTCTTGACGGTGCGCCAATCGTAAAGCACGGCGCTTTGAAAAACGATGCCATAGCGCTGTTTGAGGCGAGCCTGTCGGGGAGTTTCGCCGCCGACGGTAATCGTGCCTTGAGTTGGCTGAAGAAGGTCGGCGATAATCCGCAGAAGCGTTGTCTTGCCGCAGCCCGACGGTCCGAGCAGCGAGATAAACTCACCCTTTTTGATGTCGAGAGAAACGCTTGTGAGCGCGGTGACGTCTCTTCCGTCGGTGGTTTTATAGGTCATGCCGATATTATCGAGCAAAATTTCCGTGCGATTGTCCATAGCCATCTGTCCTTTCGGGAAACGCAAAAAGCAGACAAGGGTGAAATAGGACGCCCTTGTCTGCTTGGTTAAAATGAATTATTCAATTTCAGTTTCTTGCAATTTCTGTTTACAAGACAATTATACCAAAGCCCAAAGCCAAAGTCAATCGTTAATGGTTAAGGCACAAAAATACCGTCATTTTTATTGCAATTTCAACACGCTATCCTGTTTAAACTATACAACATACACATATCGATATAACCAAAACACAAACAATGTGTGAAAAATGCACATTTCCTACAACATTATTTGTGCTCGAAGCACAACAAAAATTCCTGCGTTTTTGAATTTTTGAGAATAAATTTATTTATTTTCGCAGCAATTTGTGCAGTATCGAAGAAAGTTATTTTCTTACAGAATTATTACAAATCTTGCAAAAGAATTACAATATAATTACAGTTTTGTAATAAAGGTTGACTTTTGCGAAAAATGTGGTAAAATAGCATTAAGAGGACAGGAAAGCAGTTCTCCTGCGGCGGTGCGCCGTAGCTTTGAGTCCTCGCCCCTTCCATTTTAACAGCTGCGCGGTTTTACATATATTGCCAAACCTTTGCACACCCTTCACACTTTTTCATCGCGCGGCAATTTGCTCCCGAATTTCTTCGGGAGCTTTTTTTGTGCGTTAAACTCGGAAAAGCTGGCGCTCAAACCGCTCGAAAGCGTATTCGAGAGCGTCGAGACTGTCGATGTTTGTGGTGCCGTTGTCGAGGCGCTGATTTTTGTGGAGACTTCGCGTGTCCCATAGTGCGCCGCGGATTGCTTCAATGGTATGCGGGCAGTGGTCGAGCACGAAAAATCTGTTCGCGGTAATCAGCCGGCTCAACATATTTATCCGCGTGTTAATCGGCTTTTTGAGCGCGTTCTTGACCTCAATCCGCACCGCACCGCGAAAGCTCTTGATTAAAAGCTGCTCGGCGCTGTCGCAGAACGCGGTTGTAAGCGTCGGGTGTTTCTCCTTTTCATCGCGGACAAAATCCCGAAAAGCGTTTATCAGACTTTCAGCCGAGCGATTTTTGTTGTCGAAATACTCTGACAACACGTAGACATTTTTGAAGCCCGCGTCAAAGCCAACGTGCGCGAAAGCCGAGCTGGAGCCGTTTCCGCCGTAATCCACGCCGATAACCGAGTGTACAATCGGGTTTTGCGCGGTTTTCTCGCGAAGTTCGCCGATAGAAATAATATGGCTTTTGCCGAAGCCGTCGTAAATTCTCCCCTCGGCTGCTGTCCATTCGCCGAGAATAAAGCGGTCGTAGAACACGCCGCTGAACTCGTTTTTGAGCTGCTCGACGTACTTTTTCGGGAGAAAAATGTTGTCGTCCAACCGAAATTTCAGCGCGAGCAAATCCACCGATTTGTTGTCGAGATAGTCGCGTTTAACCCAGTGCATCGGGTCATCGGGATTTGTTGTCGCGAACAGCTTCGCGCCCTTCTCGGACAAGCGCGAGAGGAGCATCACGAAAAAGTCCTCGGAGAACAGCGTGAGCTCATCGCAATAAGCGCCCGTGAGCGTCATTCCGCGGATTTTGCTCTCGCTCTCGGCGTTGGACGCGCCCTCAAGAAAGATTTTCCGTCCGAAGAGCAAGCCCTCTTTTTTCGCCGTGCTGTAGGTGAAGCAGTCACCGAAAATGCTGCGCATCGGCTCGAGGACGTTGCGTTTGAGCGTGCCGAGAGTTTTCGCGGACATCAGGTACGCGCCGGTTTTCGGCGACGCGGCAACCCAAAGTCCCCACATCACAATCGATATGTAGGTTTTTCCGCTGCGGACGCTACCCTCGAAGATATTGATGCGCTTCAGACCGCCGTTTTTGAGCAGCCGCAGCGCCTGTTCCTGTTTTGGAGAAAAGGTCATTGCTCGTCCTCCTCCGTGAGCGAAGTATAGGCTGCGATAAGCTCGGCTGCCTTTTCCGCAGAATTGTCGCGGGAGTTGTCACCGAGAAGCTCAAAAACCAGCTTGAACACCTTCGCGAGCTTTTCCAAATCCTTGTGAGCAAGCTCGTTTATGAGATTTTCATCGGTGAGATTTGCGATAAAGGTTTTGCCGAATTTAATGAATTTTGCTGCATTTGCGTCGAAAAAATCCTCAACCGAGGTTTTTGCATTTTTTCGCTGCATAAGTCACACTCCTTTTTTTGAATTTCGGATTTCACTTATATAATAGCGCGAACTTGACTGCATTTTACTGCAATTTTTCGCATATATTTTTACGAGAACAAAACTTGTATTTAATCGGAGGTTATCTTATGGACGATATGAAAAAGCTGATAGAGCGCTACAAAAAGGAGCTTATGGATATGAGCAGGAGCCGCCCCGCGCCTGCACCCGAGCCGCAAGCCGAGAAAAAGCGCACGCCGCAGGTTATCGGGTATGTGGACGAGGGCGCGCAGCTTGACGAGATTTTCTCGCGCCTTGCCGAGAACCCGCCCAAAGCGGTTTCAACGGAACAGGTTCCCGAAGAACAAGCACCTGCGGAACCTGTTCCAACGAAACCTGTTTCCGCGCAGACCGAAGAAATGCCCGAGGAAGTTGTTGAGGAAAACGAAGCGACCGATGAACCCGAAATGCCTGTTCCCGAGATGAACGAGCGCGGAAGAACAGAACGAGTAATGCCCGCTCCCGAGATGAAAGAGTCCGAAAATCCCTCGGCAATCGCGGACGGTTATCCGACAAGGCAAACAGCCGAAACCGATGATGAAATCACCGACAACCCGCGATTTACCGAAATTCCGTCCTTTGAGCAAACCCGCGAGGATATCACAAACGAGAGTGTTCCCGAGAACAACGCGCCCGCGCCGAACGCTTCGGGAGTTACGGACAATTCCCCGACAACGCCGCGCGCGGATTTTGCCTACGGCGGAACGGTTTCCGAGGAGCGCGCCGAGGGGCTCAACCGTCAGCCGATAAGCGGCACCGAGTACGGCGAGCAGCTCACGGGGCGCAGCTTTCCCGATGAACGCACGCCCGAGAATTCCCGAGAAGATATCGTCCGCGAGGGCAGCCAGACCGAGCCGGGCAATTTCCCCGAGCCTGTTTACGCGAATTTCGCGGAGTTCGAGCGCAAAAACACCGGCAGAGGCACAATGTCGTTTCGCGTGTACACCGCACGAGAAGCGCTTCCGATAATCGGGGCAAAGGTTATTATCACCAAGCAAATCGGCGGCGAAATGCACACATTCAGCGTCCTCACAACCGATATGAGCGGACAGACCGCGCCGATAACTCTCCCCGCGCCCGAGAAAAATCTCTCGCTCGACAGCGGCAACAAAATCCAGCCGTTTTCGCTTTATGACGCGGTTGTCACAAAGAACGGATATGCGGCAATCAGGTACACGGGAATTCCCGTGTTTGACGGCGTAAATTCGGTTCAGCGCGCGGCGATGGTTCCCACGGAAGAACAGATGACCGAGAATATAACGGAGGTGAGCGAAAATGCCTGAAGCAAATCTCCCATTTGTCCCCGAGAACATCACCGTTCACCTCGGACCGCCTAACTCAAACGCGCAGAACGTCACGCTCACTTTCCCGAATTACATCAAAAATGTAGCCTCGAGTGAGATTTTCCCGACGTGGCCCGAGGCGGCTCTGCGAGCCAATATTTACGTTCAGATTTCCTTTGCGCTGAACCGCGTTTACACCGAGTGGTACAGAAGCCGCGGCTACAATTTCGACATAACAAGCTCCACGCAGTACGACCAAGCGTTTGTGAACGGGCGCGATGTGTTCGAGAATATCAGCAGGATTGTCGATGAGATTTTCAACAACTACGTTGTGCGCAGAGGCAGCGTCGAGCCGCTTTTCACGGCGTTCTGCAACGGCACAACCGTAACCTGCGAGGGACTTTCGCAATGGGGCACGGTTACTCTCGCAAACCGCGGCTACACGCCGTATGAGATGCTGCAATACTACTACGGCAACGATATTGATATCGTGTACAACGCGCCGATTTCGCCGAATATCCCGAGTTATCCGGGAACACCGTTTGGGTTTGGTTCAACGGGAAACGAGGTGCGGTCAATTCAGGTTGAACTGAACAGAATCAGCACAAATTATCCCGCGATACCGAAAATTGTTCCCGCGAACGGAATTTACGGCGAGAGCACGGTTGAGGCGGTGCGGGTTTTTCAAGGTGTTTTTGACCTTCCGCAGACGGGGATTGTCAACAAATCGACGTGGTATCAGATTAAGTACATTTTCACCGCGGTCAAGGGTTTGTCGGAGCTTACGAGCGAGGGTTTAACCGAAGAAGAGGTATCGAACATTTTCGAGAAAGACCTTCGTCAAGGCGATTACGGCGAGCGCGTGCGGGTTGTGCAGTATTATTTGAATGTTATCGCGTATTTTAATCCCGAAATTCCGATGGTGACGTCGGACGGCGTGTTCAATTCGGCGATGGATAATCAGGTTAAAGCATTTGAGCGGTTTTACGGGTTAACGCCGGACGGGGTTGTGGATTTCAGGACGTGGGAGCTGATAAACGAGATTTACCGAAATATCGTGAACAACCTGCCCGAGGGTTACGCGGGAGCAACGGCGGCGCTTTATCCGGGGTACAATTTAACTCCGGGTATGCGGAATGACGATGTGAAGGAGTTTCAGACGTATCTGCGGGTAATCGGGCAGAATATCGGGCAAATTCCCGTGATTGAGGCGACGGGGTATTTCGGACCGGAGACGGAAAGAGCGGTGATGACGTTTCAGCGGCTGTACGGGATAGAGCCGACGGGGATTGTCGGGGCGTTGACGTGGGATACGGCGGCGAAGGAGTACAATTTCATTCGGTTTGGGACAACGAGGACGGGGTAAACGCATTTCCGTCCGTGGAGCGCGCAGCGAAAAAAGTCTTTTTGGAGTTCCAAGAACCTTTTTCTTCAGAAAAAG
>CAZKBF010000024.1:0-26482 GCA_964551225.1 uncultured Ruminococcus sp.
GGCAGGTGAATTTTCTTCAACCCAAGCTCCCGCGCAACACTCGGGAAATTGTGGATAAAAAGCTCGATTTCCGGCACTCCGAGAACCCGTTTAGCAAGCGCCGCGTACTCCTCCTCGGGCAAGTCCTTTTCGCGAAGAATTACCCGAGAAATGCCTTTTTTTGACAGAAAAGCAAGCTGTTCCTCAAGCGGAATTGAGCACAATTTTCGGTTGGTCACGCAGACTATTTTATCGAAATTCTCGCTCATTTCATCAGCCCACATAAACATAATCGTTCATCACGGGCTGAAGTCCGCGCGAACGGATAGCGTCGCAAACCTGCTTGAGCGTTCTGTCGTCGCTTATCTCGAATTGGTTGTCGCCGAGCGATTCCTCCTCGGTGTGAGAACCGATTCCCGTGCTCACGCCCGCCGAGATTTTTGTCGCGCACATTCCCACAACATTGTCGCGGAAGCCCGCGCGCTCTCTCGTCGATATCGTAAGTCCCGCAAACGGCATAAATATGCGAAAAGCCGTCATTACCTGCAAAAGCTGCTTTTCGTGAACGTCCTTTGGGTTGATTTTGTCGTTGTTGATTATCGGGCGCAGACGCGGACAAGAGAACGAAATTTCGGCGTGCGGGTATTTGCGCTGAATAAGATAAGCGTGAACTCCCGCCGCAAACGCGTCCTTTCTGAAATCGTCCAGCCCCAGCAGCGCCGCAAACGCAACTCCCCTCATTCCGCCGCGAATAGCGCGTTCCTGCGCGTTCAGACGGTACGGGAAAATGCGCTTGTGTCCCGCGAGATGCAAGGTTTCGTACTTGTCGGAGTTGTAGGTTTCCTGAAAAACCGTGACGTAATCCGCGCCGTGCTCGTGAAGATACTTGTACTCGTCCGTGTTCATCGGGTAAACCTCAATTCCCACGTTCTTGAAATACTCGTGTGCAATCGAACAAGCCTCGCCGATATACTCAACGTCCGACATCTTGCGGCTTTCGCCCGTCAAAATCAGGATTTCTTCCATTCCCGTTTTGGCAATCGCTTCCATTTCACGTCGAATTCCGTCTTTATCGAGCTTCGCGCGGCGGATTTTGTTGTGGCAGTTAAAGCCGCAGTAAACGCAGTAATTCTCGCAGTAATTCGCGATGTAAAGCGGCGTGAAGAGGTACACGCTGTTGCCGAAATGCTTGCGCGTTTCAATCGTTGCCTTTGCCGCCATTTGCTCGAGAAACGGCTCTGCGGCGGGCGACAACAGCGCGGCAAAATCCTCGACCGAGAGATACTCCGCAGCAAGCGCGCGCTTTACGTCGGTTTCGGTGTAGCGGTTGTAATCGTACGCGTTCATTCGGCTGATAACCTGCTCCTGAATGTCGGACTCGATAACCTCCATTCCGGGCAGATATTTCATATGGTCAATTCTTTCTTCCATTTTGTTCTCCTCAAATTATTCGGCGATAAAGCCCGTGAGCGGCGAGGACGCGCTTGCCTTGTCGAGAACCCGTCCCGTGCCGGAAAGATACGCGAGTCTGCCCGCAACAATCGCGTTTTTGAACGCCTCCGCCATCTGCACGATATTTCCAGCAGTTGCAATCGCCGTGTTCGCCATTATCGCGGACGCGCCCATTTCCATTGCCTCACACGCCTGCGAGGGCTTTCCGATACCCGCGTCAACTATTATCGGCAGGTCGATTTCCTCAATCAGAATGCGGATAAACTGCTTTGTCGAAAGTCCCTGATTTGAGCCAATCGGCGCTGCAAGCGGCATAATAGCGGCAGCTCCCGCGTTTTTCATATCGCGCGCCGCGTACAAATCCGGATACATATAAGGCATCGGGATAAATCCGTCCTTTGCGAGCATTTCGCAGGCCTTTGCGGTTTCGTAGTTGTCGGGGAGGAGATACTTTGAGTCGTGGATAACCTCGATTTTGATGAAATCGCCGCAGCCTGCCTCGCGCGCCAGCTTCGCGATTTTCACCGCTTCTTCCGCGTTTCTCGCGCCCGAAGTGTTCGGCAAAAGCGTCACGCCCTCGGGAATGTGGTCGAGAATGTTTCCCGTAAAGCTGTTCACCCTGCGCACCGCAAGCGTGATAATCTCCGCGCCCGCGTTCTTCACCGCAGCGTTTATGAGGTCAAGGTCAAATTTTCCCGAACCCAGAATAAATCTTGAATTAAACTCGTGTCCCGCAATAATCAGTTTATCTTCCATTGTTGTTTCCTTTCGTTAAGTCAAAATCATTTCAACCGCTTTGCTTGCGATATGCCCCGCGCAGATGATAACGCGCGAAGCCGTAAGTCCCTCGCCGTCGGCAACGTCGGTTTTTCCGTCGCCGCACACAAAAAGCCGCTCCGAGATTTTTCGCGTGACAATCTCGTTTGCGCGTCCGAAGCCCGCCATACCGCTTCCCGTGATGATTTTCACGGTTTTGCTCTCGGACAAAAGCGTGTTCACGAGCATCGCTTTTTCCTCCGCACCGTCAAACGCTTCGCAGACAATCGGACATTGCCCGAAAATCGGGAGGCAGTTCTTCTCGTCAACGCGGACATCGTGCGTGACAATCTCGCAGAACGGGTTGATTTCACGCAAAATTTCCGCGAGAGCCTCGGTTTTTCGCCGACCGATATCGCGCAAAAGATACGCCTGTCGGTTGATGTTCGACAGCTCAACTTTGTCAAAATCCGCGAGAACAAGCCGCCCTATTCCGCTTCGGACAAGCGCCGCGGCGATATTTGAGCCAAGCCCGCCAAGCCCCGCTATACCGATGCAAGCGGCTTTCATTTTCTCGTAAATCGGCGCTTTTGAGCGGGAATTCACCGCCTCGGCAAACTCCCTTTCGCTTATCTTCATCAGCCGCCTCCCACAAACCCGACAATTTCAACCTCGTCGTTTGGTTGGATTTCGGTGCTGTCGTAATCGTTTTTCGGCAAAATCTCGCCGTTCACCATTACCGCAACACGAACCGCCGAATATCCCGCTTTTTTCAGATACTCGCCGACCGTGATTTTTTCGTTAAAATCTTCGCCGTTTATTTTAGCCATTTTCTCACCCCGCATAATTTTTTGCACAAAAAAAGCAGACACTTTTCCCGTAACAGTACCTTGTTGTCTATCGACAACGGTGGTGCTCCCCGAAAAACGTTCTGCGTTTCTTCATCTATTTTAGCACATTTTCCGACAAATGTCAAGACGTTTTCGGCGGCAATTTTTTCGTGTATATTCACCATTTTTGTTCAATTTCACAAAGGTGATTGACAACAGGAGAAAAAAGTAGTATAGTATATAATAGGTATTTATATGCAGGCGGCAGATTAGTTTCATTGCCAGCCTATATTTAGAAAGAGGGATTTTTTGGATATTATTATAGTCGGCTGCGGAAAGGTCGGGCAGGCGCTTGCCGAACAGCTCAACGAGCAAGGCAACAACATCACCGTTATCGACCTCGCCGCAGACAAAATAAACGCCGTCACCTCGCGCTGCGACGTTATGGGAGTTGTCGGAAACGGCGCAACTCACCTCACTCAACAAGAAGCGGGCATCGAGCGCGCGGATTTGCTGATTGCGGTTACGGGTTCGGACGAGCTGAATTTGCTTTGCTGCCTTATCGCGAAAAAAGCGGGTAACTGCCGCACAATCGCCCGCGTCCGCTCACCGCAGTACAGCAGCGAAGCGCCGTTCCTCAAGGACGAGCTGGGGCTTGCTATGGTCATAAACCCCGAGCTTGCCGCCGCGCAGGAAATTGCCCGAGTGCTGCGTTTCCCGTCGGCAATGAAAATCGAAAACTTTTCAAGAGGACGCGTGGAGCTGCTTAAATTCAGGCTTCCCGAGGACAGCCCGCTTGCGGGACTTGCTGTAAAGGAAATCGCGTCAAAACTCGCGTGCGATGTTCTTGTGTGCACAATCGAGCGCGGCGATGAAGCGTACATAGCAAACGGTAACTTCGTGTTCGCGGAAAAAGACGTTATCTCAATCGTTGCCTCACCAAAAAAGGCAAACGATTTCTTCCGCAAAATCAACTACAAGACAAATTCCGTCAAGGATGTTCTCATCGCGGGCGGCGGTGAGCTTGGGCATTATCTCACGGAAATTCTGCTTAAATCGGGAATTTCCGTCAAGATTATCGAGAAAGACCTCAAACGCTGCGAGGAGCTTTCGGAGCTTTGGGACGATGTAACCGTGATAAACGGCGACGCGTCCGACCAGAATGTTCTGCTTGAAGCGGGTTTGGAGAACGCGGGAGCTTTTGTCGCGCTCACAAATCTTGACGAGGAAAACATAATGCTGTCGCTTTTCGCGAAGAGTGCGGGAAGCGCGAAGCTCGTCACCAAAATCAACCGAATCGAGTTTGACGAGGTTATCAAGCACCTTGACCTTGACACCATAATTTACCCGAAAAACATCACCTCTGACACGATTATCCGCTATGTGCGCTCGTTCAAGAGAACCGTCGGCAGCAACGTCGAGCGCGTGTATCAGTTCATCAAGGGCAAGGTCGAAGCGTCCGAGTTCACCATAACCGATGAGGGCGCGGTCACAAACACGCCGCTGATGAAGCTCACGCTGAAACCCGGTGTTCTCGTTGCGGCAATTCTCCGCGATAAAAAGGTTATCATACCACGCGGCTCGGACGTGATTTTGCCGGGAGATACGGTTGTTATCGTGTCAAATATTGTCGGATTACACGATATCGCAGACATTCTCAAATGATTTGAAAGACGGATAATTTATGAATTACAGAATGATAAGCTACGTCCTCGGCTGGATTTTGGTGTTCGAGGCGGCTTTTATGGCAGTACCGCTGATAACCTGCGCCGTGTTCGCGGAGGGCAGCTCGGCGGTTTGGTTCGGAGTTTCCGCGGGAATTTGCCTTGCAATAGGCGGGCTGCTTATCCTTGTCAAAAAACCGCAGAACAAGCGGCTGTTTTCGCGCGAGGGCTTTGTTATAGTCGCGTTGAGCTGGATTGCGCTGTCGGTTTTCGGAGCGCTTCCGTTTTTCCTGTCGGGAGCAATTCCCAACTTTATCGACGCGCTCTTTGAAACGGTTTCGGGCTTTACGACAACCGGCGCGTCCATTTTAACCGACGTCGAAGCGCTCCCGAAATCGATGCTGATGTGGCGAAGCTTCACGCATTGGGTTGGCGGAATGGGTGTACTCGTGTTTGTTATGGCGTTTTTGCCGCTGTCGGGCGGTCAGAATATGCACATAATGAAAGCGGAGTCGCCGGGACCGTCCGTGAGCAAGCTCGTTCCGCGCGTCAAAACAACCGCACTTTTGCTCTACTCGATTTACTTTGTGCTGACGCTGATTGAGTTCGTTATGCTGCTTTGCGGCGGAATGACGGGCTTTGAAGCGCTCAACACCGCGTTTGCCACCGCAGGCACGGGCGGCTTCGGTATCTACAACAGCAGTATCGGAAATTTCTCGCCGTATATCCAAATTGTCGTGACGGTGTTTATGCTGCTGTTTTCGGTCAACTTCAACTCCTATTTCTTCCTCATCAATCGAAAATTCCGCGAAGCGTTCAACACCGAGGTTATCGTCTTTTTCATCATCGTCACAACCGCAATCACAATCCTCACTCTCGACAACCGCGCGCTTTATCCCGAAACGGGCGACTCGCTTCGCAACTCCGCGTTTACGGTAGCTTCGCTGATATCGACAACGGGCTTTTCGACGGTTGATTTTAACGCGTGGTCGGAGCTTTCGCGGACAATTCTCGTTATCATAATGTTCATCGGTGCGTGCGCGGGAAGCACGGGCGGCGGTATCAAGGTATCGCGCATAATAATCCTATTCAAGAGCCTTGGCAAAGAGCTGAAGGTTATGGTGCACCCGAAGCAAATCAAGAAAATCAAAATCGGCTCGCACCCCATCGAGCACGAAACCGTACGATCGGTGAGCGTGTTTATGATTGCGTACATAGTGGTTTTTGTGATATCGCTGGTTATCGTTTCGTTCGACAACCACGATTTGATAACAAACTTCACCGCCGTGACCGCCTCCATAAACAACATCGGTCCGGGACTTGAGCTTGTCGGTCCGACGGAGAATTTCTCGTTCTTCTCGGTACCGTCGAAAATTGTGCTGATTTTCGATATGCTCGCGGGAAGACTTGAGCTTTTCCCGATGCTGATTCTCTTTACGCCGTCTACTTGGAAGAAGTGAGAATTTGCAATTTCAAAAAATCCCGATAACACCACTTGTTATCGGGAATTTTATTATTCAAAAATAATTCTGAATTTACATTCCGTATCGCCGGATAGAATAGTTTGCACTTGTTCAACTTTGATTTCAGTATCTCTCCACACGCGCTTTCCCACATAAATTATACTTTGCCTTGAACATTCGCATAGATTATTAGAATTAACGCCAAAAGCAGTATGGATATCGCAAGCGCATTCCGGAAAACAGATAAAATATTCTTTATTGGGAACTACAATTTCGCCGCGAACATTACCGATTTCACTTAACCTGCTGTAAAACGCGTCTCGCTCTCCGTTCACGGTTTGATACAGCTTCAGATATGACTGTAAAACGCCTGTATCGGCACAACATTTTGCACAATGCTTAAGCAAAAGACTTCGGCTGTCAGAATTCAATTCCTCTAACCCTTTTTCAAATCCCTTAAACCATTGTGAAAAGAAAGAATAATCCATAATATATCCTCTCCCGATGTCAAAAACCACCCTCGACCGAGAGTGGTTTTTTGTCAATTTACTTTGCCTCA
Source organism: uncultured Ruminococcus sp. (assembly GCA_964551225.1). GTDB lineage: Bacteria > Bacillota > Clostridia > Oscillospirales > Ruminococcaceae > CAG-115. Next base: position 6,704 of record CAZKBF010000024.1, read on the forward strand.
AACTCGTAAACCGTGGTGTAGTCGTAGGTTTCGCCGGCTTTGAGCACGCAGCTCGGGAAATTCGGCTTGTTCGGCGTGTCGGGGCAGAACTGGCTCTCGAAGCAAAGCCCGCCGTATTTCGGGTAGTGCTTTCCGCCCTTTCCGTCCTCGTTCAAGCCGATACCGATATAGAACTGCATCGCGGGCTTGTTTGTTTTCATCGTGAGCAAAATCCCGCGCGTCTGCTCGTAAGCCTGCGCCGCAACACGCATTTCCTTGCTCTCGCCGAGGAAAAAGTTGTGGTCGTAGCCGTTCGGGAGCTTTCCGTTGTCCATATCCTCGCGCACCTTTTTCGGCTGTCTGAAATCAAACGCAGTTCCCGCTACATCGGCAAGCTCGCCCGTCGGAATAAGCCCGCTGTCCACGGGAGTGTACTTGTCCGCGTTTATCTCAACAATGTGGTCGAGAACATCGCCGCTTCCCTCGCCTTTCAGGTTGAAATACGAGTGATTTGTGAAATTCACAACCGTGTCCTTGTCGGATTTCGCGGTGTAGTGAATTTGCACGCCGTTGTCAAGGAGCGTGAACTGCACTTTGCAGACAAGCGTTCCGGGGAAATTTTCCTCACCGTCGGGGCTTGTGTAACCGAATGTAACGCTGTTATCCGTCACCTCGTCAACCGTCCAAACGCGCTTGTTGAACGAAATAGAGCCGCCGTGAAGCGTGTTTTCGCCGTCGTTTTTGAACAGCTTGTACTCCTTGCCGTTAAGCGTGAATTTCGCGCCGCCGATGCGGTTTGCAAAACGTCCGACTGTTGCTCCGTGCGAGGAATTACCCTCTGCATAGCCGTTCAAATCGTCATATCCCAGCACAACATCAACCTTTTCGCCGTTCTTGTCGGGAACGCAAATCGACTGAATGCAAGCGCCGAGGCTGTGGAAACTCGCCTTGATTTTCGCGTTTTGAAGCGTTACGAGATAGCACTTGTAGCCTTGATAAAAGCCGTATTCCTTGATTTCACTAGACATAAAAATCTCCTTAATATTTATTGTTATCCAAATTTATAGTGCGCTTAACAGGCTGCATTGTCGCTTTGGAAACGGGAGTTGTGCCGGGTTTTGCCGCGACCGCCGTGGGCTCTTCGTCGAGCTTTATCGTGGGTTTCGGAGCGGGTTTCGTCGCGGAAGCCGGCTTCACGGGAGTTGACTTTGCCGCGGGTTTAGCGGAAACCTGTTTCGTAGAAGCTGCGGGCTTGTTCGCCTTTTTCTCCTCGTTATCGTCAAGGTGGATTGCAGAAGGCTTTGCCGGCGCCGCCGAAACAGGCTTTTCAGCCGGCTTCACGGGAGCAACCGCGGGCTTTTTCGCCTTCTTCTCGTTATCATCAAGGTGGATTTCAGCGGGCTTGGGCGCGGGCTTTTCGGCAGCCTTTTTCGCAGCCTTGCTCTCGTTGATGACAAATCTGTCTACGGTGTTGTGGAGCATAACAGCCTGCGTTGCCAGCTCCTCGGAGCTGTCCGCGCACTCCTTCGCGGAGTTGCTGACCTGATTTACCTCGGAGGAAATTATGTTCATTCCCGAGAGCACGTCCTTCACGCTTTCAGCCTGTTTCGCGGAAGCGTCAGCGATGTCCTCGACAACCTTCGCAGTTGCGTCCGTTTTCTCGACAATTTTCCCGAGCATCTCGGCGGTTTCGTTTGCGATAACCGTGCCGTTTTTAACCGACTGTATCGAAGATTTGATGAGCTTTGTCGTAGACTTGGCAGCCTGCGCGGTCTTCTCGGCGAGCTTTCCGACTTCTCCCGCAACAACGGCAAAGCCCTTGCCCGCCGCGCCGACTCTCGCAGCCTCGATGGACGCGTTTATCGAGAGAATATTCGTCTGCTCGGAGATGTCCTGAATGGTCTTTATAATGTTGGCAATCTGCGCCGATGTACCGTTGATTTCGTTCATCGCGGCAAGCATATTGCCCATCTTGACGTTGCCCTCGTTGACAAGCTCCATACACTCTTTTGCTGTGCCGCTCGCCTGCTCGCAGGCAATCTTCGCGTTGTTGCTGATTTCATCGTAAACCGCGTTCAGTCTGTCGTTGAGCTGGGAAACGGTCGTGGACTGCTCCTCGGCGGCAGTCGAAAGCACCGCAGAGTTGCGCGACATTTCCTCGGAGCCGCTGCTGACCTGACGTCCCGCCTCCTCGATGTTCTCGATAACCGAACGGATTGACGCGACAATCTTCTCGAGCGCTTCCTTGACGGGAACAAAGTCGCCGCAATACTCGCCGTGCGGCTTTACGCAGAGATTTTCCGCGGCAATTTCCTCGGCGGTGTGCTTGATATCGGAGATGATGGTGTTGTTGTAATCAGCCATTCTGTTTACAGCGTCCGAGAGCACGCCGAGCTCGTCGTCTGCCTTGTGGTCAACAGGCGCTCCCGAAAGCACGCCGTTTGACATATCGATAATCTTCTTTTTGATTTTGCCGAGAGGCTTGGTGACTGTCTTTCCGAAGAAATAGTTCGCGCCAAGTCCCAGCGCAATCATAACAATAATCGTGCCGATGCTCAAACGCAGCGCTGTGTTAAAACCACCGTCAAAGTCGCTCTTCGCGCATCTTACGAGCACGGTCCAATTATCGCTGATGTCAAGCTTTCTCGCAGCGTAGCAGTTTCCGCTGTCGCCCGAAACGTTGGTGAAAATAGCACCGTCTGTGGTTGTCTGAACGAAATCAGCGTATTTGGAATTTCCCGCAGCGCCCGTTGAAGCAATCACGGTGCCGTCGGAAGCAAGCAAAAACGCGTCGTTATCGATACCCGAAAGAATGCCCGTGAGCTTTGCCGTGTTCATTTTCGCGCAGAGAGTGTTGCCCTCGGCAGTTTTGACGGCTATGTAGAAGCTGTCGGCGGAGTTATCGGGAGAAGCGACAACATAATTTGACGAGCCGAGCTTGGTTTTCACATCGGCAGGAATTTCCCCGCCAACACTTTTGCCCGCCGCGTCCACAAAAATCAGCTCCTGAATATTTGCGTCGAAGGACATAATTTCCTTTGCGTGAGCGATTTTCTGCTCGTCTGTTCCGTTTTTGAACTCGTAATCGTGAGCGTGGTCGCCGACAAGAACAACCAGATTGTTCACGCCGCTCTGCGCGAGATGCGCCGTGCCGGCGAGGTTGGCGCGAAGAGTGTTTGCGATGTTCTCATTCGTCTGATTGCTCTGCGTGATAAGGTTTATCACAACATTGATAATCGCTGCAAGCGTCATCACAAGGCTCATCAGCATAATTCTGCCTTTAACCGTGCGCGATGAACCGAGTTTTACGTCATTTCCCATAGAAATCCTTCTTTCAGCACCTTGCGGTTTGTAAATACTGCACAAAAAATTGTCAAACTTTTTTGCACATCCGTACCTATTTATATTTATTATAATAACATATTTTTCCTTAAAAGTCAACAGTTTTGCAAAACTCTTTTCAACCCTTAAGCGAGTGGTAAAAATCCTTTGCGTAGCCGTCGGTCATTCCGCAAACGCAGTCTGTTGCAAACAGCAGCCTGCGGTAGCACTGCTCGGAATCGCTCTTTCCCTCGCAGGATTTCTTGCAGATTTCAAGGTAGTTCTCCGACAAAACCTCGGTCAAATCGCGCTCGTAGCCGCGCATATTTTCCATTCCGAACGACAGCGCCGCGCGGGTGATTTTGTCCAACAAAAAGCTCATCACGGCGTCCTCGGACAGCTCGTTTCGCACAATTCCCGTTGAACGAAAAGCGTATCTGTAAGCGATATCCGAAAACGCGTCCGCGAGAACACGAACGTTCGACACCGCCAAAAGCTCCTCGTTGAGCTCGCCGTTCATAATCTTCTCGTAGTTGTCGCAAAAAGCGTCCACGACAGCGTAAATCAGCTTGTTCTGCATCTTCACAATCCAGCGCGAAACCGCCCTCACACCCGCGTCTTTCATACCGAGTTTATCCGCAGACTCCTTCGAGTGCAAAAGCGCATCTGCGGCATTTTTAAGCTCGGCGGCTTCCTCGTCCGTGCGGCATTTTTCGCGGTATTTCTCCGAGCGAAGCTCCTCGACAAGCGTGGCAAAAGGCAGCAAGCCCTTGACGGCAGCGTCCTCCAAATCGGCGGTTTTGTACGCGATATCGTCGGCGCTCTCCAAAATAAACGTGAGCGGATAGCGCGAATTTCCCACGCCCGTTTTCTCGGTAATTTTACGGAAAAGTTCCTCCTCCGCGAGATAATATCCCATTTTCTTGCGGCAGATATTTCCGCACTTTTTGTCGATTTCAAGCGAATTTGTCGGGTATTTTATGATAGTGTTGAGCAGCGCGAAGGTGAGGTTCATTCCCGTTTCCATATCAATCAGGCAGTGCAGCCGCGTCAGCAGCCGAAGCGCCTGCGCGTTGCCCTCGAAGTTGAGGAAATCCGCTTTCATCTGCTCGGTCAACAGCTCGTCCGCAGACTTGCCTTTGAACTCAAGCCGCTTCAGGTTGTCCGAGAACCACTGCCTTATCGCGAATTCACCGAAATGCCCGAACGGCGGGTTTCCGATGTCGTGGATAAGCCCCGCGCACTCCAAAATATCCGCGCAATTCTCGCGGACAATCTCGGTCACCTCGGGTGTTCCCGCGTCAATCAGCCGACGGAAAATCGTGTCCCCGAGCGAGCACGCAAAGGAGCTCACCTCAAGCGAGTGCGTGAGCCGTGTCCGCACAAAATCACCGCGGTAAAGCGGGTAAACCTGCGCTTTGTCCTGCAAACGCCGAAAAGACGCGCTCCCGATTATTCTGTGATAATCCTTGCGGAACTCCGTTCGTATATCAAGCGGGTTCGCGGAGATATATGAGCGCTCTCTTTCGGCGCAGAGAAGCTGCTGCCAGCTGAATTTCATTTGTTAAAACACCTCGCTTATAAGCTGTACAAATCAAAAATTTCAGAATAATTCTGAATAATAAAAAAACGCCCGTCAATAATATTTTCGACAGAAATATTTGGGATATCGAAAGGAGTTTTGGATATGATGTCTGTAAAACGCGGAGAAATTTATTACGCGGATTTAAGTCCCGTGGTTGGCTCGGAGCAAGGCGGAATTCGCCCTGTTCTTATCGTGCAGAACGATATCGGGAACAAGCACAGTCCGACGGTTATTGCCGCCGCGATTACCAGCAAAAAGGAGAAATCGGCGCTGCCGACGCACATTTCGGTGCAGGCGTCGAGCTGCGGTTTGGCGAAGGATTCGGTTGTTCTGCTGGAGCAGGTTCGTACATTGGACAAGCGGAGACTTAAGGAGAGAATGGGTGAGCTTGATGACAGCGCGATGGCGCAGGTGAATAGTGCGCTTTCGACGAGCCTCGGGCTGTAAACTCGCACCGCGTAGCGAAAAAAGTCTTTTTGGAAGTCTTGAAACCTTTTTCTTCAGAAAAAGGTTTCAAGCCGCCGGAGGCACTCGGCGCGAAGCGCCGCTACTAGAGCGCGAAGCGCGACAAAACGCGTTAGCAAGCGCAAAGGGGTTCAAGGGGGAAACAAGAGTTTCCCCCTTGCGGAAAAGGGTTTGGGGAAAACCCCGGCGGGGTGTTCCCCAAGCGATTTTTCGGGTTCGATGCCCGAAAAATCGCCCGCGCATCGCGCAAAGTCGGGTTATGCACAAGAAAGCAAGATTTCCCGAAAACCGCTACCGCTGCCAAAGTCACCTTTTCTTCATATAGAAGAACAGAAACCACTGCATACCAGCAAGCCCCGCGACAAGCAGCACAATAATAATCTGCGCCGCTCCCCACTCCCGCATAAAAATCACGATAACGACAAGCGCGATTGTGAGCAAAATCGCGTTTCGGAGGAAAGATTTCGCGTTGTTGTTCATCTTACTTCTTCTGCTGTTTTGCCGCGGTGAGGGTGTTTTTCATAAGCGTGGCAATAGTCATAGGTCCGACGCCGCCCGGCACGGGTGTAATCCAGCCTACTTTTTCGCTTACCTCGTCAAACTTGACATCGCCGCAGAGCTTGCCGTCGGGCAGACGATTTATTCCCACATCGATGACAACCGCGCCCTCCTTGACCATATCCGCGGTAACAAAATTAGGCTTGCCGACCGCCGCAACCAGAATATCCGCTCTGCTGCACACCTCGGCAAGATTTTTCGTTCTGCTGTGGCAGATTGTGACGGTGCCGTTTTCGTGGAGGAGAAGCATCGCCATCGGCTTTCCGACAATGTTTGAGCGCCCGATAACCACGCACTCCTTGCCCGAAATCTCAACGCCCGTGCTGTGAATTAAGTCCATACAGCCCGACGGCGTGCACGGCAAAAAGCTGTAGTTTCCTATCATAATCTTGCCGACATTCTGCTCGTGGAACGCGTCAACGTCCTTTTCGGGAGAAATTCTCGCGATAACCTCTTTCTCGTCCAACTGCTTCGGAAGCGGGAGCTGAACCAAAATTCCGTTGACATTTTCGTCACCGTTGAGCGTATCAATAAGCTCGAGAAGCTGCTCCATAGTAGTTTCCTCGGGGAGCGCGTACTCGAACGACTGAATACCGCAGAACTCGCACGCCTTTTTCTTGTTGTTTACATAAACTCTGCTCGCGGGGTCGTTTCCGACAATCACAACCGCAAGTCCCGCCTTGATTCCGTCGCGCGCGATTTCGTCGCGAACCTGTTCCTTAACCGCTGCCGAAACAGCTTTTCCGTCAATAATCTTTGCCATTTTAATTCTCCTTTAAATTTAATTAACTGCCGAATACAACTCGTTCAGCTCGTCATAACCATAGGTTTTTCCCTTGTATGTAACGCGGATTTTCCCGCAGCCCTCAAACGGATTTCCGTTGATTTTTGCGGCGTATTCCTGCACTTGTTCAAAAGAAAATTTGCCCGCAATCTCTGCCATACCGTCGGTAATCTGCTCGTGAACATACGGCGCGCTCAAAAGCTCATCGTCAACCCAAATCGAGATTTTTTCACCGACAAGCTGCTTTGTCGCCTCGGAAAACTTTTCCGCTCCGCTCGGCGTAAAGTCAATTCGGATTATATATTGAGAATAGACCTCATCGTAATAAACGTTTGCTTTTTCAATTTCCGCGCCCGTCAGGATAACCTCTCCCGAAATATCCTCGCCCTCACGGAATTTCAGCGCGTCACTTTTGCTGATTTTCGCGACGGTATCGGGCAGCGCAACCCTCGTCAAATCCGCGCGCCCGCAAAACGCCTTGCTGCCGATTTCAACGACAGGCTTTCCGTCAATTTTCTCGGGAACGGAAAACTCGGTTTGACTTCCTAGATACTTTGTCACGACAACACCGCCGTCGGTTTCCGTGAACTCAAAGTCCTCCGCGTTCGCCTCGGGGAGCTTTTCGGTTTGGGAAATCTCGGAAATATCGGATTTGTCCTCGCGGAAAATACCCGAGTTATCCGCGCAGCCGCAGAGCAAAACCGCCGCCAAAACTACCGAAAAAATCTTCTTCATCATTCCTCCTTGCCGCTTTCCGGCTCGGATTTTTCGTTATCTTCGGCTGCTTCTTCAACCGTTTTCTCGGTATCGGCAGGCTTTTCCTCAACAGCTTCTTCAACGGGTTTCTCGAGAGAAATCTTGGCTTCTTCCTCGGTATCTTCCGATTTTTCATCGTTATCTTCAGCCGCTTTCTCGGTATCCTCGGCAGCTTCGGTTTCCTCGTTATCTTCAGCCGCTTCATCGAGAATACTCGGCGATTTTTTGTTCTTCTTGGCAGCTTTCTTGGCAGCGCGCTCTTCGTCAGCCTTGCGGTCACTTTCAAGCAGTGCCTGTCCAACACCCGAGTTTACATAAAGCGGAATGTTTTTCTTCTTGGTGTAAATCTTGAAAATAACGAACAAAACCAGCGCCGCAATAAACGAAACCGCCGCGATAATCTGCGAAATTCTGAAATCTCCCGCCATAAGGCTGTCGGTGCGCAGTCCCTCGACAAAGAAGCGCTCCAGCCCGTACCACGCGACGTACAGCAAGAAAACCTCGCCGTCAAATGTGCGCAGCTTTTTCGAGTAGATGTGCAGGAAAATGAACCCGAGCAAGCACCAAACGCTCTCGTACAGGAAGCACGGGTGCACAACTCCGGTTATGCCCTGCGAGGTGATAAGAGAGCCCTTCATCGCAAACAGCCAGTCCGTCGGGCAGTCCGCGCCGTACGCCTCCTGATTGACGAAATTTCCCCATCTGCCGATTGCCTGTCCTATCAGAAAACCGAGTGCCGCGACGTCCAGCATTGTGGTAAAGTGAACCTTGCGCAGCTTGCAGAACAAAAATCCCACGAGCACCGCCGCGATAATTCCGCCGTAAATGGCGATTCCGCCGTCGCGGATTTCCGTGAACGTTGTCACAAAATCGTACTTTTTCCCCGAGGTCGGGTCAAGCGATGTGAACACGCAGAAATAAATTCTCGCGCCGATAAAACCGCCGATTGTTGCCGCAAAAATTACGTCAAACGCTCTGTCCTTGCTCAAGCCGAAATCCTTCTCCATACGGCGAAAAGCATAGATGCACGCCAGCACAATTCCTATTGCAATCAGCACTCCGTACCAATAAATCGGCACTCCGAAAACCTCAAACCCGCGGTAATACTCGATTTGCGTGCCGCCGAAGAGGTTCGGAAACTCCAGCGTGTTCTTAACCGTAACCGCCGACTCCGCGGCTAAATTCATTACGCTCATTTTAAATCTCCTTTTTATCCTTTGTTCTCACTTGTTGTCTACAATCGAAACGCTCGCGTTCTCCTCGTCAAGACTTTGCAGTTTATCGAGAAGCGTGTTGTAATCGGCAGAAGCTGCGGTGTTTATCGCGGCAAACGGTGAAACTCCGCTCAACGCCGACTCCGAGAGCGTTGACGCCACGGAAGGCACATTGCTGAAATCCCGCACGAGCGAGCCGTAGGTTGCCTTTTTGACGCGCTCGAAAAGCTCCTTTGAGGGCGGATTTTTCTTGCAATCACGAATGAGCTTCTGCATTTCCTCAAGAATAAGCTCGGGCTTTTCGCTCTCGCCGCGCGCTGTCGGGAAAAGGTGTCCGCGGCCGCTGAAAACGCTCACGCTCCACTCGTCGTTAAGCAAGCCGTTTTCGCGCATTTTTTCGTAAAACTCGGACGACTCACCGAAAATCATATCAAACAGAATGTTGAAGTAAATATAGTCCTCGATTTCACCCATTCCCTGAACCGCGTTTCTCTTGAAGCCTATCTCAAAAAGCGGCTTTGCCACGGGCATTGAGATGCGCACGAGCTTTTTCGCCACGGCATACGGCTCGTCAAACGGCGCGGTTTCAACGCTGAAAGCCTTGCCCGCGCGGAGCTTTTCCTCGCAGACGCGGCAGACGTCCTCGGGGTCAAAATTTCCCGCGACGCAAAGGAACATATTCGACGGGTTATAAAACGTGTTGTAGCAGTCGTAGAGCGTTTTCGGGGTGATTTGCGCGATGCTCTCAACCGTTCCCGCGATGTCCAGCCGCACGGGATTTTTCTCGTAAAGCGCTTCGAGAAGATTTGTGAAAACGCGCCAAGACGGATTGTCGCGGTACATCGTGATTTCCTGCGCGATAATTCCGCGCTCCTTTTCAACGTTTTCCTCCGTGAAATAAGGGTTCGCGACAAAATCCAGCAGTATCTCGAGATTTTGGGCAAATTTGTCCGCGCACGAGAAATAATACTGCGTGTAATCAAAGCTTGTTCCCGCGTTGCAGGAAGCTCCGGTCTGCGCGAAAAGCGAAAACGCGTCCTTTTCCTCGCTCTCGAAGAGCTTGTGTTCAAGGTAATGCGCCGTGCCGTCGGGGATTTTCACAAACTCTCCGTCAACCGTGCGGAAGCTGTTGTCCTGTGAACCGAATTTCGCGGTAAACTGCGCTGTTGCCGAGGAGTAGCCCTCCATCGGCAGCATAAAAATCTCCGTGCCGCTCGCGTGAACGTATTTCAAACAGGTCTCGCCGGTTATCTTATCGTAAATTTTTTCTATCATAAGCGTTATTCCTCGTCATCTTTCCCGCTCAACGTGTAAACCGTGTCGAGTGAATACATTCGCGCGGCGTCTCGAATTCGCTCGGCGTTAACAAGCTCAAGCGATTCGGAGAATTCCTCAGGCGTCAAGAATTTTTCGTTAGGAAGCTGCGTTAAATACCAAAGCGCGAGCGCGGAGGCGCTGTCGTAAATCGTTCTGTACTGATTTTTCAGCTCCAGCTTCGCCTGTAAAATCTCCTCCTCGGTCACGCCGTTTTCGCAGATATCCCGCAGTTCCTTTAAAATAGCCTCCTCGGTGCGCTTTTTGTTCTTCGGTTCAATTCCCGCGTAACAGGTAAGCGTGCGCTTGCTCCTGTCGATAAAGCTGCTGCAATAATAGCAAAGCGACTGCTTTTCACGAATATTTGTGAAGAAGCGCGAGGTTGTCATACCGCCAAGAATTCGCGCGAGAAGGAAATTCGCTTCAAAGTCGGTGAGCTCGGGCGCTTTGAAATACATTCGCAGAATTGCCTGCTTCATATCGAACTCGTCCTCAACATAGGCGGGTTCTTTCTTCAGCACGGACGGCTTGCAGCCAAGCTCGGTGATTGAGCAGCGGCGGTTTATCGCCGAAAACTCCCGAGCAAAAATCTCCTCGGTTTCTTTGAAATCCGAACAGCCCGCCGCGAAAATCTCAACGCGCGCGGTTTCGAGAATTTCACGATACGCTGCAAAAGCCGACTGCGCCGTAACCTTTTCGGCTTCCTCGTGAGTACCCGACGGCGCCAGCTCGTCCGCCTCGCCGACAAAAGCGGTTTTTGCGGCTCTGAAAGCGGCATAGCGCGACTTGTCGTTGATGACGCTGTCGATAGCGTCGATAAGCTCTGCGCGCATAATCTCGGTCACTTTCTCGTCAAACGCACCGTTTTCGGCTTTCGGGCGGAATAGGCACTCGCACATCAGCTGCGCAAGCTCACGCTCGAGCTTTTCTCCCGAGAGCGCGTAGCGGTCGTCGAGCGCCGAGCCGATAATCTCCGTGCAGCGCATTCCCCAGCGAGAAGTTGTTGCCGTGGAAATCGACGCGTCATAAAGGTCGAGAAGCGCCGCGGAGAGCTTGCTGTAATCGGGGTAAAGCGCGCAGCACTCCGAGAGCGCGTACGCCGCAAGCGCACAATCCGCGCGGGGCAGAGCTTCAAAATCCGTGAAAAGCGAAACGCTTATTCTGTTTGTCTTGAAACGACGGTCGGTTATTCTGCTGAAAAACACTCCGTCCGAAATTTGCTTTCGTTCAAAAATAAAAATCAACTCCCGAATAAATTCAAATGCGTAAAAATATCCATACTATATTATTATAACACATTCTTTCGCGGATTTCCATATATTTTTTGTGAAAAAAGGTAAAAAAACAGGGTTCTTCAAAAAGAACCCGTAAATCAAATGATAAAATTATGTGTAGAACAAAAGAAAGGAGACAACTAAACAAACAAACGATAAGGAAGTCAAGAACAACCAATATCCTTTGTTTGATTAAATTATACAGCAGATGCTGAAAATTGTCAATAGTTTTATGCTATTTTGAACAAAATTCAACAAATTCTACAAATTCACACCTGATTATTAAACAAATTGCCTACAAATCCGGCGAAAATTTCCTGTAAACGTTTTCACAAAGCCGAAATTTACTATTTTTTGGAAAAATCAAGAAAAACGGCGGTGCTTTGAGGAAAAAACTGAATTTTTTCTGCGAAAGGGCTTGACAAAACGATTTGTGTGTGGTATAATAATTAAGCCGCTTGTGCAGGGTTATTAAAAAAGCAATTCGGCTTTACCCTTTCACAGCGAGTTCTTAAAAAAGAGGTATGAAATATGTACGCAGTAATCGAAACAGGCGGAAAGCAGTATCAGGTTAAAGAGGGCGACACCATCTTTATCGAAAAGCTGGACGCAGAGGGCGAAATCACCTTCGACAAGGTTGTTATGGTAGGCGGCGACGGCTCCGTAAAGGTTGGCGCTCCTTATGTTGACGGTGCTTCCGTTAAGGCGAAGCTCGTGAAGAACGGCAAAGCAAAGAAAATCACCGTTTTCACCTACAAGCCCAAGAAGCACATCAAGAAAAAGCAGGGCCACAGACAGCCGTACAGCCAGGTTCAGATTGAGGCTATCAACGCGTAATGCTGAAATGTGTGTTCTATAAGAACGGCGGGAGCTTTTCGGGCTTTCGGATAAGCGGTCACGCAGGCTACGAAACCGAAAACGGCGATGTTGTGTGCGCGGCGGTGAGCTCAAGCACAATGCTTGTCTGCAACACCATAACCGATTTTTTCAAGGCAAAAGCTGATGTCGAGGTGCTCGAAAATCAAATCACGCTTCGGCTTCTTGAAAACAGCAAGTCCTCGGAACAGCTTCTGGAGTCGTTTTATACGCACATTGAAATGATAGCACAGGATTACAAAAAGGTTAAAATCGAAATCAAGTCGGGAGGAAAAGAAAATGATTAAAATCAGTTTACAGTATTTCGCTCATAAAAAGGGAATGGGTTCGACCAAGAACGGCCGCGACTCCGAGTCCAAGAGACTTGGCGTAAAGCGCGCTGACGGTCAGTTCGTGCCTGCGGGAAATATTCTCGTTAGACAGCGCGGCACTCATATTCACCCCGGAAACAATGTCGGCAAGGGTTCTGACGATACCCTTTACGCGCTTATCGACGGCACCGTTAAGTTCGAGCGCGTTGGCCGCGACAGAAAACAGGTCAGCGTTTACGCCGAGGCTGAATAATTAACCTTCGATGAGTACAAAAAGCCGGATAATCTTATCCGGCTTATTTCTCATTTTAACGGCGCAATTAAACGGCAATAATTGTGCATTTTCGCTCGAGAATAGACCGATTTTTTTCGGTTAAAGTATAAAAAAGGAGGCGCGCTTATGTTCGCGGACAAGGTTAATATTTCGATAAAGGCAGGCGACGGCGGAAACGGCGCGGTGTCCTTCCACAGAGAAAAATACGTTGCGGCGGGCGGTCCCGACGGCGGTGACGGCGGAAAAGGCTCGGACATCGTTTTCGTCGCGGACGACAGCCTGTCAACACTCATAGATTTCCGCTACAAGAAAAAATATATCGCCCCGAACGGTGAACCCGGCGGTGCAAAACGCTGCTCGGGTAAGTCGATGGAACCGACCGTTATCCGAGTTCCGCGCGGAACCGTCGTAAAGGACGCGAAAACCGGCAGAATTATGGCGGACATTTCCGGTGATGAGCCCGTGGTTATCGCGCGCGGCGGCAAGGGCGGCTGGGGCAATATGCACTTCGCAACTCCCACGCGCCAAATTCCCCGTTTCTCAAAACCGGGTTTCCCCGGAGAGAAATTCGAGGTTACGCTGGAGCTGAAGCTGCTCGCGGACGTTGGTTTGGTGGGATTTCCGAACGTTGGAAAATCGACCTTAATCAGCGTTGTAAGCGCCGCGAAGCCCAAAATCGCGAACTACCATTTCACCACGCTCACACCCGTTCTCGGTGTCGTAAAGCGCGGCGAAAAGTCCTTTGTTATGGCGGATATTCCGGGGCTTATCGAGGGTGCTTCCGAGGGCGCAGGGCTCGGTCACGAGTTTTTGCGGCACGTTGAACGCTGCCGCCTGATAATCCACGTTGTTGACGTTTCGGGAATCGAGGGGCGCGACCCTATCGAGGATTACGAAAAAATCAACGCCGAGCTTTCGAATTTCTCGGAGGATTTGTCCGAGCTGCCGCAGATTGTCGCGGCGAACAAGTGCGACCTCGCCGATGAGGAGCAGATTGCGCGCTTTGAGGAATATATCGCGGAAAAAGGTCTGAAGCTGTTCAGGATTTCCGCCGCGACAACCGAGGGTACAGCCGAGCTTATGGACGAGGCTTGCGCGGAGCTCGACAAGCTCCCGCCCGTGAAGCGCTTTGAGCCGACTCCGCTTTCGCTCGAGGAGCTGGAGAAAATGGCGGAGGAAAAGCGCTCGTTCAGCATCACTAACGAGGACGGCGTGTTTATCGTCACGGCGGATTGGCTCGCGCCGATTTTGTACAACTGCAATATGGAGGACTACGAAAGCTTGCAATATTTCCAGCGCGTTCTCCGTCAAAGCGGCATTATAGACGAGCTTGAGCGTATGGGAATCGAAGAGGACGACGTGGTTTCCATTTACGATTTCGAGTTCAATTACGTTAGATAAATAATTCTTCCGAGAGCGGGATTTCGGAGGTTTTGCTATGAGTTCAATCAGCAATTTAATCAACGGTCTTGACCGTCCGACAGCGGGCAGCGAGGAAACGGCAGCGCAGGTTCTTTCGCTTTGCGGGAACATTTCGCCGAAAAACGCGCTGTTCATCGGCGACGAGTATTTCACGCCAACGCTTGTCAAAAAGACAACCGGCGCGGAGGTTACCGCTTGCTTTTTCGAGCAGTTTCGCGCGGACAGAGCCGCAGCTATGGGATTTTCGGCAAGGGTTGTTATGCCGTTTGAAATTCCGCAAAACGAAAACGGCTGGGATTTTATCTGGTACAACGGAGTTTCCTCGCTGGAGGGTTCGGCGCGGCTGCTGGAGCAAATTCACGATAACCTTGAAAAGGGCGGCACGGCGGTGTTCAGGACGCTTTGCTGGCTAATCGAGCCGTCGCCCGATACCAAGTGCTATGTGGAGCGCCGTTTCGGGAAACCCGAGGCTCTTGATGCGGTGTTGAGGAACGCAAAGGAGCAGGGTTTCAGGATACGCGATTTTTACATTGCCCCGAAAACCGACTGGACGCACGGTCTTTACGAGCCGCTCAAAAACGCTATGCAGCAGCTTGAGGGCGTTTCGGAGGACGGCGAGGAAACGGGAATTTCGGAGCTGAACAAAGAAATGTATATGTTTGATTTGCACAGCGAGGAGTACAGCTTTGTCTACTACATTCTTGAAAAGTGAACCGCTCTCCGAAAAAGAGGCGGCGGCTTATTCGCCGAACGTTCTCGCATTTTACGGGGACTCGGTTTACGAAACGCTCGTTCGTGAGAACATTGTCCGAAATCATCAGACAAACGCGGGTAAACTCCACGAGCTTGCCGTAAAACGCGTCCGCGCGAGCTTTCAGTCCGAGGCGGTGAACATCGTCGAGCCGCTTCTCACCGAGAAGGAAGCCGATATTCTGCGGCGCGGACGAAACGCGGGAGGAATTTCAATTCCGAAGAGTGCGAAAGCCTCCGAATACCGCCGCGCGACCGCGCTCGAGACGCTTTTCGGGTACCTCGCGTTAAGCGGGCAAAACGACCGTTTGAGAGAACTTTTTGACGCAATTATCAATACGTTTTCCGAAGAAGGTTGAGCAAATGAAAAAAGGTTTGCGTCGTTGGATAATTGACATTTTGGTTATGATTTTGGCTTCGGCGATTTATTCGCTCGGAGTGCACATTTTCATCTCCCCGAACGATATCGCGCCGGGCGGCGTGACGGGAATTGCGATAATTCTCACGAATTTTTGGGGGATAAGCGTCGGCACGCTGATTTTTTTACTGAACATTCCGCTGATTATCGCGGGATTTATTCTGTTGAACAAAACAACTATGATTAAGACAATGATTTCGGTTGTTTTGATAACGGTGTTCACGAATTTGGCGGAGATGTTTGTTCCCGTTTACGACGCGTCGGGCGGAAACGGCGTTGTTGCGGCAATTTTCGGCGGCGCGGCAATGGGTATCGGTCTGGGGCTCGGCTACAACCGCGAAAGCACCTCGGGCGGCACGGATATCCTCACCAAAATTATCGGTAAATATCACCCCGATTTTAAGCTCGGGACAATTCAGGCGGTGCTGGACGGGGTTGTCGTTTTGATGGGATTTGTGGTTTATCGCGATGTCAACACCGTGCTTTTCGCGGCGATTGCGATTTTCGTGCAGTCAAAGCTCATCGACACCATCGTTTACGGCAGCCAAGAAAGCCGCTTTATGCTGATTTTCTCGGAGAACTACAAGGAAATCGCCGAGGAGATTTTGAAGCAGAGCAACGGCGTGACGCTGTTCAAGGGCGAGGGCGCGTACAGCGGAAACGAGCGGCAGGTTCTCGCGACAGCGGTTCATCGGAGCAATTACTCAAAGGTTAAACGCATTGTAAAAACCGCCGACCCGAAAGCGTTTGTTATCACGACAAGCGCAAATGAGGTTTACGGCGAGGGTTTTACGAAGTTAAATTAAGCGAAAAAATTAGGTTATTAAATCAATTTTTACTTAATAAAGGAGAAATTTTATGTCAGGACATTCAAAATGGAGTACAATCAAGCGCAAAAAGGGTGAAAAGGACGGCGCAAGAGCAAAGGTTTTCACGAAGATAAGCCGTGAAATTCTCGTTTGCGTCAAGGAAACAGGCAGCGCAGACCCCAACAACAACTCAAAGCTGGCGGCGCTTGTTCAAAAGGCAAAGTCCAACAATATCCCGAACGATAACATCGACCGTCTGCTAAAAAAAGCAGCAGGCGGCGGCGAGAAGAACGACTACGAAAACTGCGTTTACGAGGGCTACGGACCGGGCGGAGTTGCGGTAATTGTTGACTGCCTCACCGACAACCGAAACCGTACTGCCGGTGAAATCCGCCACTATTTCGACAAATCCGGCGGTAATATGGGCAACACGGGCTGCGTGTCGTTTATGTTTTCGCTGAAGGGCGTTATTGTTCTCAACAACGAGGACGGCGATATCGACGAGGACAAGGCGATGGAGGATATTCTCGAAAGCGGCGCGGACGATTTTGCTTTTGAGGACGATGTTGTTGAGATTTCGACCGACCCTGCGACCGTGGGAGCTGTTGCGGAGGAGCTTACAAAGCGCGGTTATCAGGTAATTTCCGCGGAGGCGGCGCAGGTGCCTTCTACTTATACGACGCTCACCGATGAAGACCAGCTCAAGAAGATGGCGCAGCTTCTCGAGACGCTTGATGATAACGATGATGTGCAGAATGTTTGGCACAACTGGGACGAGCCCGAGAGCGATGATGAGGATTAAGCGCGGAATTTTCGCGAAGCGGTAATCAAGCACCGCGAAGCGCTAAAAGTCTTTTTGGAGTTCCAAGAACCTTTTTCTTCAGAAAAAGGTTCTTGGCCGCCGGAGGCACTGAAGCGAAGCGTCAATACTGAAGGCGAAGCCGTCAAATCCCAAAAGAACGCTTTCACTTTCTTATAATCAGCGAACCGGCTTATCCACCGGTTGCGTGACCATTGCCAAATTTTTTTGCGAACGCAAAAAAATTCGCAAATCCCTTCAATCAAGCTTACCTTAACAGGCGGATTCCTTCGCGCGCACAGATTGCGCGTGAAGGAACCCGCGCATTTTCGGCGGCTCGATGCCGCCGAAAATGCAAACACCTCTCGCAAATCTATCCAAACCAGCAAACTCGGCATCGTGAAAGCGATTTTTCGGGTTCGATGCCCGAAAAATCGCCGTGGCTTCGCAGAAGCCAAGAATTCGCTCGCAATAGACCGCCGCGGCTGCCGCAAATCCCACTCCGTTCGCCAAAAAGCCGGTGAACAAACAAATTCTGATAAACAAACAACCCACGGAAAAGCTCCGTGGGTTTTCTTTTTGGCTAAAATCAAAGCAGTTCAATCGAAATAAGCTCCGCTTCCGTTCGCGGATAAAACTGCGTGCTTGACATATATTTTACGTTGTCAACAACAACTCGGCACTTGATGTACTCGCTGCCCTCGGGAATTTCAAAGCTCTTGAGGCTAGCGTTGTCGAAAACGTTTCCGAGGTAAATGCAGCCGTATTCGTTGCTCCAGACAAGATTTTGGTCTGCGCCGTTCAACAGCTTGTGGCAAATCCCCTTTTCCGCGTCAAGCGAGTAATTCACCACGGGCAAATTTCCCGCTGTCGGAACAAAAATCACATCGCCTTCACCCGCGAAATTTGAACCGCCTTCGGTGCGTATATTTATGTAGCCGGTAAGCTCGGTCTCACCCGAAAACGCGCACGAGCCGTAGCAGAAATAACTTCCCGACGCGCCCAAAGCGTCCTCGCTCGTGCGCGCAAAGTTGGTTTCGGCGAAGGTGAGCGTCATTCCGCACATATTTTCACCGACATTCAAGCGTGTGTAACTTGTGTCTTTAACATCGGAAATATCGCTGAACGACATCGTGACATCATCGTAAACATCGGCATTGTCAAGATTTGTGCGGAAAATGCCCTTCGGCTCGGAGACATAGATAAATCCCATACAAAGCACCGACGAGAAATTCTCCTCGGTCAGCTTCTCAACACTCGCGTCTCCGCCCTCGGGCACAAAAACCTGCTTGATATCGGTTCGGAGGATTGTATCGCCCGCAAGCCCCTTGAGGAAGGTTTCGTTGGTCACGGGTTCGCTTGACTCGGGTTCACTCTCGGTTGAGCTTTCGGTTGAAGAAGATGTTGTTGTGGTTGAACTCGAAGATGAGGTTGACGAAGAACTAACCGTTGTCGAAGAACTTGTCGAGGTGCTCTCCACAACGCTTGACGACGAAGAACCCTCCTCCTTTGAACTGCACCCGCAAAGCAACGCGGCAAGAATTACCGCAAGAACTGCTTTAGTTTTTTTCATATATTTTCCTCCTATTAGCTTTTGTTTTTGTCTATTTTTGTATATTATAGCATCTGAACAGCGAAAAGTCAAGAGTTTCCGTAAAAGTTACTAAAAATATTAGCTAAAATTTGTTGAAAAAGTTACTTTACAAATGATAAAAAATTACTTAAAATAAATATATACAAATTAAATTTAACAAGGGGAAAAGTGTGAATGATTAAAAAAAGCGTGACTATGAGCGATATCGCAAAGGCAATGAACGTGAGCACCGTCACCGTGTCAAAAGCGCTCGGCGGGCGCGAGGGCGTGAGCGAGGCGCTGCGCGGGAAAATCAAGCAGAAGGCGGTCGAGATGGGCTACCGTGTACACACGGGAAGCCGCGCCGCAAAGGACGGGCTGACCTACAATATCGGCATCATCGTCGCAAAGCAGTTCATAAGCGAGCCGTCTGCGTTTTACTGGATTATCTACAAGCACCTCGTAGAGCTGCTACAGAAGCAGAATTACTACGGTATGCTGGAGGTTGTGGACAACGAAAACGGTGTTTTGGAAATCCCGAATTCCGTGAGCGACAAAAAGGTTGACGGGCTGATTGTGCTCGGGCAGTTTTCCGACAGCTATGTGGACAAGCTGATGTCGTATTATATCCCGTCGGTGCTGCTGGACTTCTGCGTTGCTCGAGAGGACGCGGACGCGGTTTTGTCCGACAACTTTTACGGTGCTTTTCAACTAACCTCGCATATTATCACAAACGGTCACCGAAAAATCGCGTTTGTCGGAAATGTACACGGCTCGTCAACTGTTCAGGACAGGTTTCTCGGGTACTATAAGGCGCTGCTCGAGAACAGGATTTCGCTGCGGCAGGAGTGGATTATTCGGAGCAAAAATGCGGACGGAGAGGTGCTGAAGAGCTTTGAGCTGCCCGAGGAAATGCCGACAGCGTTTGTGTGTTCATCGGACGAGTGCGCGTTTGCGCTGGTAAATCAGCTGAAAAACGCGGGGCTGCGGGTGCCGCAGGACGTTTCGGTTGCGGGGTATGACAATCACATTTACTCGACAATGTGCAGCCCGCATCTTACGACAATGGACGTGGACGGGTTTCGGATGGCGAAAGAGGCGGCGGATATACTGCTGGCGAAAATCCGCGGCGATAACGCGAAGCACGGAAGGACGTTGGTTTCGGGGAAGCTGATTGTGCGGGACAGCGTGAGGAACTTGTTCTCGTGAGGAACGGAGTTCTTGCATTACCTACCCATTGCACGCGCAGCGAAAAAAGTCTTTTTGGAGTTCCAAGAACCTTTTTCTTCAGAAAAAG
>CAZKBF010000025.1:0-26044 GCA_964551225.1 uncultured Ruminococcus sp.
AACCAACGACACGGGGATTTTCAGTCCCCTGCTCTACCAACTGAGCTACAGAGGCGATTGTCACTGCCCTCGGTTTATCACCTCGAGCCGACTATGATATTATATCACCTTCTGCACGATTTGTCAATAGTTTTTTGAAAAATTTTTCAAAAAATTTTAATTTTTTTCGTTTTCTATTATATGACAAAATTTCAAAAAAATTCCTACTATCCGAAAAATTACGCGTCAACGCTGTTTTCTCCGTCAACAATGCGGATTTCGAGCTTGTGCGGAAGGCAGACAATCGGCACTGCTCCGCCGCTCACCGCGCCCCTGTTCACGCACACCTTGTCGGGACAATCCGCATAAGACACCCTCACGACGCCGTTTTCAACAGTCACGACATTCACACCGTTCTCGCACTCCACAGCAAACTCCGCATCAACCGACAGCGGCGCTTTTTTAATAAGTACGCCGTTTTGATAAATCTCGGCGGTTGGATTTTTTCGCGGAATGTTCATCATAACCGAAAAAATCGCAATTCCCGCCGCAGCTGCCGCAAGCAGAGCGATTAAGCCAACAAGCACTTTTTTGTTCATTTTCCACCTTTAAACAAAACCCCACCCGCTGTTGCGGGCAGGGTTGGAAAGCGGCTTCATCTTTCAAATTCGCCGCTTTTATTCGATAATTCCATTGAGTTTCCACTGCGCACCCGTATTAACAAGGCTCACGTTCACGGTGCGATAACCGATTTTCCCGTCAAACGTGCCGACTTTTATATAAAGTACGCCGGTCGCATTTTTGCCATCGTTCGCGGTAATTGTGAACACGGTATCGGACACGTTTATCGTGCCAAGTCCTCCGTTCACATAGGACAGCTCAATTCCCGAAATCTGGCAGCGCGTTCTTATCTGCTCCACCGCATTCGGTGTATAAATCGCCTTAACCGCCTTTACAAGCGATTCCGCGTCAGCAAATCCGCTTGCCGAAATCTTGTTTGTGGCAAGCGCGTTTTGCAGACCGATGCCGCGGTTCAGCACCTCACGCATCTCCGCAGTTGCATTCTCGTAAGGCGAGTTGAACAAAAGGCTCATCTGCAAATTTTTCGCAGAGTACAGGCTTTCGGTAATCTTAACGCGGTTTTCCGACACCTTTGCCTGATACTTCGCAGACAGGCTGCTGCGCCAGTCGATTTTCGCGACAATATCCAGCCCGCTTGCTGCGCTGATTTGACCGTTGTTAATCGTGTAATAACCGCCGCCGCAAGCAAAGCTGTTCGTGCTCGCGCCAAAGTTTACGACGCCGCTCGCGGGCACGGTAAGCATAGTTTCGGTCGCGGTATCGAAGATATACGCTCCGCTGTTGAGGACAATCGAAGCGTAGGTTCCCGCCAAATTCGGCGAAACCGCGCACGAGCTTTCCTCGGAGAAGAGTAAAACCTCATCTGTGTATTTGCCCACAGGTGCCTTAACGATTTCGGTGTGATTTTCACCCTTAACGCAAATATAAGCGTAGTCCTTGTTCACCGCAAGAACAGTTGTCGGAACAGCCTCGCTGTAATAGCAAATCGAAAGATACTCAACCTCGTTCCCGCGGAAGGTCGCGCTGCACGCTAATTATCCGCCGTCCTCTTTGATGTTGAAAACAAGCACCCCTCTTTTCTTATTAAAAGCAACGTCCGCGATAGCGCCCGCCATAACAATTCCGTTCACATCAAGCTCGGTGAACGAGTGGCTTTGCGTGTTCACATAGAACAGCTCCGAGCGCCTTCCATCACCAACCGCCGAAATCAGAAGCTCCGAACCGTCCTCGGCAATCCAGTCAATTCTCGGCTCCTCGCATTCGATTGAGGATTCGAGATACGCGGTATTTCCGTCAAATTCGTAAATCGCCGCACCGTTTTCGGTCAGCACGAAGAAATAATTTTCATTGACAAAGAACGCGTCCTTCGCGTAGATTTCGCTTGTGAGCAGTTGAATTGCTTCAATATTTTCGGGCAGCGTCACGCCCTCGGGCATTTCGTCGATAACAGGCGCAGGCTTTTCCGGTGAATCCGAAGTGGTGTCCGAGCTGTCCTCTGAGCCCTCGGAGTCCTCACTGCTTTCACCGTCCGAGTTGTCGGAAACATCGGAGCTATCCGAGATATCAGAGCTCTCGGAAACGTCGGAGCTGTCGGAAATATCGCTGCTCTCAACGGGCGCGGGCTCACTCGGGATATCAATCGACACATCGCCGCCGATATCGACAGGCGGTAAATCGCTGATTTCGGGGTCGTTTAATTTTATCGGCGCAACGACGTTCAAATCGTCCTCGGCGGTCAAAATTTCAACCGTAAAGACCTCGCTGCTCTTCTGAAGCTGCTCCATAAGGTAGCCTGCGCAGTTGATGACCGCGC
The DNA here is from genome assembly GCA_964551225.1 of uncultured Ruminococcus sp. Lineage (GTDB taxonomy): Bacteria > Bacillota > Clostridia > Oscillospirales > Ruminococcaceae > CAG-115. The sequence continues at coordinate 2,375 of CAZKBF010000025.1, forward strand.
CGGTGATTTTGCCCTCGTTCTTATCAAAAACCTTGCCGACAGCCTCGGAACCGACAACGCGGCTCTCATCGCTGAAATAAAGCATTTTCACAGGTACGCTTCCCTGCGCGTTTGCCGTAAGCACGCTCTGCACTTCAACCGGCGAAAGCGGCTCCCTGAACGTAACCATAACATCGCGCAGCTCGCCGGAGTTCTCGTTTTTGCGGATATCCTCGATTGCGCGCTCGATGCGTTCCTTGTTGGAAAGCGCCGTGAGGGTGCTTCCCGTGAGCAAATCAACGCCCTTGTTGCCGCCGAGTGACGTGAACATAACCGTCCCCACGCCGACAACCACCGCAGCAGCCGCCGCAGTTATACCTATATAAATGGGCATAGGCGAACGTCCCGCGAACTTGCCTTTTTTGGCGTTTGCGAGAATTTTATCCTTATCGAACTGATATTCGCTCATCAATTCCTTGTAAAAATCGCGCTTGTTCACAAAAAACGTCCTCCTTTCCCGTAAAATTCATACAAATTATCAACCAAATAAGCCGAAAAATTCAGCAAAATTTGCTAAATATCAAGCATTTGCCGTTCAATACAGCATATTCTGTTCACCCAAAAAGTTGCTCATTCAGCAAAATTCGGCTAATTATCCAAAATTCTTCACGAATTTTCATCAAAAACACCAACTCGTCAAATCTCAAACTTTTTCTTCTGACGTTCAATCGTGCGGTAGAGCTTGTTTTTGACGGTCGAGAGGTTTAGCCCGAGCCGCTTCGCAACCTCGTCCAGCTTCATATCGCACACAAAGTGCAGATAGAAAATCTGACCGGTGGTCTCATCATTTTTGATGATATCGTCGAAAATCTGCTTTGCGAGGATTTTGTTCGCCATAATCTCCTCGAGCAGCGGTTCATCGCGGGACAACTCTGCGTCAAGCGCCGCCGACTCCTCCTCGGAGAAATCGGACATATTTTTCACCTTATCGCGGCGCTTTATAAAGCCCGACAAAAAGGTTCGGCACTCAAACTTTGCAATATTTATAAGGAAGGCCTCCGTTGACTCGATATCTTCAAAGCCCTTATCGCAAATCCGCTTGTAGAACCGAGTGTAGACGTTCTGAATGATATCCTCCGCGTCCTGAAAACGTGACGCGTGACTCGCGACGTACCTTGAAACGGCGCTGAACGTCTGCTCGTAAGCGTTATTAAAAAACAAATCAGTTTCGGGACTGCCCAACGACGTTTCACCTCGTTTCACATCCCCGCCTCATAACCGTAGTCACTCAAATCATACAAAAAGTTTCAATTTTTTTCGCAATAATTTGTAACAGCGGGGAAAAATAGCACTAAATGTTGATACATATAAAAATATTATACCACAATTCTTTGGTTTTGTCAAATACAACTTTGCTGTTTTTCATGATATTTTTAGCTTGACAGGCTTTGCGAAATGTGGTAAAATTGAACTAACCGCTGATTTTGCTTATCAAAAATTTGTGCAATTTCACGAAAGGATTACAGATGAAAAAAGCGATAATTTTCGACCTCGACGGCACACTCTGGGATTCCTCGCAGTCGGTCACGGACTCTTGGAACGTGGTTCTCGCAAAATACCCCGAGGCGCGCCAAATCACGCTCGGCGATATGCACGGCTTTATGGGCAGGCAAATGGACGAAATCGCGCGAATGATAATGCCCGATTTGCCCGACAGCCGCCGTTTGGCGATAATGGACGAGTGTATGGACTTCGAGCTTACTTATTTAAAAGAGCACTGCGGCGCGACGCTGTACCCGAAGGTGCGCGAAACGCTGGAAATTCTTGGAAGAACGTGCGAGCTGATGATTGTGAGCAACTGTCAGGACGGCTATATTCAGACATTTTTGGAGTTTTCGGGGCTCGGCGAGCTGTTCAGTGATTTTGAGAGCGCGGGTGCAACGGGGCTGTCCAAAGGCGAGAATAACAAGCTTGTTATCGCGCGAAACGGCATTGACAGAGCGATTTACGTCGGCGACACGCAGGGTGACCTCGACTCCGCGGATTTTGCGGGAATACCTTTTATTCACGCAGCCTACGGTTTCGGCACGATAAACAAGAAAACCGCGCAAGCAAATTCCTTTGAAGAAATTCCAAATATTGTAAAAGAAATATTCGGCGAATGAGAAAAATTTTTCGGCATTTTGATTTGCAAACCCGCTCAAGCGTTTATTCAAGCGGGTTTGCAAAAATTTAAATTTTTTTGAGAATTTTTTGAAAAAACGCTTGACAAATCCGCAGAAGTATGATATAATATAACAGTCGTTGAAATGCGAGTGTGCTGGAATAGGCAGACAGGCTAGCTTGAGGTGCTAGTGTTGGAAACGACGTGTGGGTTCAAGTCCCGTCACTCGCACCAAATAGTCCTGCGCTTTAGCGTGGGACTATTTTTTTACCATACAAGCTAACGGTCGTTTACGTTAATTTAATGCAACTTATCGCCCTATAATGCAACTTGTTCTCTTTCACCGAAAACAGCATTGACAGCGGCGCGAAATCTGATATAATGTAAATAGAGTAACAAACGGAGGCACTATGAAGCTCATCGAACGCACAACCGACTCTCCCGAAAACGACAAGGTTATTCTCGAATATTTTGAGTTTACGCAGGAGTTTTCGGATATCAAAAATTTTATTCTCGACAACAAACAGCTTTTTGCCGTGTATGACAAGGAGAAAAATCTCGTCAAGCTGAAAATCAAGGACGTTCTGTACTTCGAGGCGGTCGGCGAGCTTGTGTTCGCGTACACCGAAAACGGCGTGTTCGAGGTTAAAATGCGGCTTTATCAGGTCGAGGAGCTGCTCGAGCCGCACCAAATTCTCCGCGCGTCCAAATCCTTCCTCATCAACCTTTACCGGATTTCAGCGGTAACTCCCGCGCTGAACGGCAGACTTATCGCGACAATGGACAACGGCGAGAAGGTTATGATTTCGCGGCAGTACGCCAAAATTATCACAGAACGCTTTATGAAGGGGCTTGTATGAAAGAAACGCAGACAAATAACTCCGAGCTTTTGAGGTCGATTGCCTTCAACTACCTGAACGTCATCGCGGAAACTACGCTTTCTATCGCCATAATCGGCAGCATTTTCGCGGGACAGGTGCAGATTACCTACCACTACTTTTTCCTCCCGATTGTTTTGAGCATCGCTTATATGCTGCCCTGCCTGCCCGTTTACCTGAAGGAAAATATGTCCGTGAAACAGGTTATGGTGCAGCGGATTGTGGAGCTGATTATCATCGAAGCGGGCACGCTTTTTGTCGCGCATTTACTTGTCGGCGAGCATCTCGGCGTTGTCGGGTATATTGTCGTGGGAGCGTCCGTGCTGATTTTTGACGTGCTGTCTTACCTCACGCAGTGGATTTACGAGAAGAGCAAAGCTGAAAAAATCAACAAAATTATCGCGAATATGAGAGGAAAACGCTGATGGCTACGAGCAAGGATTTTCTCAATTTTGTTCTCGAACAGCTCTCCGAGCTCGACGAGATAACCTATCGAATGATGATGGGCGAGTACATTATTTATTATAAGGGCAAAATTGCCGCGGAGCTTTGCGACAACAGATTTCTCGTAAAGCCGGTTGACGCGGCGGTGAAATATATCCCGAACGCTGTCTACGAGCCGCCTTATGAGGGTGCAAAGCCGATGATTTTGGTGGAAAATATTGACAGCCGCGAGTACCTCACGGGGCTTTTTGAGGCAATCTACCCCGAGCTTCCTGCCCCGAAGCCGAAAAAGAAGAAACAGGAGGAAAGCAAATGAACAAACTTATCGCTTACTGCGGGCTGGACTGCGAGAAATGCGACGCGAGAATTGCCACGCTCACCGATGATAACGCGCTCCGCGAGAAAACCGCTGCCCTTTGGAGCGAGCTCAACGGCGTCGAAATCACCCCGCAGATGATAAACTGCAACGGCTGCCGCACGGACGGCGCAAAAACACCCTACTGCAAGGATTTGTGCCCGATAAGAAAGTGCGCGGCGGAAAAAGGATACGAGACCTGCGGCGACTGCTCCGAGCTGAAAAGCTGCTCCGTTGTCGGAATGGTGGTTTCAAACAACGCCGAGGCGCTTGCAAATCTCACAAGCAATGCTCAAAACGTGTAATCGATATCATTTTATCGAAAAATCGTGCAGTTTATCAAAAAAGCCTTGAAAAAATTTGGAAAATGCTGTATAATGAAAAAGTCAACATCGGTAATTTGAAAAGGAGAAAAAATGGAACTGCTCAAACAAAATGAAATTCAGGCAAATAGGGTTGCCGCAAACGTAATGCGCATTACGGCAATCGTGTTCACGGTTGTGTTAATTCTCGATATGGTGGATATTTTCAAGGTCGAGAAAACGCTGATGATTATCACCTACATCGTCGGCACGCTGATTCTCTTCCTCCCGACGCTTCTCGTGAACGTGCTCAAGCTCAACCACCCCTCGCTGAAATACATAATCGTGTCGTGCGCGGCGGTTTTCGTCACGCTGGTAGCGGTGACGCTCACTTTCCACGTTGTCGCGTTTTACGTTTTTGCGATTGCGATTGCAGCGCTCTATTTCTCGAAAAAGCTTACGATTTTCGCTGCGATTATCACAATCATCGGCACCGCCGCAGGACAAATGATTGCATTTTTTGCGCAGACTACCGTTGACCACAACCTCACCACGCTTTTCAAAGCGATTGTCTACGGAATTGCACCCAGAACGCTGATTTTAGTTGCTCTCACAGCACTTTTTGCTATGTTAAGCCGCCGCACCGCTTCAATGGTCGGCAGCCTTATGAGTGCGGAACAACAAAATATTATGCGCGAGAAATCGCTTGAGGTGTCGAAGAAGCTGCTCGAAACGGTAACCGAGCTCGACGGCATCTCCACTGCCTCCGCCGAGGCAAACCGCAGCATTGCCGACGAGTCCTCCGAGGTTATGCGCGGAAGCGACCTCAATTCCACGAAGCTGTCACAGGTTGAAGAAAGTATGCGGTCGATTTCGGAGAACCTTGCGAGATTGTCCGAGATGAGCCGTCAAATCGCCTCGCTTGCTGCTGACAGCGAGAAAATTACCACGGAGAACGACAGGCTTATTTCCAACGCGTACAGCTCGATGAACGAGGTCTGCAAGAGCACCGACGAGAGCCGCGAAATTATTCAGAGCCTTTCCGACCAGTCAAATCAGATTGTCGGCATCGCAAAAGTTATCACGGACATCTCTTTGCAGACAAACATTCTCGCTATCAACGCGTCTATCGAGGCATCGCGCGCAGGTGAACGCGGAAAAGGCTTCTCGGTTGTCGCGGGTGAAATCCGCACGCTTTCCGAGAGAACAAAGACTGCTGCTACCGAAATCGGCGAAATTATCGCGAACATAACCGGTGACATCGAAAAAACCGTTGTTTCAATGCAGAAGAACTCCGAGCTCACTCTCGAGAGTATGAACTTTATGGAGAAAATCAAGGCTTCCGCGGACCTCGTAAGCTCCTCGAGCAGCGGAATTTCCTCGCATATTTCCGAGATTAACACGATTATCGGCTCCGCTGCGGAAAACGGCGAGAACGTTTCCGACAACCTCACCGAGGTCAGCGGCACAATCCGCGAAAACTCCGAGGCAATTCACCACGTTGCTGCGGCAATCCAAGAAAACTCCGCGGGCGTGGAAATGCTCGGAGGTATGGTAAAGGAAATTTCTCAAATGGCAACCGAGCTGGAAACACTTACCAAGTAAATCAAAATACCAACAAAAATCCCCGTATCTGCGAGGATACGGGGTATTTTTTGCCCAAAATAGCTTTTAGCAACTCTCGTTATTGCTGTTTGCTTGAGCTTCTTCGGCGGTCTGCGCCTTGTGCTCGGCAATTTCGGCTTCAACCTCACGCTGGGCACGCTGTTCCTCGAGCTTCTCGAAAATTTTGATGATGAACGAGCCGTGAACGTAGCACAAAAGCGACGGCGCAAGCAAAATGCCTATTATCATCGTCGTGTAATTCCACAGCGCTGCGAACATAACCGCAGCCGCGATTAGCAGCAAAATAAACGTTCTCCCGATAAAGCGCAAGCCGATAAACACACCGTTTTTCACCGTTTGGAGGGGCGTGTTCTCGTAACGCGCCGCGCACGCAAAAACATACGTCAGCGCGATGACATAAACCGCCGCCGCAATCAGTAACGCTATCGCGAAAAAGTCCGCTGCGCCCTCAACTCTCGGCATTCCCCAAAAGTACAGGTAGATAAAATACGCGATAACCACGCCGATTGGCAGCAAAATCAGCCACGACAGTGTTGCCTGCTTAAAGTTGCTCTTGAAATAGGAAAAGAACTGCCGGCAAATATGTCCGTCTTCATCTTTGAGCATTTTAAAGCAAACCGCATACAATGCCGTTGTGCTTGCTCCGATTGTGACTATCGGTATGCTGAAAACCAGCCAGCATAATGACAACAAAACCATATTTGTGAATTTTGTTATCGCCTCGTAAACCACGCCGTCAGGTTTGAAAATGCCCATAATTTGTCCTTTCCCGATTGAAACTGCACAAATAGGAGAACCTCATTCGGCTCTCCTATCTGTAAAATTTAACCATTATTTTCAGATGATTTCCTCGGCGTTTCATCGCAGAAGCATTGTCCTGCGATGAACAGCCTTTTGAGGAATTTTATGAAAACAACCAAAGATTAGTTCATATTCTTGAGTGCCTCGTCCTCAGCAGCCTTTCTGCGAACTGCTTCGTTCTGCTGATACTCAACGCACTGCTGATAGCCGTACTCGTTAGCCTTAGTAATCATCTCGTCAACGAGCTGGTCATAATCAGCGTCAGTCTTTGCATAGATTGCCTTCCAAGAGTAGTCTCTGATGCACTGCTGAACCTGACTCCAAGTGCTCTGAAGCTCCTGAGATTTCTCAAGCGCGCTGTAAGTAGAACGAATGTGAACGCTCTTCATATTGTTCTTCTGGAGGTATTCGTCAGCAGTCAGGCAACCGCTCCAATCTCTCCAAGCCTGCTCAATAGGAGTAATCTTAAGCTGCTTGTTGTAGCTGTCCCAGAGCTTGTGGTTGTAAACAACGCCGTTCTTCGGGTTCTTGGAGTCGAGCGACCAAGTGGTGAGGTTCATCTTGAACTCGCCGTCCTCGAAGGTTGCGCCATCGGGCATAACGGTACCCTGCTTGTTGTTCTTAGCGGAAATACCAAGCTCGGTGAGGTAAGGCTCGCCCTTTTCGTCATAATCCCAAGTAATGCCCTTAGGACCGTGCTGGGTTGTCATAAAGCCGTCAGGTGTGCAGAAGTAGTTGAGGATTGCCATGCAGAGCTCGGGATACTGAGTCTTTGCACCGATTGTCCAAACGCGCTCACCGCCGTTGGGAGAAAGACCATCAACGAAGTTCTTTGCGTCCAGAGGAGGAATTGCGTACATATACTTGCCTGCTGCAAGGTTCTCGGGAGTATTGAATGCGTCCTCACTCATCCAAGTGAACAGGTTGAAGAAAGCAGCGCCGTCCTTATAATCAGCATAGCAGTCATCAAAGGTCTGTGTCATGGAGTCGGGGTCTACAAGACCTCTCTGATAAAGAGTGTTGTAGAACTTCAGGCAGCGCAGATACATACCGTTCTTATCGAGAGCGTCCTGATAGGTCTGGGTGTTCATATCATACAGACCGAAACCAAACTCGTCATAGCCGTAAAGCGCAGCGGTTGCCTTTACGAACATAACCATATCGCCGTCCCAATCAGAGAACATCGAAACTGCGTAGGTCTTCTTGCCGGTATCGGTTGTAGGGCAGATTTCCTGCATCTTTGCGAATACATCAACATAGTCCTCAAGAGTATTGATAGCGGGAGCGCCTGCCTGTTGATACAAATCAAAGCGAACAGCAGGATGATAGAAGTAAGTCGCAACATCATCGCGAGAAGCGTTCATAGCAACATCAAAGCCAAAGCCGTGAATTTTGCCGTCGCTGCCCGAAATAGCTCTGTTCTTCTCAAAAGCGCTGGTGAGGTTTGCGTTCATATAGGGGCCGTAGTCCTTGAGGATATCCTCGTCTTCCCAATCGAGAAGAAGCCCTGCCTGAACAGCCTTTGCGAAGTCGCCCTCGTTACCGAACAGAACGATATCGCCCAAGTCCTTGCTCTCAAGACGGGTTGCGAAGGTACCGTCTGCGTTGTCGATAATGTTCAGCTCAACGTTGAACTTATCCTTCATAACCTTTGCAAACCAGCCCTGCTGCATACCCGAGAAGTTTGAAAGCTGCGAATAAACATTGAGCTTTACGGTTTCCTTCGGGATAATATCGGTGAGGTCTGCTTCCTCAAGATTTTCAGTGCCGGGAGCAGCGGGTTCGGAAGTCGAGCTTGAGCCGCCCGTTGAGGACGAAGTATCCGTGCTCGATGAAGAGCTCGATGAGGTTGTGCCTGAATTACAGCCTACGAGTGACAGCGTCATCATTGCTGACAATATTCCGGCTGCAATTCTTTTTCTTAATTTTGCCATAATTACACTCCTTGTCATAAATAATTGTTCCTGTCACTCCCGCAAAGGAAAATGACAATTTATCACTGCGGCGGATTACCGCAAGATTACAAATTTAACCCTTGACCGCGCCGAGCATAATTCCCTTTTCAAAGTATTTCGACATAAACGGATATACGATAAGAATGGGAATTACGGTTGCCATAGCAACGGTGAATTTGATGGGACGAAGGTTAACCGCCGCCTGACCGACAGAGTCGCCGATACTGCTGGAGCCCTGTACAACCTGCGCCAAGTTTGTGGATTGGTTCAGGTAGGTGTACAAGCGGTGCTGGAGGGTGTGGAGGTCGGGGTTGCCCGACATCAGGATAATGGAGTCGGTGAACGAGTTCCAGTGACCAACCGCGCCGAAAATCGCGATTGTCGCAAGAATGGGCTTGCACAACGGGAAGATGATTTTACGGAAGATGGTGAAATAGCCCGCGCCGTCAATGGACGCGCTCTCCTCCAGCTCCGCGGGAATAGACTCGATGTAGGTCTTAACCAAAATAACGTTGTAGGGCGACATAATGCTTGGAATGATGTACGCGAGGAAGTTGTTGGTCAAACCGAGCATCGACATATTCAAGTACCACGGGATAAGGCCCGAGTTGAAGTACATCGTGATAACCAAAAATCTGTACCAAAACTTTCTTCCCCACATCTCCTGTTTGGTTACGAGATAACCAACCATTGCCGACGCGAAAACCATCAGTATCGTGCCGATAACCGTTCTCGCCACGGATACAACAAAGGATTTTCCGAGCGCGTCGATTTTGGTGAGGTTTATGTAGTTTTGAAAGTGAACTTCTCTTGGGAAGAGGGTTACCTGTCCGCTGCTGACAAGCTCGTTGTTGCTTATCGTGTTGATAAACAGGTAGTAGAACGGGAATGCGCATATCAATGCGAACAGTATGAAGAAGGTGAAGTTTATGATATTGAACACAACATCTCCGGCAGCATAATGCTTTCTTGTTTTAGCTTTTGCCGACATACCGTTCCCCCCTTACACAATGCTCTGACCGCGAACCGCTTTGGAAGCCTTGTTCGCGCAGAAGAGCAGGACAACGCTGACGATGGACTTGACCATACCGACAACCGTTGAAAGCGGAATTTGTCCCGTACCGCCTGTTCCCGCGCCAAGACCGAGGTTGTAGACGTAAAGGTCGAGAACCTCAATGGACTGTCTGTTGGTGGGGTTGCTGAATACGAGGTACTGCTCCATACCGTTTGACAAAATACCCGCGATTGCCAGAACGAGCTGAACAAAGAACGTCGGCATAAGTCCCGGAATTGTGATGTGCCAAATCTTTTGGAAACGTCCCGCGCCATCGATTGTTGCGGCTTCGTAGAGCTGCTGGTCGATGCCCGAGATGCCCGCGATGTAGATAATCGCGCCCCAGCCGAGTCCCTTCCAGGTGCCCCAAAGCCACATCTTCAGCCAAATCGCGTCATTTCCCATAAGGAAGTCAACGCTTTCGCCGGCAAGACCGGTGCCAATCAGGAATTGGTTTATAAAGCCGTCCGACGAGAACAGCGCAAATGCGATTGTGTACACCAAAACCCAGCTTATGAAGTTAGGAATGGTTGTGATTGTCTGAATAACTCTCTTGACGTGGCTGTTCTTAATCTCGGAGAGGAAAATCGCAAACGCGAGCGGAAGCCACGACATTGCCAGACCGATGCCGCTCATTGCAAGGGTGTTGACGAGCACTCGCGCTACGTCAGACCTTGTTGCCGGATTTTGAAACAGGTATGTAAACCACTTAAATCCGACGAACTTATCCATCGACAAGTCCTGTCCGGGAATGTAATCAAAGAATGCGTAGCGCCAGCCCCAAAGCGGCAGATACGAGAACAGGAAAATCAGAATGATGAACGGCGTCATCATAAGGAAAAGTCGGAACTTCGGAGGCATTGTGTATCTGTCTTCCTCGGTTGCTTTGGGCAGTTTAAGGAAGAACGCCGCGCAAAGCAGAATGCACACGCCCAAAAGTGCAAAAAACACATAAGTGCCGACGGGCTCAAGAGGCTTAACCTTGTTAACGTTAGCCGCATTTGAGAAGCCCGACTGCTGGAATTTCAAGAAAATCAGACCCGCAAGTCCGACAAGACCGCCGATGCCCAGAACCTTTGAGCCGAGACGCTTGAGCTTGATATCGCCGAGCGTCATCGCGCACCCAACCGCCATACCTATCATACCGATAAGCGAGGTCAGAGAACCGATGTAGGTTCTAATCAGAACGCCTTGCTCAATGTAACCCTTGTCGATTGCGCGCTTGAAACCCGCCGCAATTCCGTCGTAAGAGATGCCCGAGGTGAAGAACGAGTCGTTTTCCTTGATAAGCTCGCTCATACGGGTTGGGTTCAGCGCGGGGATAAACAGGCAAATAAGCGTGAAAACAACCGCTATTCGCAGGAAATAGCCGATTATTTCAACCGCCTGTTTTGGCTGCCTCAATGACTTTGCCGCTGTCATTAAATCCTCTCCTTTACCGAAGCTCGTTTCATCAACAAGCCACAAAAGTTTTTGCCGCAAAAGCAGTTCCGAAAGCGGTTTGACCGCGTGTTTAAAGGGTAGCTGTCCCTTGTACTTATATTATATAATATGACTTTACTTTTGTCAATAACCATTTGTTGTTTTTGTCTCATTATACAAATTTTTCTAATATCTCTTGTGCATTTACGACAACAAATTAGCGATAGTGCCTTCAGTTATATTAGACTACTTTTCATATCAGATAAAAAATAAACAGCCGCGCAATAATTTAAAAACGCGGCTGTTTTGGCTTTAAAACCGCTTATTTTACCGTTCCAACGGGCTCAAAGCGAACTCGAAGGCTCGGCATTTCAGCAAGCTCCGCGTAGTAGTTCTCCGTCCAGTCGGGCGCGCCGTTGTCGGTGTTTACGCCATCGGCGGGCGTCGCGAAGATGTTCAGATAAAGCTCGGTTGGCTGCAAAAGCGGCTTTTCGGAGAACGCGGGCATAAGGTCGATTGTCCGCGCGCTCGGACTTTTGTAAAACCACTTTCCATTTATCTCCATCATCAAGCTCAAATCGTTGTCAAACGTGACCTCGCAGAACACGGGATTTCTCTCGAACGGTATCTTGAGCGCGATTCCGTCTGCGTCCTCCGCGCCGCCCCAGCGCAGTTTTACGGGAAGCTGCACGTTTTCTCCCAGCGTGATTTCCGGCATATAATACGGCTCGTTGAGCAGCTCCTTGTACACCTTCATAATCGGCTGCGGAATGCCGATTTGCTTGTTGTTGGGGTCCTCGACCTCCAAGCCCAGCCGCCCTCTGTCGCGGAATTGATAGAACGACACCGACCTGAACCAATCCGCTTTTTCATCGCGGATTTTCTCGTAAAAGCGCCGCACGGACTCGCCCTGCTCGGCGGCACCCGTGACATCTCCGTCCGTGTTGAACTCCGCGGTAATCATCGGCTTCGGAACTCCGCCATTAAGCTCGGTTAAGCGCGCGTGAGTTTTCTTGAACAGCGCAAAATTGTCGTCAACGCACCCGCAGTTGTGGCTGCTGCCGCCCTTTTCCGCGATATCGAACGGCCAGCCATAGTGCAGCGCGAGATAAGCGTCGCTGCTCCACTCGTCCGCAGCGCGGTAAGCATCGGCAAACTCCTTTTCGTTTTCAACCGAGCCGTCCTCGTTGCGTGCCATTCCCGCGCAGAACACCGTTTTCACGTTCGGCGCTTCCTCTTTGACAATATTCGCGAAACGCACGAAAAACTTGCCAACTTCCTCGTAGGAAAATCTGCGGTTGTGGGTGAACCAGTTTCCCGAGCACTCGTGGTTTATGCGCAGTCTCATTCTGCCGAACGGCTTGAGCTCACGCGCTACTCTCCGCAAAACCTCGTCATCAAGCGAACAGTCGATAGTCAGGGTGAGCAAAACGTCCTGACCGTGGCGGCGGATATCGCGCATCTGCTCGAACGGCTGCCCGTTTTCGCCGTAGGGGAAATAGTCGTCGTACGGGTAATCCCACTGGAAATGTATCTCCATATCCTTGCAAGTCACGGAGATTTTGTTCGCGCTCCACTCCTTGTCGTTCGGGTAGTAGGTGTACATCAAACCGACCGCGCGGTGCGGTCTGCCGAGCACGTTCAGGATATAATCCTGACAAACGTACTCGCCGCGCTCGCTTCCGTCACCGAGGTCAAGCGCGCACTTTGCCTCGCCGAGATGAATTTTGTAAATCTCATTCATATAATCACTCCGTTACTTTCAACACAACTTTTTCTTCGCCAACACCCACGGAAACGCTCTCGCCGCCCGCAATCTTCACGCTGAACGGCTTTTCGGTCTTGGGGAAAGTCACTTCAACGATATCTCCGTGACGAACCGCGCAAAGCTCGAAAATCTTCTCCGCGTCGGTGTTAAAGATTTCGGCTGTAATCGTCTTTCCGTCCTCGGGCTGATAAATCACAAATTCCGCGTTTTCAAGATAATCATATTCAAAGCCGCGCTCAAAATTACCGTAAGCGATGATTGAATTCGGCTTCGCAAGGCAAGGCAGCCCGAAATAATCGTACTTTTCCTTGTAGAACTTTCCACCCTCGTAAACCTTGCCGCTGATGATATCCGTCCATTTGCCGCTCGGGAGATAGAAGTCGCCCTCGCCGCGCTCGTTGCAGATGGGAGCAACCAAAATGTTGTCGCCGAACATATACTGTCGGTCAAGCGTCAGGCAAGCGGGGTCGTCGGAGTAGTCGATAACCATTGCCCTCATCATCGGGATACCGGTGTTGTGCGTTTTAATCGCCTGCGTCCAGATATACGGCATCAGCCTGCCCTTGAGCTTGGTGAAAAACCGCAGCACGTCAACCGCTTCCTCGTCAAACAGCCACGGTACGCGATAAGACGAGTTTCCGTGCAGACGGGAGTGCGACGAGAGCAAGCCAAACGCCGCCCAGCGCTTGTAGATATCGGGAGTTGCGGTTGCCTCGAAGCCCGAGATATCGTGGCTGAAGAAGCCGAAGCCGCTCATACAAAGCGACAGCCCGCCGCGGATTGTCTCCGCCATTGAGGTGTACTCCGCGGAGCAGTCGCCGCCCCAGTGCACGGGGAATTTCTGCCCGCCGACAGTCGCCGAGCGTGCAAACAAGCAAGCCTTGTTCTCGCCGTAAAATTCTTTCAGCACATTGAAAACAGTTTTGTTATATAAATAGGTGTAGTAATTGTGCATTTTAACGGGGTCTGAACCATCAAAATATTTAACATTTGTGGGAATACGCTCGCCAAAATCCGTCTTGAAACAGTCAACACCCATTTCGCAGAGCTTTTTCAGCTTTCCCGCGTACCAATCGCAGGCAGCAGGATTTGTGAAATCCACGATAGCAAGTCCCGGCTGCCACATATCGCACTGGAACACGCTTCCGTCGGGATTTTTGAGGAGGAAGCCGCCCTGTTTTCCCTCGTCAAACAGCGGCGAGCGCTGCCCGATATACGGGTTAATCCACACGCAGGTTTTGAGCTGCTTGTCGGTTTTGAGGCGGTTGAGCATCGCGGCGGGCTCGGGGAACTGCCGTTTGTCCCAATCAAAATCGCACCACTGAAATTCCTTCATCCAGAAGCAGTCGAAATGGAACACCTCAAGCGGGATATCTCTCTGCGCCATTCCGTCGATAAAGGAGGTGACAGTTTCCTCGTTGTAGTCGGTCGTGAAAGACGTAGTGAGCCAAAGTCCGAACGTAAAAGCGGGCGGGAGCGCGGGTTTTCCGGTGAGGTCGGTGTAGTTTTCGAGCACCTCGGCAACATTTTCTCCCGCAATCACAAAGTACTCGAGCTTCTCACCCGGCACGGTGAACGAAACCTTTGAAACCGTGTCCGAGCACACCTCAAAGGAAACGTTGTCGGAGGAATTGACGAAAATTCCGTAGCCCTCCGAGGAAACGTAAAACGGAATTGACTTGTAGGATTGGTCGGAGCAAGTTCCGCCGTCGCTGTTCCAGATTTGCACGGTCTGACCGTTCTTGACAAACGGCGTGAATTTCTCGCCGAAGCCGTAGAAATACTCGCCAACGTTCATCGAGAGCTGCTCGCGCATATAGGTTGTCTTTTCGTTGCGCGGGAAGTCCCAAAACGTGTTGTCCTGCGTGCTGTCAAGGCGCGCGGATTTCAGAAACTCGCTTTCCGTGATAACCGAAGCGCTTCTCCAAGCACCGCCCGTGAGCCGCTTGTCCCTGAAATAATACTGCACGCCGTAGCTGTCCTTTGAAATTACAACCTTTGTGTCCCCCGAAACCAGCTCCCAGCTATCCTCTTTCTCGGATATCTCGGGCGAGAAGCCGTGGTCCTCGTTAAGCTCAAATTTGGGCTCGTTGTCCAAGCCGCCCTTGTAGTGAACGAGCGAAACCTTGATGACGTTTTTCTGCGTTGAAGTGAACGTGATGTCAAGGCACGGCCCGCCGAGCGTTTGACCGCGGTTTTGGATATACTGCGTGGGAACGTACACGTTCAAGCCGTTTTTCACCGGCGTAATCTCGTACGCCTGCGACGCGTAATTCACGCTGTAACCGCGCTTGTTGAGCCAAAATCCGTCTGAAAATTTCATAAATTTTCCTCCTTTAAAATAGCATCGGCAAGACTTGCCGCAAAATGTTTAACCTCAATTTTATCCGCAATTTCCCACAATCTCGACGTGCACACAACGCCGCCGTTTCGGTAGAGCAAACCCAGCCGCAGCGCGCGTTCGGGGTTGTCAATAACCCAAACGTCGGGGACAATTTCCGTGCCGTCAAGATTTGCACAAAAGCTGTGCATAACGATATTGTACCACGGCGGGACGGTGTGGCCTTCGCTCGGGAAACCGCTCAACAGCGCGCTTTTGTCGTCAACCAGCAGCCCCAGCGTTCCCGTCGGAATACTCCTGCCCATACTCTCGGAGATTGACTTGAACATTCCGTAGCACCAAAAATCCGTACAGTACTCGCCGCTCAAATCGCTCTCGGTCGGATACGGGATACAAAGCGCGTTTTTCTGCGGCTTGTCGTGAACGATGGCAAGCTCTTTGCCACCAAATTTTATCGCGTTTTCGGTTATCTCGACATCGATTTCGGGGTAAATGTACAAGCTGTAATTGTTGACAAAACCGCCCGCGTTAAGTTCAAGAACCGCCGTTTTTACCTCGGAACAATTTATCGAGAACCGCGCATTTTCCGCTCGCGCAATTCTTCCGTCAAATGCACCGAGCGCGCTTTTTCCCTCAACCAAAATTTCGCCGTCAAGAGTAACGCGCCAAGCGATTTCGCGGATATCGCAGTTCGGGTTTGTGCTCGAAACCAACAGCCCGCAATCAACCCTCTCGCTGCTTGTGAAAACGAATTTTTCAAGCTCCGCGAGCACAACCGTTTCCCCGCAAAACTGCCGCCAAACACTCGGTTCAATCAGTCCCTTGCTCTCCATAAACGCGTTCAGAACGCCGACTGTGGCTGTTCCCTGCCCCGAGAAATCCTGCAAATCAAGAAGCTGAAAACCCGCGATTTTTCCCGAGCGCAGCGCCGTTTCAAGCTCCCACCGATAACAGTCAACCGCAAGCGCTCCCGATGCCTCAAAAAACCGCTCCGCGTAAGGCAGCAAGCCATTTTTCTCGGCGGTTTCGCGGTAAAGCTCGTAGGTGTCGTGACGAAGCGAGCCGTTATACAGCGCAATTTCGCGGTAATCGGGATAGGTGACGTACTGCCCGATTTCGTGCGTTATCACGGGCACTTTCGGGATAAGCACCTCGCCGTCCTCCGACTGCACCTTTTTCATCTCGGTGCCGTACTGAATCATAATCTCGCCGCCGTTTTCGCCCGCGGAAACCGCCTCGGCTGCGAACTCTTTATCATAATTGTGCGCGCTGTTCGGGCAATCGGTCTGAATGTGCCCGAAAGGCTTGTCGCATGCGCCGTAGCTGCCGCGAATAAGCCGCTCGCGCGAAAAACGCACGCCGCTGAAAAAGTCGTCGTTTTCGAGAACGCACGGCACGAATTGGAAGTTATTCGAGCCCTGCGTGTACAGTTTATCGGGAAACGCGCGCTTGTACTCGCCCAAAAGCTCGTTCAGGCGCTCGTGGCTGCCCCAAAGCTCGTTGCCCATCGACATCATCACAAACGACGGGTGCCGCCCGAACTCGCGCAGCATCCGAAAGCCTTCCTCGCGCAAAAACTCGAACTCCGCGTCCGGTTCATCGGGGATTGTCCCCCAAAACGGCAGCTCGGGCTGGAGGTAAATTCCGAGTGCGTCCGCCGCATCAAAAGCGGCTTCGGGCGGGCAGCAGGTGTGGAAACGGTAGTGGTTTATGCCGTAGTCCATCGCCGTTTTGAAAACTCTGCGCCAGCTCTCAAAATCCGTCGGCGCAAAGCCTGTTTTCGGGAACAAAAGCGCGTCGTGCTTGCCGCGAAGAAACGTTTGACTACCGTTGATTTCAAAGCGCAGCCCGTTCGCCTTAAACTCGCGAAAACCGAACTTTACCGTGCGGACATCATCGCCGATTTTGATTTCCAAGCTCACCAAATTCGGCGAGAACTCACTCCATTCGGGAATATTTTCGGCAACATTTATCGTGACATCGATTTCGTTTGTAAATTCAACGTTTTGTTCACCGTAAACAAAATTGTCGTCGAAGATTTTGAGGTGCGCGACGCCGCTTTTTTCACCGAAAACATCGGCTTTCACGGTCACGGTTTTGCGCGCGATATCCGACAAAATCCGGATATTTTCGGGGAGCGCCGCGAAGCTTATCAGCTCAATTCTGCCCGTGATGCCGTTCCAATTTGTCTGCGTATCGGGCGAGGTGAGGTGACCGCCTTTGGTGGGGTAATCCGTGTTGTCAACGAGAATCAGCAGCTCGTGTTCGCCCTCGGAAACGCCGTCGAGCAAGTAGCGGTGCGGCGAAACGAGCGAGCAAAATTCACCGAGCTTTTTTCCGTCGATGAACACCGCGGTTTTGCGGGTGCGCTCGAGGAACAGCGTGAGCTTTTGCCGCGTCTGTTCGCGCGTGACGACAATTTTTCTGCGAAACCACGCGAAGCCCTCGAATTTGTACAAATCCGTCAAACAGCCGTAATTTTTCTCGGAATTTCGCTTTCCCAAGCGCGCGTTTGAGGTTGTATTCGGGAGAAAAATCTCGTCCGTGAATTTTTCGGGGATTTTCTCCGACTTGCTTTCGTCGAGAAAAGCGTCCCATTTTCCGCTCAAATCAACACAATTCATAGCAATCTCCTCGGCTTTCACCGCTAAACAATTTGTTAATTGTATTGTAAACGATATTTCGACTTTTGTCAATATGCTTTACAAAACTTTTGTTCAAAATTCAATATTCTGCAATACGCACAAAAACGCGAGCTAAAATTTGGTTACTTTCATAATACAATTTTACAAAATAAAAGAACCCGATTTAACCTCGGGTTCCGTAAGTGAACAATATTCCGGTTTACAATTCCTCGATAAACTTTTTCACAAAGTAAAGTGCCGCGCCCATTGGAATGGTATGCTTTCGGCGGCTCAAGCAAACATAATCGGCGTTCGGCTCAAACGGATTGAGCGCCGCGAGGTACTCCTTCAGCCGCGGGAGCGAATTTTCGAGATACTCCGACATAAATCCGCCCAAAACGACATCGCAGTCCAGCACCATTCTGATGTTGCTTATTCCGATTGCAAGATGCTGCAAAAAGTTCTCCCAAAGCAGACTGTATTCGATGTTGCCCTGCTTCAAGCCCTCGGAAAATTCTTCCACAGTTATGCCCAAATCGTTGCTTATTCTACGCGCCGAGCAGTACGCCTCGAGACAGCCCTGCCGCCCGCAGCTGCACTTCAAACCGCCCGGCTCAACGCAAATATGCCCGAATTCACCGCTGCGGTGGTTGTCGCCGAAATACGGGAAACCGTTTCCGAAAACCGCGCCGCCGATGCCTTCTTCCAGCGACACATACGCGATATTGCTTGCGGAATCGCGCAAAAACCACTCCGCTCCGCCGCCGCAGTTTGCATCATTCTCGGCGTGAATTTGATACGGTAAACCGGTTTTAAGCACGTCAAGCGAGGTGTTAAGCACTCCCAGCGTCGGCGCATATTCAAGCCTTGAGCCGTCCGGAGAAACCACTCCAGGCAGCGCGACGCCTATTCCGAGCAAGCGTTCACGGTCAATTTTGAACTCATCGAGAAACGTTTCAATCTCATCGGAAAAAGCTCTCGCGTACTCCTCCCGACAGTTGTATTTCCGCACGGTCACCTTTTTATAAGCAAGCTCGTTCAGCTTTAGGTCAACCTCCGAAATGCGCAGTCTGTGGTCGGTTATCGACACGCCTACGGCAACCCGTGCGTCCGACACAATCGAAAGTCCCTCAACGCGCCGCCCGCCTGTCGAAAGTTTTTCATCCGTGGCACAAACCAAGCCCATTTCCATAAGCTCTGACAAATTCTGGTAAACCGTCGGCAAGCTTAACCCCAGCTCGTTTGCAAGCGTCTGCCGCGAACAAAACCCCTTGCACTCGTACAAATAGCGGTAAACACTGTTGCGCGTCGCACGCTTTCTGTCGGTATTACTATCCATTTTCATTCACCCGTCCTCACTTTAAGAAAACCTATTTACTTATATTTTATCACATTTTCAGATTAAGTCAAGAGTTTTTGGGAATTTTTTGCAAAATATAACATTTTTCGTAAAGCCCACTTTTTATTTGTCGTGATTTTGCACAATCTAGATTAAAAATATCCGTGAATATTCTCCAAAATTGTGTTAAATTACGCAAAAAAGTATTGACATTTATTAAATAATTTTATAAAATAGAATTGCAAAACCATTCAGAAAGGTTTGAGAAAAATGTTATATATTGGAATAGACCTCGGCACTTCCGCCGTAAAGCTGCTGCTGATGGACGAAACGGGCAAAATTCACAAGATTGTCTCGCGCGACTATCCGATTAGCTTCCCGAAAGCGGGCTGGTCGGAGCAAAACCCCGGCGATTGGCTTCGCGAAACGCTCAAAGGCATCGGCGACCTCATCGCCTACTGCGACAAGAGCAGCGTCGCTGGAATAGGCTGCTGCGGGCAGATGCACGGGCTGGTTGTGCTCGACGAAAACGACGAGGTTATCCGCCCCGCGATTTTGTGGAACGACGGGCGCACCTCCGAAGAAACCGATTACCTCAACAACGTCATCGGGCAAAAGCGTCTCTCGGAGTACACCGCAAACGTCGCTTTTGCGGGATTTACCGCGCCGAAGCTGCTTTGGCTGAAGAAGAACGAGCCGCAGAATTTCGCGAAAATCCGCAAGATTATGCTCCCGAAGGACTACATAAATTATATGCTCACGGGCGAGTTTTGCACGGACGTTTCCGACGCGTCGGGAACGCTGTATTTTGACGTGAAAAACAAGTGTTGGAGCAGCGAAATGCTCGAAATCTGCGGAATTACCCGCGAACAGCTCCCGAAAATCTACGAGAGCAGCGAGGCTGTCGGCACGCTCAAGGAGAATATCGCGGCTTCTCTGGGGCTCCCGAAAACCGTCAAGGTCTGCGCGGGCGCGGGTGACAACGCGGGCGCGGCTGTCGGCACGGGTACGGTCGGCGACGGTGCTTGCAACATCTCCCTCGGCACCTCGGGCACCATTTTCATCTCAAGCAAGAATTTCGGCGTTGACCCGTTCAACGCGCTTCACTCCTTCGCTCACGCCGACGGGAATTTTCACCTTATGGGGTGTATGCTGTCCGCGGCGTCCTGCAACAAGTGGTGGCAGGAAAACATCATCGGCACGCGCGATTTCAAGGGCGAGGAGGAGAAAATTCCCGAGGAGCTGCTCGGGCAAAACCGCGTGTTCTTCCTCCCGTATTTGATGGGCGAGCGCAGCCCGATAAACGACATAAACGCGCGCGGCACTTTCATCGGTATGACGATGGACACAACTCGTCAAAATCTGACGCTTGCGGTGCTGGAGGGCGTTGCGTTCGGAATACGCGACTCGGTTGAGGTTGCGCGAAAGCTCGGTATAAATATTCAGCGGAGCAAGATTTGCGGCGGCGGTGCAAAAAGCGCGCTCTGGAAGCAAATTTTTGCGAACGTCCTCAATATGAGCATCGACACGGTCGAAACCGAGGAAGGCCCGAGCTACGGCGGAGCAATTCTCGCGGCGGTTGCCTGCGGTCAATGGAAGGACGTCAAGAGCGCCGTTCGGGAGCTTGTGACGGTCAAGGAAACCATAGAGCCCGAGCCGAAAATCGCCGCGCTCTACAACGAGCGTTACGAGCAATTTAAACAAATTTATCCCGCAGTCAAGGCGCTGTTCCCCCAAATTAACAGTTAAGAGGTACAACCGATATGGAAATTCTTTCAATTTTTTCAAAAGAATTCGCGGCTTACGGAAAAGTTCTCGACGGCTTCGACACAACCGAGCTCGTCAGCACGCTGAAAACGTCAACTCCGATTGGAAGCGGCGTGGAGTATGTTATGAGCGAGCCTGCGCTCGAAATTCTGCCGATTGCAAAGCAGTTTTCCGAGAACGCTTTCGGCGGCGAGGACATTCAGATTGGCTGGTGCAACGGTCACAACACAAAGCTGAACTGCCTCGAATACCACAAGAGCAGCGAAATCAACATCGGCGCGGAGGATTTTATTCTGCTGCTGGCGACGATTACCGATATCGAAAACGGAAGACTTGATACCGCGCGCGTGAAAGCGTTCAAAGCGCCCGCAAATACCGCAGTTGAGCTTTATTCGACAACGCTTCACTACGCGCCGTGCTCGGCTGCAAGGGAGCAGGGATTTAAGGTCGCGGTGGTGCTGCCGATGGGCACAAACGGCAAGCTGAACGCAGATTTCCGCGCCGTTAATCAAGAGGACAAAACACTTTGGGCGGTAAACAAATGGCTTCTCGCGCACCCCGAAAGCGTCGAGGCGAAACAAGGTGCAGCGGTTCTTTTGGACGGTGAAAACATCGACATTGCCGGCATTATTTAAATTGGTTAGCAAAGATAACTAAAGATAAAAACCCCACAAGGAGGAAAATTATGCTTACAAATATTCCCGAGGTAAAATTAGGCATTATTGCGGTATCGCGCGACTGCTTCGTGATTTCGCTTTCCGAAAAGCGCAGAGCGGCTGTCGCGGCGGCTTGCAAGGATATCGGCATCGATATCTGCGAGTGCAAAACTACGGTTGAAAACGAAATTGATATGCTGAAAGCGGTTGACGAGGCGAAAACCGCCGGCTGCAACGCGCTGGTTGTGTTCTTGGGGAACTTTGGTCCCGAGACACCCGAAACGCTGGTTGCCAAATACTTTGACGGACCGGTAATGTATGCTGCGGCAGCCGAGGAGTCCGGCGACGACCTTATCGGCGGACGCGGCGACGCTTACTGCGGTATGCTGAACTGCTCGTACAATCTCGGTATGCGCCACCTGAAGGCGTATATCCCGCCCTACCCTGTCGGAACAGCCGAAGATGTCGCGAAAATGATAAGCGAGTTTGTCCCGATTGCGAGAACGCTTATCGGTCTTTCCGAGCTGAAGATAATCACCTTCGGCCCGCGCCCGCAGGACTTTTTCGCGTGCAATGCACCGATAAAAGGTCTGTACGAGCTCGGCGTTGAGGTTGAGGAGAACTCGGAGCTTGATTTGCTGGTGTCGTACAAAGCGCACGCGGGCGACCCGAGAATTGTCGATATCTGCAAGGAAATGGCAGAGGAAATGGGCGAGGGAAGATATTATCCCGAGATGAACGAGCGTATGGCGCAGCTTGAACTCACGCTTCTCGATTGGGCTGAAAAGCACAAGGGCGCGCGGAAATATGTTGCTTTCGCGGACAAATGCTGGCCCGCGTTCCCCGAGGCGTTCGGCTTTGAGCCGTGCTATGTGAACTCGCGCTTGGTTTCGCGCGGAATACCGGTTTCCTGCGAAGTCGATATCTACGGCGCGTTGAGCGAGTACATAGGAATGTGCATCACGGGCGACACGGTGACGCTGCTCGACATCAACAACTCCGTTCCCGCGGATTTGTACAAACAGGACATTGAGGGCAAGTATCCGTACACCCTCACCGACACGTTTATGGGATTTCACTGCGGAAACACGCCGTCCTGCAAGCTCTGCGAGGACCGTGCCGTCAAGTATCAGCTCATTCAGCACCGCCTGCTTGAGCCGAAGGACTCCGAGCCCGATTTCACGCGCGGAACGCTGGAGGGCGATATCGCGGCTTCGGATATCACGTTCTACCGCTTGCAGTGCAACAGCGAGGGCAAGCTCTGCGCGTATATCGCAGAAGGCGAGGTTCTCCCTGTGAAAACGCGCTCGTTCGGCGGAATCGGCGTTTTTGCAATCCCCGAAATGGGAAGATTTTACCGCCACGTTTTGATTGAAAAGCGTTATCCTCATCACGGCGCGGTTGCTTTCAGTCACTGCGGAAACCTGATTTTCGAGGTGCTGAAAATGCTCGGAATCGGCGACATCTCCTACAACCAGCCGAAGTCGCTTCCCTACCCGACCGAAAGACCGTTTTAACGACAATACCTATCTCCTAAAATAAAAAATTCGGCAGCGCCTGCGTGGTGCTGCCGAGTTTTGTCAAGAGCACGTTCCCTGTCATTGACGCTTGGGACAGCAAGCATTGCGTTGAAAACACCCTGCGCGGCAATTATCAACCAGCCGAAGTCGCTCCCCTACCCGACCGAGAGACCGTTTTAACCGATAATTCCTATCTCCTAAAATAAAAAATTCGGCAGCGCCTGCGTGGTGCTGCCGAATTTTTGTGTCTCGCGCTTGTGTTCAAATTTTTTGTGATGAAACCACCTAGCAAATGTTCATTTTCACCCGCCCGACTTTTTCCACTTACCGACAAAATAACGTTAATCCGACTTGTCTTTACTCCATAAAAATCGGCAGCGCCGACGTGGTGCTGCCGAATTTTTGTTCACAAACGTTACTTTTCATCATAGCCGTTCGGGTGATTTTTGTGCCAATTCCACGCGCTTGCGATAATCTCCTCAAGACTGTCGTGAACGGGCTTCCAGCCGAGAATTTTCTTCGCCTTTTCGCTCGATGCAACAAGCCTTGCCGGGTCACCCGCACGGCGCGGTGTTTCAACCGCGGGGATTGCGTGTCCGGTGATTTCGCGAGCGGTTTCAATAACCTCGCGAACCGAGTAGCCGACGCCGTTTCCGAGGTTGAAAATATCGCTCT
>CAZKBF010000026.1:0-25749 GCA_964551225.1 uncultured Ruminococcus sp.
TTGCCCATAAAAATATGCACCTCCAAAAGTGTCTAACTTTTGGGGTGCATATCAATACAGGGCGGCTCAATCGCAGAAATATCCAATGGAAAACAAATTTATGGGTCTTATTTGGGTCTTATTATTACAAAAAGATACGGGAATTTATGAAATTTTTGTTTTGAGTAAGTTGCTGTAAACCGCATTGTAAAGCCATTTTTCGCAAGTTACTAAAAGTAGCAAAATGCGAGGAGCTTGTTTCAATTCCCGTACGGGTCACCACACACATTTGCTCCCAAATGGCTTCACAAAGCCGTTTGGGAGTTTTTCATTTTGTACGAAAATATAATTGTACATTGTCTGTACATTATTCACGGTTTTTGCAGCTTGCATTGATTTTGAGCACGTTCGTAATCGCCTCCGACACTTTTGCTTGAGAGTTGTCGAGCATATGGCAGTAGATGTTGCTCGTGGTGCCTACCGCCGAGTGACCGAGGGCGTCCGAATACGTTGCTTTAGTTATTTTCAGTGGATTTTATCTATTACGATACCAACGGAATGTTGCTGGTGCAAAAGCCAAGCATTACCCCGCACATCTGCCGTCATACCTGTTGCAGTAATATGGCGAAATCGGGAATGAACACGAAAACACTGCAATATCTTATGGGACACAGCGACATCGGTGTTACTGTAAACCTCTTAAAAGGACACACCTCACAAAAAGCAGCCATATACGACAAAGAGCGTTACCGCCGAAAAGCAGTAACGCTCGCTTTTTCTTGAGTTCTATCATTGAATATAGGCTGCGTTATTGCCAAAAGCTTGTTTTAACAGACAAACGAAATAATGCAAATCTGCACATTGAATAAAATTTATTGTGTCATTTTCATTAAGTATCACAACAAAACAATGCGATTTTGCACACCAAAAATATCGTCACTTGTGCTATAATAAAATTGAGTTTTAACAGGATGAATGCAAATGATTTCGGAGGAAATGAGTATTTTCGCAAATTTCCTCACATTGAGAAAAAACTAAATCGTTTTGCTTGTGATTATCCATAAAATAAACTGACTTGAGCGTGTTTTTTTGTATTCTTCCGACAATGAAGCCCAAAAACTATTGACATTATATACATAATGGCAGTAAAATGAACTTGGATTATTCTGATATTTAAAAAGAAAGGAATATTTTTATGAATTGCGATAAATGTGGGCGCAAGCTTAGAGACGATTCGGTGTACTGTGATAAATGCGGTGCAAAGGTTTCCGATATTGAAATGAGTTCAATCGCTCCGGCAGCGAAAAAGCCTTTTCCGCTGAAGTACATAGTTATTCCCTCGGTAATTTTAGCTGTTACTGCTATTGTTATAACGGTGCTGGTGCTTGTGCTAAAACCCGTCGGAAGTGTTGGCACAAATCCCGCTTCTTCGCAGTCGAGCAGCATAGGGCTTGTGCTGAACAGTTTGTCTTCGGAGTTTCCCGAGTTAACAAGCGTAAATAAGATTTTCGTAAACGATGCACTTCTTGAACGAGCGAAGTTTGTATATACATACGACGCAGCGTATGGACATTATTTTGCTGTGGCTTTTAACGACAACGGCGATACTGTGAAGTTTATGGCGGTGCTTCCGGAGAAGTTGTGCGTGAGCGGCGCTAAATATTCCGATAACGACGTGTCGGCTAATGGCATAATCTTTGATGTTGTTGTTTCGGGGACAAATAACTGCGAGTACAATTCCAAGGATAACCCGGAGGTTTTTGACAACTTGTCTGTGTCCATTACCGACATAGAGCCATTTCAATCGGCATTTTTTAAGCTGTCGGGAGCTGTTGCCATTAACGGACGCACAATAGATATTGTGGCAGTTGGAGAATCCGAATACAAATCGCCCGACAACTTGAACAGCTCGGAAAGCACGAGCAGCTCAAGTACGTCAAGCTCAAGTTCAGCTAGTTCAAGCGCGGCAAGTTCAAGTACGGAGAGTTCAAGTACGGAGAGCTCAAGCATAGAGAGTTCTAGTACGTCAAGCTCAAGCGAGGAAAGCAAACCCGAGTCCGAAAAGTCGGGGTTTGCTTCAAACACAATGCCGGAAGATTACTCCACCGAGCCTGTTGCGTTTCATTCGACCATCGACACGTTTGATAAGGAAGTCAAGGAAATCCCCCTTACAGATGAAGATCCGGAGTATTACAAGGGTAATGGAATTGCCTTGCGGCGGCTTGAGATAGACGGTACGCAGCTTTACGAAGCCCGTCCGAACGACGGCAAAGTAAAGCCGCTTCTTATCCAAATGCACGGCGGCGGCGACCACAAAATTTGGGAAGTTGCGGTGGATTACGCCGTTGCAAGCGGTTTTTGCGTGGTATCTATCGACGAGGCAGGCGCGGGCGACTCGCAGGACGGTCCGCTTCAAGCACCCGCCGCATATATGGAAACAGTCAAGGATATTGATTCGATAATCGAATATTACAACACTCGTTCCGACGTTGACGCTTCAAAATTCGGACTTGTGGGTTACTCTATGGGCGGCACTCTTTCGTTTTATTATGTGGTTTACGGTAAATATAAGCCAACGGCAATTTGTCCGTGCAACCCTTCCGTTGACATTACGGGCGAAGGTCCCGCTTGGGATTGCTTCAACAAGGGTGTAAACGGGCAAACACCGATTTGGACGGAAGAACAAATTTGGGCGTTTACCGCGGCGACCGCACCGAAAAATCACCCCGAGATGTTCACGGACATTTGGATGTACATCTGCGTCGGAGCTGAAGATGACACGCACTCTCCCACAAACGTTGAGAAATTTGTGAACTCCGTCAAAACGCTCGGCAGCAATAAGATTGTGTTCCGGCGCTTCGAGAATGTAGGTCACGAAACTCCTCGAAGCTGGGAGCAAAACGAACAACAGCAGTTCTATGAAAAATTGCGAAATTCCTGATGAGTTCAATTTATCGGTGAACATAATTGATTTTGGAGGAAACGAGTATGTTTTGTGAAAAATGTGGTTGCCAACTTAATGACGACGCGGTGTTCTGCAGGAAATGCGGAGCGCGGACCTCGCATGGTATTGAAACGCAATCTTACCCGCAGATACAAATGCCGCAGGGGCAGATGAACGCTCAACCCGCGAAAAAGCCCGTCAACAAGAAATTGAGAAACCGTATTGCGATGATAGTAAGCATACTGGCGTTTGGGGTGGTGATAGCTTTACCGATAATCGTGCTTAACAGCTCCCCAAGCCGCGAAAACCCGTACAACAACAGCGGCGGATATATCGGCGGCGGGAGAAGCAGCATAGGGCTTCCGTTGAGCAATATGCCTTCGGAGTTTCCCGAGTTAATAAGCGTAAATAAGGTTTTCGTAAACGACGCGCTTCTTGAACGAGCGGATTTTGTATATACACACAATTCAGCGTATGGACATTATTTTGCTGTGGCTTTTAACGACAACGGCGATAATGTGAAGTTTATGGCGGTGCTTCCGGAGAAGTTGTGCGTGAGCGGCGCAAAATATTCCGGCGATGACGTGTCGGATAACGGCATTATCTTTGATGCTGTTGTTAATAACCGCGAGTACAATTCCAAGGATAATCCGGAGGTTTTTGACAGCCTGTCTGTATCCATTAACGACTTTGAGCTATTTCAATCGGCGTTTTTTAAGCTGTCGGGAGCTGTTGACGTTAACGGACGCACAATAGATATTGTGGCAGTCGGAGAGTCCGATTTCAAATTCCCCGACACCTTGAACAGCTCGGAGAGCACAAGCAGCTCAAGCTCAAGCGAGCCTAGCAGCTCAAGCGAGCCGAGCAGCTCAAGCTCGTCAAGCTCAAGCAAGCCGAGCAGCTCAAGTTCATCGAGTTCAAGCAAGCCGAGCAGTTCGAGTTCATCAAGCTCAAGCAAGCCGCAGCAAACAATTCCCGAAACGACGAAAGAAACCTACACCTCGTCCAAGACGGGCAACACGTTCACCGTACCCGATAAAGGGAATGCGAACATTTCGTGCAATAACACGAAGAAAATGACCGTGCCCGCCGAAAACGCAAAACATACGGGCAAGTACGACAACTCTTTCTATGTGTACGTTGACGGTCTCGCGTCCGGCTCGGATTGTTTCATAAAATTTGATTTGCAATCGCAGAACGGCTGGGGGAAAGAAACAACATACAGCCTCTCGGATATGAAAGAACAATATGTCAATGCAATAATGCAGCAAGGGTTCTATACTAGCAAGGGCTACAATTATTCTTTCTCTTGGGAAAAATACGGAAATGTATTTAAAGACG
The DNA here is from genome assembly GCA_964551225.1 of uncultured Ruminococcus sp. Taxonomy (GTDB): domain Bacteria; phylum Bacillota; class Clostridia; order Oscillospirales; family Ruminococcaceae; genus CAG-115. The sequence continues at coordinate 4,265 of CAZKBF010000026.1, forward strand.
CGCAGTTTAAGATAATTGACTATACCAAGTCAACGGGCGAGATGAAGTGGTATTTCTATGTGAAAATGAGCGGCGGCGGTACGGAGTGCATTGTCGAGGGCGTGGCTCATACTGTTCTCGGCGAAAATCCAAGTTCGTCTTCGGGAGGCAGCTCGAGCGGCGGTTCAAGCGGCGGTACGGTTAAACCCGGGGGACACCAATGCGGCGTATGCCGAGGAAAAGGCTTGGTAAAATGCACAAACTGCGATAACGGTTTTCAGCAATGCCCGTCCTGCCACGGCGCGAAAACCTATTACTCTTACGCACAGAAAAGAGACGTGGCTTGCCCGAGATGCAACGGCGGCGGAAGTATCAAATGCACCAGGTCGGACTGCGTCGGCGGCTACAAGAAATGCATAAGCTGCGACGGCCACGGTTACACTTGATTTTGGAGGAAACGAGTATGTTTTGTGAAAAATGCGGCTGCGAAGTTAAGGACAACGCGGCGTTCTGCGAGAACTGCGGTGCGAGGTTTTCCCCTGCTGTAATGAGCACAAACGCTCCTGCGGCGAAAAAGCCTTTTCCACTGAAGTACATAGTTATTCCTGCGGTAATTTTAGCGGTAGCCGCTATTGTCATCACGGTGCTTATTCTTGTGCTGAAACCCGGCGGAAATGCTCCCGCGGGTAATAGCACAACTCCCGGTTTCTCACAATCCGGCGGCTTGGGAAATTTGCCCGGCGGAGCTTCTTCGGGGATTTCCCAGCAGCCGGTGACGACAAATACGCTTACCTTAAACGGAGCAGCGGTTCAGGGCGCGGAATTTGCATATACATACGACTCTGCGTATGGGCATTATTTTGTTGTATCTTATACCGAAGGCAGCGATACGATGGCGTTTATGGCGGTGCTGCCGGAAAATTTGTGCGTGAGCGGCGCAAGTTACAGCGGAAATAATGTTTCGGCAAACGGCATAATCTTTGATATTATTCTTGCTTCGGGGTCGGATTACCACGAGTACGATTCGGTGAATAATCCGGATGTTTTTGGCAATTTGTCGGTAACTCTTTCCGATGTAAAACTATATCAATCGGCGCAGTTTATGATTTCGGGAAATGTTTATATTAACGGACGCACAACAAGTATTTCGGCTGTTGGAAATTCCGCTTACAAAGCGTCCAGCACCGCGACCGGCACAGGCACGAACAACGGAGGAAATAACGGCGCAAACGTTTGCGGCGAGTGCAACGGCACAGGCTATTGCATCATCTGTAACGGTAGTCACATCTGCACGATTTGTCACGGTTTGGGAAGGATTTCCGTTACCACTTACGGAAACGGCTCGGATTATGTGACCTGCAGTGGTTGTCAGGGCACGGGACAGTGCAAATACTGTTCTCACGGCGAATGCGGCTCGTGCGGCGGCACGGGACATTCTTGATGGGAGGAACGATTATGTTTTGCAGTAATTGCGGAAAACAAATTAACGATGATTCGGTTTTTTGCGAATATTGCGGATTTCTCACCGGTTGAAAAGCTCAATTTAGATGAATTTTATCATAACTGATTGAATGAAATAGCCGCCCTTGAGCGTAAAACCTCAAGGGCGGCTGCGTTTTTATTTCGTGTTTTCCCAAATAAATGCCACGGCGGTTTCGTAGCTCATTTTGTGCTTTATCGCGTAAAACACTTTCGCGTCGAACATATTTTTTACATACAGCGAAGACCTTCCGGCAATATTTAGCATACGCTGAAAGTCCTCGACGGACAGCCCCAGCAGCAAGCCTATTCGGATAAGACATTCCCTCGTCGGAATGCGCGTGCCGTTCAATACCTGATAGCCGTAATTGCGGTCCATATCAAGCACCGAAATCAGTTCCGCCCGTGAAATTCCCACGCGTTCCATACAAGTGGTTAAAAAATCTTTCAGCTCGGGGCAAAGGTTTTCCTTGATAAGTTCCTCGTCAAATTTCTCATCACGCTCGAGCTCTTTTTCGATATCCGATGTAAGCATATTTTCTCCTTACGCGTTCTCGATAACGACGCTTTTTATTATCATATTGTCCCCTGTAAATCCAAGACCGCCGCAGATTTTCCCGACAATATTTTTTGGAAGAATAACCGAACATTCCGTGCAGTCAAATGCGGGAGAAATGCCGAGATTGTCCGCCCTCGCGATAAGCGGAGAGCCGTTTTCGCCATAGGCTTGAACCGTCTCGGCGAACTCGAAGAAATGATTATCCAAGCTGCCGAGCGTTTGCATATACAGCCTCTGGTATTGATTGTCCTCTTTGGGCAATTTCGGAGAATATTCGATTTGAAAAGTTAATTTTATGTCGCCGTCGAAGCAGTCGAATGCGGAAACCGGAATATAGTTAGTCATATTCCCGCCCCAACCGGTGACACAGTACTGTTCAAGTTCCGCAGATACCGTAGCTCTGCCGCCGTTTCCTGTGGAAACAGCATAATTCGCCGTGCTGTTTTCGGGAAGTTCACCGTTTTGCAGCTCAAAGCTGCTGTACTCTCCGTCCGCTGCTTCGAGAGTTATGGACTTTATCGCGACGTGGTACGTTTCAAAGCCGAAGCCGCCGCCCAGCTTTCCTATTCCTTCGCTCGTCAGCACAAATGAGAATTGCCGCGCGTCCTGTTCTATCGCCACAGCACCCGAAACATCGGCGGTGCGCTGTTCACCGAATGCGGCACAAGCGCTTATCAAATTTGCACTGCTGCTGTCAACGGGGTAAATGAGATAAACCTCGGGGAAGTTGACGAAATCCGCCACGGTTTCAATATCCAGCGTAATTTTCACATCGCCGCCGAAGCTCTTTAATATATTTTTGGATATTTTGCCGACGTACTGACTGCTGAAACTCCCCTCAAAGTCGCCAAACTCCATCGTATATGGCAAAACAGGCGTTGTTGAGGATTGTTCTTGCTGCGCTTGGGAGCTTGTTGTCGAGGATTGTTCCTGCTGTGTCCGGGAACTTTCGATGCGCGGTTTATTCAAGATAATCACGGGAGTTAAAGCCGCACCGCACAGCAAAATGCCCGCACACAATCCGCCCAAAAAATAATGCGCTTTCGGGGAATGTATATCTTTGGTGACTTTAAGCGTATTTTGCGTGGAAAATTCTTCGCTCGACAAAGAAAAGCCTTCGCCGCGTATTTTCGTATCGGACAGCGCGTTCAGGAATTCCGCGGCGCTCTCGAAACGCTCCGCAGAGTTAATCGCCGCCGCTTTTTCGACAATGCTCCTGAAATTCGCGGTCACAGCCCACAGGCTTTCGGAAAAATCACGGTCGTTTTCCATTCGCGCGAAAACGCTTTTCGGTTTTTTTCCGGTAAGTGCGTAAAACAACGTCATTCCAAGCGCATAAATATCGGTCTTTGCAGTAAGCTCGGCACCGTCGGAGTATTGCTCCACGGGAGTAAATCCCGTTTTCATCATCACGGTGAGGGACGTTTCCTCGGACGGTTTTCGCGCCGCGCCGAAATCAAGCAGCTTTACCTTACCGTCAGAGCACAGCATTATATTATCGGGCGCGATGTCGCGGTGAAGCAGCCCCGCGCTATGTATCGCAACAAGTGCCGAAGCGAGCTTTTCCGCAAGATACACGCACTGCTCAACGCTTGCCGCGCCGTGATTTTCGACGTATTTTTCAAGCGTTATCCCCGACAGAAATTCCATAACGCAATATGCCGTACCGTTTTCACGAAAGCACTCGAAAACGTTGACGATATTTGGGTTGCCGTTGAAGCGCGAAACTCGTTCCGCCTCCTCGGAAAAGTGATTCAGACCGTTGCTGTAAACGCTGCTCTTTTTCTCACTAATCGGCTTGACCGTGAGCGTTTTGCGCTTTCTGACGGCGATATTCGGAGGAAAGTATTCTTTTATCGCAAGTGTTTTGTCACTTTTTATGTCAAGAGCAAGGTAAGTTTTTCCAAAGCCGCCGCACCCGATAACGCCTCCGACGATATACTTTTCCGCGAGTTTTGTTCCACGCGGAAGTGCTTCCGCGTCAGACGCAGCTGTGCTTTTGGAATATCCGCAATTCCGGCACGGCTCGGATTTTATTTCGCAAAAACAATTCGCGCAGCGCTTTTTCCCGTTAATTCGCGGCAAAACGCTCACCCCCACACAAAAAATCTTTATATACATTATAGCACAGAATGCTGGAAAAATCAAGGCTTTGGAGATGGCTTGTGACACATTGCATAAAGTTTTGCTTGAGCGATATAACGCAAATAAAAAGTCCCATAAATCCGGAGTGAACCACGTTTCCTTCGGTAGTCTGCAAGTAACCTTGACGCTCGCACATCGTGGGGAACGTGGTTACGGTGATATCAAGGGAGGTGTTTAATTTCAGGGTGTTTTTCGGCTTCATTCAACTATGGTACGCTGAAAGGATACGGGCTATGCTTAACAATCCAACCTATCTTGGTCATCTTGTGCAAATGGATTGTTGAGAACACCCACGAACCCCTTGTTTCGCAGGAAATAAGGGACAAGTGCCGTGAAATGGAAGCACCGGTAAGTCAGGGCAAAAAGACGAAAATGGGTTTTGTTGCGGCGTTAAGCGGATTGATGTTTTGTGCAGACTGCGGCGAAAAATGCGGCTGGGCTGGAACAACACCACGAACGGCAGCAAGGAAATGGACAAGCTCGGCGGGGAGAAAACGCAGGAGATGTTCAGGGTGACGGGGTAAAAGAAAAAATGAGAACGCTCTGCGGGTACAGAGGTTTTTTCTCTTATAAAAGTACTATGCAAATCCTGAAAAATATGTTATAATAAAATCATCGAATAACTGTTAGTAGTAAAACCCCCGATTTTTACTACTATTTGACTACTACACGCGTCCGCGATTTGCCCCGATTTGCGTATTTTGTGTGAAACCGACCGAGTTTTTACAGAAATTTACAGTACGCGAAACGTGGCAAAATACCGCATAACAAAGCCTCTTGAAAGGAACAACCAAGATGTACAAAATCCTATTCGTCTGCCACGGAAATATTTGCCGTTCACCGATGGCGGAATTCATCTTCAACGACCTTGTGAAAAAGCGCGGGATTTCCGGCGTGACGTCGGAGTCCGCGGCAACCTCAACCGAGGAAATCGGAAACGGCGTGCATTACGGAACTGCCGCGATTTTGCGGCGCCTCGGGATTGACTGCTCGTCAAAGCGCGCTCGGCAGATAACCCGCGCCGATTTCGAGAAATTCGACCTTATCGTCGGTATGGACACGGCAAATATCCGCAATCTCCAACGTATTTCCGTAAATCGGTTTGACGGCAAAATTCACCGTCTGCTTGACTTCACGAACAACCCGCGCGATATCTCCGACCCGTGGTATACGGGTGATTTCGAGAGCACCTACCGCGATGTTTTGGAGGGCTGCGAGGCGCTTATTGAACGGCTTTCGGGCATTTTGCAAAGCACAAACCGTTTCTGATATTCAAAAAAATTTTGCCGAAGGAAAAATTCTTGTTGATTTTTTTGGAGAAATATGTTATACTTGAAAAAATGGATTAAAACAACTTGAGTTCAGCAGAAAAGAAAGGGTTTTTCGATGAAAACGATACTTGTAGTTGACGACAATAAAGTCAGCCTGTCAAACGCCAAAATGGTTTTGTGTGGAAACTATCGCGTGATTACCGTTATGCACGGCTCGCAAGCACTCACCTTCCTTGATAAAAATCCCTGCGACCTTATTCTGCTTGATATAAATATGCCCGAAATGGACGGCTTTGAGCTCTTTAGCGAAATTCGCAAAAAGGAACAATGCGCCGATATTCCCATAATTTTCCTAACCTCCGACAACGATGCCGATACCGAAACAAAGTGCTTTGAAACAGGCGCGGTTGACTTCATCGCAAAGCCGTTTGTACCGAGCGTTATTCTCTCGCGCGTGGCAAGAACGCTTGAGCTCGAGGAGCTCCGAAAAAGCCTCGCCGACCGTCTCGAGGAGAAAACGCAGGAGGTCTCCGACATCAAAACAAAGTCGCGTCAGGACGCGCTCACGGGGCTTTGGAACCGCGCCTACACCGAGGAAAATGTAAATCGGCTGCTCTGCGAGGGTGTTCACGGCACGCTTTTTATGATTGATATGGACAATTTTAAGGCGATAAACGACAACTATGGTCACATCGCCGGCGACAAAACGCTGAAAATGTTCGCCGAAACGCTTGAACAATACTTCGAGGAGGGCGATATTCTCTGCCGTATCGGCGGCGATGAATTTGTTGTGTTCGCGCCAAACCTCACCTCAAAAAGCGAAATCAGCAACCGCGCGTCCGATGTTATTTCAGATTTGTGCTTCAAGCTGGAGCAGTGCAAATTCGAGACCAACTCCTCCGTTTCAATCGGAATTTCCCAAGCACCAAGCGACGCTGCGGATTTCACAAAGCTCTACAACTGCGCGGACAAGGCGCTTTATCACGTTAAACAAAACGGCAAAAACTCCTTCCATTTCTTCAGCGACCAAAATGAAGGCGAGAGAAGCCGCTCGTCAAACAATGTTGATTTGAACTACCTCGGCGAGCTTTTCAGCCGTGCCGACAGCGGAAACGGCGCGTTTTTACTCGACTTTGACAATTTCCACCACGTTTACAATTTCATCCGTAGATTTGTCGAGCGCAGCGGCAGAGATGTGCAGACGGTTCTGTTCACGCTCTCAAACGCGGAGGGCACCGAGCCCGATACCGAGGAAATCGAAACCGCGCTCGATATGCTCGACAAGGCGATTTACACTTCGCTGCGCAGAATTGACGTTTCCACAAGGTATTCGAGCAGGCAGATTGTCGTGTTGCTTATCGACGCAAACGAGGAAAACGGCGATATTGTCGCACAAAGGATAGTTTCCTGCTTCAAAAAGCTGTATGTCGGCAGCGATATCACGATTGATTACGGCATAACCAAAATGGAGGGCAAAATGATTGCCAAGAAGCAAACTCAATAAAAACTGCGGTTGACAGCTCGCCTGCCAACCGCTTTTTGCTTATTTTTCGTTCCTGAAAAGAAGATTGTTCACCTTTTCGGTAATCCAAATCTCATCTTCAACAACCTCCACGCCGTACCCTTTTATCACCTTTTCATCGTGCCGTTTGATGATATCGTCAAAGCCGATTGCCGTGCTCTTTTTTCGCGGGAAACGGATAGTTGTTTCAAAGTCATCGATACAGTTTAAATCGGCAGAATTTCCGATTTCCTTCCACTCGTTTTTGGTGTAAAACTTGATGTGACCGTCCTTTTTCATCTGCATAAATTCATCGACAAAACGGTCTGTATCATCGTCATTCGGTGCGGGGTCGGACAGGAAAAACAGCCCGTTTTTCGTAAGAACACGGCTGATTTCCGAGAAGGTATGATTGATTGTCGGGAAATGGTGCAAGCAGTATCTTGTGATAACGATGTCAAATGTGTTGTCGTCAAACGGGAAATCAACTCCGTCGTAACATACAAATTTCAGATTGGAAAGCCCGCTCCGGTCGGCTTTTTTGCGGTTTTCGTCCAGCGCTTTTTCCACGATATCCAAGCCGACAACCTCTGCCCCGCGATATTTTTCGGCAAACGGAAATGCAAGATACCCCGAGCCTGTCCCCAAGTCAAGAATTTTCATTCCCGGCTCCACGGGAACGCTGTTCAGGATTAGCTCGAGGTGCTTTTCATCGCGCGTCTGCTTGTTGTAAAAAGTGCCCAAACGAAAGCTCTCCTCAAAGCTCTGTTTTGTTTTTTCTATGCTTTCTCGGCTGTCCATTTTGTCTCCTTAAAAATCAACATCAACCCTGTATTCATCATCAATCAGCACATAATTCAGCTCGTGCTGTTGAGCAAGCGCCAAAACCCTCGCGTTGTCCTCCAGCACACTTTGCAATGTGCAGTCATCGTCAAGACGGTTTTCGATTACATTTGCATATTTTTTGATATCGGCAAAATGCGTTTTGATGTAATTTTCGCTCATTACAAGACAAAAGCACCTGATGTTCACCAAATACTCGCGCGTGAAATCCTTTTGCCAATCGAACGGAATATAGCAGCCCTCCACGATAAGATTTTGCTTGTTCTCGACGGCGGTTTTAATAATCTCACGGACAATTTTCCACAAATACTCGGTCAAATCATCGTCATCGCTCAAAGGAGTAAGCTCGGTGTTTCCGCTGCGGATTAACCCCATTTTCAGGTGGTCAATCGACAAATACGGGAATTTATACCGTTCAAGCAGCTTTTGCGCAAGCGCCGTTTTTCCCGTGTGCGACGCGCCCGTTATCAGAATAATCATTTTTTCTCCGTTCACTCCGCCAGCTTCTCAATCAACCCGTTCAAGCGCTCCGCGAACAGCGGCGGGATATTGTGCGCGGCTTTTTCCCAGATTTCATACTTGCAGTTCGGGTTTTTCTCGGACATTGCCCGAACACTCCCCGTAACCTCCGCCTGCTCCTTTGCACCGGCAAGCGCGTACACGGGAATTTGCACGTTTTCAAAACCCTTGACTGACTCAAGCGTTATCCCGTTGTCAACGGCGTTTCTCATCGTCTCAAGCGTCACCTTTTGCATTTGCTCGACAAACTCTTTTCGCTGCGGCTTTGAAAGTCCGTTCATCTTGCCGACCAAATTGCACAGCCACTTCTTCTTGAACATCTTGAACTGCTTTTCGTTCTGCGCCAAAACCGCGGCGAGCATTTTCTCGTTTTTGTCGAGCCACGGGCTTATGATAATCGCGCCGTTGAACAGCTCTTGGTGCTCCGAAACCAGCTTGTACGCAATCTGCGCGCCCAGCGAAAATCCCACAAGCAATACCTTTTTATCAAGCGCGGCGATAAACTCGGCAAGCTCCGCGACCTGCTTTTCCGCGTCAAAGGTTTTCGTGGTTTCCTTACCGTAGCCCATAAGGTGCGGGATAATCAGGTGATACTTTTCACCCAAAACATACTGCTTTGAAAACGAGTGCACGAAATTCGCGCCGTGCAGCATCACAACTATCTTTTCGTTCCCTTTTCCGTATTCTTCCGTGTACATTTTTTCCTCCTCAATCGGCAAAATCTTGTTTATCTCAACCAGATAAGCTAACGAACGTTTTCTTTTATTATAGCACAACATTTCCCTTTTGTCAAGAAAAATCCTCGAAAAATTTGTGCTCTTGAACTTTTTTCGCTTCGGCTCTTGACAATGCGGAAAAATTCGGCTATAATTAACATAACGAGCGTTAGCTTTGCAAGGAGTAATAAAATGGAAAAAATGCCAACAAAAGACAGAATTTTGGAGTCCGCGCTTACGTTGTTCTCGGAGAAGGGCTACGACGGCGTGGGAGTTGACCTTATCGCGGAAAACGCGGGGATAAAAGGCCCGTCGCTCTACAAGCATTTCAAGGGCAAGGAGGATATCCTCGACGCGCTTATTGAAAAGGCGGAGAGCTATTATCAGCAGAATTTCGGCACGGCGCAAAATCCCGGAAAAACGCCTGCTTCGATGGACGAGCTGATTGAGTTGTCGCTGAAACGGATTGAGTTCACGCTCCACGACACGATGATAAGAAAAGTCCGCAGAATGCTCACAATGGAGCAGTTCCGCAGCCACAGAATCGGCTTGCTCACCACAAAATACAACATCGACAGCGTGCTTGGCGTTTATCGGGAGCTTTTTCGGCTGATGATTGAAAGCGGCACAATGCGCGCGGGAAACCCCGAAATGCTCGCGATGCAGTTTGCGCTGCCCGTGTCAATTCTCATTCAGCTGTACGACCGTGAGCCCGAGCGCGAGCGTGAAATTATGCAGCGTATTGAGGAACATTTTCGGTATTTTGCCGATGAACACAAGATGTGATTTGGAGGAAATTTATGAAAGCGATTGTTGTTTACAAGTCAAAAACGGGTTACACGAAAAAATACGCCGAGTGGATTGCCGAGGAGCTTGGCTGCGAGATAAAAGAAAACGCCGCTTTGAGCGACATTTTGGGTTATGACACGATAATCTGCGGCGGCGGAATTTACGCGGGTTCGATGAACGGCGCGAAGCTGATTACGAAAAATCTCGGAAAGCTGTCGGGGAAAAAGCTGGTTTTGTTCGCGGTCGGGGCAATGCTCGACGAGGAGAAGGACACAGTTCCCTTTTGGAACAAACTTCTCACCCCCGAACAGCAGAAATCAATCGGGCACTTTTTCCTGCGCGGCGGGTTTGATTTCAGCCAACTGAAGGGCGCGGACAAACTGATGATGTCGATGATTAAAAAGCACCTCGAGAAAATCAAGGAGCCGACCGATGAGGACAAGGGTTTTCTTGCGGCTTTCAGCGAGCCTGTTGATTTCACCGACAAGAAAAATATCGCGGGGTTAATTGAGTATGCGAAAAACGGAGGTTAATCCGCTCTTCAACACTTCGCCCGCCTTTTATAGCACCACGCGAGCACTATTCCAAGTACCGCGCACCCGATAAATATGTAAAACCACACGTTTACATCGAACAGCTGAACTTTGAGGAAAACTGTATCGCTCAGCTTTGAATTTATCAGGAAAATTGCCAAAAAATCCAGCCCAAACGACACCAAAAAGCACCCGAGCGATATCGCGGATTTTTTCCGTGAGGACGAGAATTTCTGCCGTTTTCCGAGCGAAATAATCGACAAAACGAGAAAAACATACCCCGCAATCATCGCCGCCACAGCGCCTATCAGAACCAATGTTAACCAAAAGCTGAAGTTTCCCGTTTTGGGAAACTTTATGTTTATACCCAGCTTTTTTCCAACATCAAGCGCCGTGTTAACCGTGTCAATCATACCGACAAAGCTGAACTGAAACCGCTTGACGACCGTTATCTCGAACATCTTGATAAACGGGCAAACCGCGACCGCAACATTCAGCAGCATCTCCAAAACAAACAAAACCCGTCCCCTGCCGACCGCGAGTTTGGTTTTCGGCGGCTCGGCGGGTTCGATTTCATCGGTTGTTTTGCCGCAAAACTCGCAGAATTTTGCGTCGTCATCAATCTGCTTTCCGCAATACTCACAAAACATTTTTACCTCGATTTTCGCGCATTAAACTATCTCAATATTCAACTTGTGCGTCTTGATTTTGAGCGTTATCTCGCAGTCGCGGTCAACGTATTCCGTGTACTCGGCAGGTTCAACCGTGTCGCTCGAAAAGTTGAGGGTTTCGTCCGAGGACGAGCGATTTTTCACGAACTTTATCGTAAAGCTCCCCTTCTCGACCTCGATTTCCCGCGCAAACGTTTCGCCTTGATTTATCGTTTTGACGGTCACGCCGTTGATTATCACATCAACGCCGTACTTTGCGAAAAAATTATTTTGTTCAACACTCAAATTCAGCTTAATCTTCACCAAATCGCTCTTTGCGCTTGAATTTGAGGAGGAAATTGTATTCGGGTGAAAATTGTTCGGCGAAACAGTCGGCTGATTGAAAATAATCAGCACCGCAACCAGCGCAGCCACCGCCAAAACAGCCGCTGCCGTTACCGCAATCAACGTCTTTTTCTTCCCGACAGCTTTTGCGGCGGGCTTTTCGGTTGACAGAGAAGCTGCGTTTTCGGGCGGCTTTGCCCTGTTCACCCTTCCGCAGTTCGGACAAACACCCGTGCCTTCGGGCAGCTCGCTTCCGCATTGCCTGCAAAACATATTTTCTCTCCTTTATGTAAACCGCGTTAATTCTCGCCGAGCTTTCCTCGGAACAGCCAAATACCGAGAACCGCATTAAATCCCGCTGCCGCAAAAACGCTGAACCGCTCGGGAATTCCGAAATACTCCTTTGGCATAGCGCCCGTGCCGATTGCCCCGAGCATCATCAAAATTACCGCCGCAAGCGCGAGGTTTCCGAGAGTTTTCAGGTTGTTTTTCCGCGTGCCGATGAAAATGACCACAAGCGACGCTATCGACAGCACAACAACCGCGCCCGTTACCACAAGGTGCATCACGTTTTGGAAGCCGTCGGGCGTGCCCGCGTCCGACAGCGGGAACATCGTGTAACCGACGCTGCTCACCCACTCCATTGCCGCGAAGAGGAAAATCCCGATTTTCAGCAGCTTGTGTGAGCTTTTCTCCACGGCAATGCACACCGCCATTATCGATACAATCCCACAAGGTCCGTACAGAGACGAGAGTTGACTCCAAAGCGTCCTCGACGGCGCGGAGTCTGCGCTTAAATCGCTTACCGCCTGCGCGAGCGGGTTGTAATCGGGATAAGCAAGCGGCGAGAAAATCACCGCCGCGGTGTACGACAAAAGGCTGATTACGCCAAGCAGCCCGCAAAGCCGCAGTATCTTGCCATTTGTGAAATTTTTCATAAAATCATTCCTGTCCGTTATTTTCTTTTAACCGATTATACCACATTTTTGCAAAAAAATCAAGACTTGATATTGTATTAAAGGATTTTTTCACGAACAAATTTTGCTTGCAAATATCGGCAAAAAGCTGCTTGAAATCGCGAAGGAAATTTGGCTTGTCCCCGAAAACAAATAAAAACAGCCCGAACGCGAAATTCGGGCTGATTTTTTGCGATAATTCAGCTTTTCAGCAGTCTTATGTAATGATTTGCCTCGCGCAAAACGTGGTCGGCGAGCAGCGGCAGAATAACCGAGCGGATTTTGTTTTGCTCGATACCCTGCACACCCGCTGTCTTGAACTCGCGGAATTTCTTGGTGAGCTCCAGCGAGCCCGCGGCGTCCTGCGCTTTTTTGCATCTCTCCAGCAGCTCGCAATAATCATCGGCGAACTTATCCGCCGTGTTGAACAGCTCCGTTTCACACGGGTCGAGCAGCCCTCTGATAAACATCGCGTGCTCCATCATAATCCTGTTCCAGAAGCACTCGGTTTCCTTCATCGAGCTGTCGGGCAAGGCGCCGTCCCGCTCCAAGCACTCGACAAAATCCCTGTACAGCTTCGCTTCGCGGATAATGTGCTCGATAAGCAGCGGGTAGTTCATCGTGAACATCTCGCCGTTCAGGACGTTTCGCAAAATCGTTTCCTTGAACGAAATCAGTCCGTCGAGCAGCTTCAGAGCGCGCTGATTGAGCTGCTTCACCATACCGCGAAATTCAGGTTTTTCATTGCATTTCCCGCAGCCGCTGCGCAGGCGCATTTCCAAATTCGTGATTTCGTTGTCGATGTTAATTCCCGTGAAACACTCGGTTTGCTTTTCGGCAAGCGCGGTGAATTCCGTGACAAGCTCCCCTGACCGCAAAATGCACTGGCTCACAATGCCGTTCGACATCTTAACCGCGTCGCAGAGCAGCTTTTCAAACTCGCACTTGAAATGCTCGGCTTTCTCCGAAAAATTCGGGTTTGCGGGCGTAAAACCCGCCTCCAAAAACAGCGAATGCTCCTTCATTATCCGCCCGAAAAACAGGTGCAGCTCAAGTGACTTTTCAACAAAATTGTTGTTCATAAAAACCTCCTTAAATATAACTGTTACTATCAAATATAATATATGCGAAAGTCCGCGAAACGGTGCAAGTACAGCAAAAAAAATCCGCTGCTCAAGTGAACAGCGGACGATGTTATTCAAAATTTGGTTAGTCCTTGTGAATTTTCTTGTCAAACCAGCTCTTAACGCGGCGGCAAGCGGTTTCGCAGTGACAACGGATATTGCGCTTCATCACGCGCATAATTCCCCACATTCCCGACTCCACGTCCCAGCGCAGTGAACCCGAGCGATACAGATAATCGCCGCGGCATTTGGTGCGTTCGGGTTCGATGTTGAACACATTTCCTACGCTCATCGCGCCCTGAACGCAGATGTCGTTTGACAGCGGGTCGTCGGGCTGCGCTCTCCAGCGGTGACCGTGAACCAAAAAGCTGATATTTCTCGGCTTATCCGCGGGCATCAGCAGGCGGATTTTCACGCGCTCTCCCACATACGAGCAAAAAAGCGGTGTCGCGGGGTCGCCGTGCGTTTTCGAGTCGAACACCTTTGAGATAATCGGAACGCGCTTCAGTCGGTTGAAGAAGCGCTCCGAGCGGTAGTTGTAACCCTTTTCGCCGGTATCCTCGTGGTCAGGCGCGCCGTGACCGCCCTCGCCTTCGTCCATATCTTGCTCGGTTGTTTTTATCACAACGCCGTCCTTGTCGAGAAGCCGAATTCCGTTGTGCGCGAACAAAACAAACTCGCGGAAGGTTTCCTCACCCGGTGCCGTGATAACCGCGCTCTCGTCGTGATTTTCTTTCATCTGATGCGCGCCGCTGTAATATTTAGCGCCGACAGGCTCGATGATAATTGCGCCGAAAAGCCCGTGGTGACGGTGATTTCGCAGGTCGCCGAAAGAGCTTAACAAAGCCGTTCCGTACTCCCTGTCGGCGTGCCAGAGGTACTTTATTTTTTCACCCGGAGCGACTGTCTGCTCGACGGGATTGTAGCCGACGTTTATTCCCGAGGAAGTGACGGGGTTGTATTTCAGGAACTGCGGGTTGAGCGAAACGCGGTTGCTCGGTTTATGCGGGAAATCAAGCGGCACGGACGGGTAATCGTTGTATTTTATCGGCACTTTCGGGTTGAACATATTGTAAAGCGTGACCTCAATCCAATCGCCCGCGTTTGCCCGCAAAATCAACGGCACGGGCTCTTTTTTGCCGTGTAAAACGTCCTTTGCGTGGTCGAGAGGAACAAAAATCAGTCCCTCGGGGTCGTGGTCGCCGTAGCGGTTGTACTCGATATCCTTTTGAATTGCCGCAATCTCAAATTTCCTGATAACAGCGCCCTTTGGCGGCATTTGCGGCGGGCAAACCGGCTTAAATCCGCAAAGCGGCAAGAGGTGACGCTGCGGGGTTGCATACGCGCGGATAATTCCCCAAAGCCCGAGCCAGAGGTCGTCGATTCCGCCCGAATAATAGAGGTAATCGCCCGCGGGATACGGCTCGTCGATGTGCAGATTGAACGCCTCGGAAATGCCTATCGTCTGCGCCTGAACAAGCGGCGATTTGACGTCGGTTATCTCCTTTCGCCACGGCATTCCTTCGATATTAAAGATGTGCTGTTCCTCGTGCGCACCGTCCAGCAGACGTATACGCAGCGGCTCACCGGGGTAGGTTTCCAAAATCGGCGTGCACGGGTCGCCGTACTCAAACGAGCTGAAAATATGCGCGGGGTCGTTCTTGATTTTCAGCCGCTCGCGCATCGGTTCGCAGCGATAATTTATCCCCATAACTCCGGGGTCGTCAACCGAACCGGGGTGCTCGGGAGGATTGAGCGGGTTTCCGTCCTTGTCAAACAGCAGCGCGAAGTCGTGCAAAAACAGCGTAAATTCGCGGAAAGACTTGCCGTCCGCTGTTCTTATAACCGCGTTCGTGCCGTATTTCAGCTCCTCGCCGTTTTTCGGGTCAAGGAAAACCGCGCCCGCAGGTTCAACGATAAGCGCGCCGAACAACCCGTGCTGCTGGTGAACATTTGCGAAAAGGTGGTCGTGGAAGAAAACCGTGTTCAGCTCCTCGTTTGCGAAAAACCGCTCGACAAGCGTTTCGCATTTTCGCGCACCCGCGATGTTGTTCCAGCCGTTTGCCGCGCCGTCCGAGACAATCGTGTCGAACTTCACGAGATGAATGTGATAGCCGACAATATCGGTCAGCGTTTTCAGCTGAAACTCGTTGCCCTCGATATACTTCGGCAGGAAATTCGTCAAGCGAATTTCAATGCAGTCGCCCGCGTTAACGCGTATTACAAGCGGCTCGGGGCGGATTATCCCGCACTCAACGCGGCGGATATACTCGTCGAGCGAGCCTGCTTTTTCGATTTCCTCTTTCATCACGAAAAAGCGCGCCTGCGGGTCGTTCCAGCCGTATTTGTTGTAATAAATTTTCGCCTGAACAGCCGCGATTTCAAAGACCTTGACATCTTCATCGGGACAGCAAGGACAGTCGCTGCACTCGTCAGGATTTTCGTCCTTGCAGTGAGGGCAGGTGTCCGTGTACAGCGCGCCCGACGCGAAATTTTCGACAAAATTCGCTTCTTCGAGAGGAGTCGGCTCTCGTTCAATTTCACCGTCTTTTGTGATTACGCCAAGCGGTGGGATAAGCGGCTCTTCACCGAATTCACCCGCGACAAAATTCGGATAACCCGGGTGCATTTTGTCCTTTCTCGGCGGGAGCGGGCGGTCGCGAAGCGGCTGAAGCTGCTCGATTGGCGTACCGTCGGGGTAAGTGTCATTGCCGTCCTGAAGGCGGTCGAAAACGCGCCAAAGTGTCCACATTCCCTCGTGGAAATGCGGGTAGAGGTGACAGTGGAAAATCGCGTCGCCTATCATTCCGTTAAAGCTGCCCGCGCCGTACAGGATATCGAGCGTGAAGCACTCTTGTGGGCTTATCGAAATGGAGTCGATAATCGTGGATTTTGGGTCGTCGGGTTCAAGACGCCACTGGTGATTGTGCAGATGAAAAACGTGCGTTTCTTTCACGCCGCCGTGTATCAGCCGAATTTTTGACGGGTCACCGACATACGCTTTCAGGATAGGCGGCGCGGGGTCGCCGTAAGCCCACGAGCTCATCGAGATATCCTCGGCGGTGTCGGCGTGGTCGGCGTGCGGGTCGAGCGGCGGGCGGTTGCGCATCGGCTCGGAGCGGTAGCTTATCGCGGTTGTGCCGTTGGGGAGCCCCGTGTGCGGGTCAATGGGCTGTTCGCCGTCCTTGTTCTTGATTTCAAGCTCGTCGTGGAAGAACACCGCGTACTCGCGAAACGCGGGCTTTGCGGGGTTGTAGATATCGGCGAATAAGCCGCTCTCAAGCGGTTTTCCGGTAACGGGGTCAAACCACTCCGAACCCGCAGCTTCTACGATAATCGCGCCGAAAAGCCCGTGAACATTTGTGCCTTCCTCGTTGCTGCGGGTGTCCCCCATATCCGAGAACAGGAACACGCCCTCTTTGTCCGCGTGCCAAACGTATCGGATAAACCGCCGCGCCGTGGTGTCGGGATTATAGCCGACATTTGAGCCGTCCGAGGTCAACACGTCATAGCACATTCCCTGAACGTGGATTGACGCGGGACGGTCGAGCTTGTTCTCAAAGTTCACCTGAATTGTATCGCCGACATTCGCGCGGATTACCAGCGGGCGAACCCACTCGTAGGGTTGAGGCACGGGCTGTTTGAACAGTTCCTCCGCCATTCGGCGAATACGCTCGGAATCCTTTTTCAGAACGTAAATCATTCCGTTTGGGTCGTGGTCGCCGTATTTGTTGTAGACCACGGGAAGCGAAATCGCTTCAATATCGAAAACCCGAACATTTTCGCAGCTCGGATATTCTGTTAATTCAATCAAAAAAATCT
Source organism: uncultured Ruminococcus sp. (assembly GCA_964551225.1). Classification (GTDB taxonomy): domain Bacteria; phylum Bacillota; class Clostridia; order Oscillospirales; family Ruminococcaceae; genus CAG-115. The sequence goes on from CAZKBF010000026.1 coordinate 21,496, forward strand.
CTCCTTGTACTAAATAATCTGCCAAAGCAGTCTTATTTCATCTTATGACAAACCCACAAAAGAGGTGATTTTTTGATTTTGGGGAAAAAATCCCGCGATTACTCACGGGAATTTATTTTCTATTCAACTGTTTTTCCGCAAAAATTCCAGCAAAAATTTGTGCGCGAGACTTCCCTGAAAAATCTCCTTTTCAATCTCGTCGAGAGTGTACCAAGCCGCGCTGTCAACCTCTTTTTCGTTGATGTGAAGCTCCTCGGTTTCGGCAACGCAGGAGAAATTCAGCATAAGCGTGTTGCTTGGCTCGAAGTAGGCGCTCTTGTTGAACCGAATTTGCCCGACGGAAATGCCAAGCTCCTCGCGAACCTCACGCGCAACGGTTTCCTCGGCACTCTCGCCCTTGTTCACATATCCCGCGACCAAGATGTTTTTATCCTTGCCGTACTGCTTTATCAGTACGATTTTGTCCTTCGCGGGGCTCAAAACCTCCATACTCACCGCAGTGTTAAATATCGGGAAACGAAACGTCCCGCACTTCTCGCAGAACGGAATTTCCCCCTCACCGTCAAGGTGCTTTACAACCAGCTTTGTTCCGCATTCATAGCAAAAATTCATATGCAAAATCTCCTTTTACCGTTACATTTTTCCCCGTTGTCAAGCGAAAAATCACTCCTTGCCGATTTGACAAGGAGCGTTTGTTTTACTTGAATTTTTCGAGCAGCTCGTCGAGAATTTTCGCCTGGCTGTTCAGCTCGTCGCTTGACGAAGCGCTTTCCTGCGCGGTTTCGGAGTTTCTTTGAGCAACCGATGAAATCACGCCGATTTTCTCGTTAATCGCGGCAACATCGCGCGTCTGCTCACCGCAGACCTCGGAAATTCTCGCAACAAGCAAGTCAACCTCTTTGGATTTCTCGGTGACCGCTTCCAGCGACGCCGCGGTTTCGTTCGCGATAGTCGAGCCCTTTTCGATAGCCTCGGCAGTGCTCGTGATAAGCTCGGTCGTTCCCTGAACCGCCTCGGCGGACTTGGACGCGAGATTTCTCACCTCGTCTGCGACAACCGCGAAGCCCTTGCCTGCCGCGCCCGCTCTCGCCGCCTCGATTGACGCGTTAAGCGCGAGAATGTTCGTCTGGAACGCGATGTCATCAATGGTCTTGATAATCTTCTCAATCTGCACGGACATCTCGGTGATTTGCGTCATCGACTCGAGCAGCTCCTTCATACTCTCGTTGCTTGCGGCAACCGCTTCTCCCGTCTGATTTGAGAAGAAAAGTGCTTTCTCGGCGCTGTCGCCGTTTTCTTTGGTGAGCGCCATAAACTTGTCCGCAATCCCGCTCATCTCGTCAACGGTCGCGGTCTGTTCCTTTGCACCCGCCGCAAGATTTGCCGCAGACGCGGAGACATTTGCAGCGCTTTCGTTAACCCGCTCGGAGGCTGTGCTTATCCCGTCGATAACCGAGCCGATTGACTTGGAAATCTGGTCGATTGAATCCTTAATAGGCGCAAAATCACCGACATAATCCGCGCCGAATTTCACGTTGAAATCGCCGTCCTTCATTCTCGAAAGGTTGGCGGAAATATCGTCAACATAGCTCTTGAGCGCCTTGTTGGTTTCGGCAAGATTTTCGCTCAATCTGCCGACGCTGTCGTTTCCGCGATAGGTGAGCTCGTAGCTTAAGTTGCCCTTGCCCATATTTTCTGCGGCAGCGTTGAGGCTGTCGATTGGCTTCATACAACGCTTTACAACAATCGCGCAAAGCACCAAAACCAGCAAAATCGCCGCAGCCATAACCACAATCTGCATAATCATAAGCGTGGTTATGCCGCTCGTGAAGGTGCCGTAGTCGATTGCGTAGCCGAGCGTCCAGCCGTTTGCGAGCTGCACGGCGCCGATTGCGCGCGTAACGCCGTCATAGTCGCTCTTGACGGTGATTGAGCCGCTCTCAATTCTGTCCTTGTAAGCGGGAATATCGGAAACGTTGGTGAAAACGGACTCTTGGTCAACAATTTTCGGGAGATAATCCTGATTTTGGTGAACGAGAACATTTCCGTCCGCGTCAATCAGGAACGGGTACGCGTTCTCGGAGATTTTGATTTCACTTACCGCGTTAATCAGCTGGTCGATATAAACGTCGCCGCCCGCGATTGCAAAAAGCGTGCCGTCGGAGTTATAGCCCGCGGTCGCGACCGTGATAATCATACTTCCCGTGTTGAAATCGATGTACGGCGAGGTGCAAATCGGCTTTCCGTGAGCAGCCTCCGCGTCCTTATACCAGCCGCGCTCCGTGACGACAAACTCGGGCGGGAGCTCGATATCGGTGTTGAAAACCGTGATGTTGACGGGATAGGCGAGATACGCGCTGTACACCGTCCCGTCGGAGCTTGTGCAAGCAGCGGCGAGCATACGCTGAAGCTGCTCGGGCGTAGGCGCGAACGACGCGGAAAAGCTCGCGACGTCGGACACAATCGCCTCCTGCTTGTCCAGCCAGCCGTCAAGAACCGAGGCTTGATGCTTCAGCTCGTTGATAACCTTTGAACTGCTCTCCGCCGAAACCATATTGTTGGTGATGATATAGCTTACCGTTGACGAAATAATCAGCATAATCGCCGTGAGAACGCTTACGCAGATTATGATTTTTTTGTCAAGTCCAAGCGCTTTTTTCATAAAAATACTCCTTTTAACTCGTTGAAATCTGCACCATTATTATATCAGTTTTTTCAAAAAATGTCAACCAACAAATTCTAAAAATTGGGTGAAAAAGCAAAAGTAGGAAATATAATTCCCACTTTGTGAGTTATCTCAAATCAGATGAGAACACCGCGGCAATGGTCGATTTCGTGCTGGATAATCTGCGCGGTGAAGCCGGTGTAGGTCTTGATGCGCAGCTGAAAATCCTCGTTGAAAAAGCGAACCTTGATGCTTTTGAAGCGCTTTGTTTTGCGCGTTCCCGCAAGCGACAGGCAGCCTTCCTCCGCCTCAAAAGCGCCCGAAAACTTGATGATTTCGGGGTTGAACATAACAGAGTACTTTCCCCCGTCGTCAAACGCGATAATCTGCTTTGCGACGCCAATCATATTCGCTGCCATTCCCACGCAACCTTCCTTGTGCGCGGCAAGCGTGTCCAAAAGGTCACGGGCGGTCGGCAAATCGGCTTCTGTCGCGGGCTCGGACTTAATTTGCAGAAAAAACGTGTCCCGAACAATCTCTCTTACCATTTCAGCGCCTCGCTTTGCTCTCAATTTCAATCAGCTCAAACCGATATTTCTGCTCGGAATCGGGATATTTCTCCCTGTCAACCTCCTCGAGAAACATCTTGAGCGGTCTCACCCAAAGCGCTCCGTCCTCGTACAGCTTGCGGTAAACCACAACCTCTTCGCCCGTTTCCGAATCGAACGCCGTTGCCTCAACCAAATAATAATCACCCTTGAAATGCCGATAAACGCGCCCCGTCTTGATTTCCCGCATAATTTCTCCTCGCTTCCATTATTTTACAGCAGCTTGTCTTAACTCTATTATATCGAAATTCCGCGATTTTGTCAAGAAAATGCGCACGAAACTGTTTTCGAGGGAATAATACGGCAGTTTACTAGGATTAAAATTGCACATTATGCAAATAAATAAATGTTAATTTTGTACAAAAATTTAAAAAAAGCGTTGACAAAAAATGTTTAAAATAGTATAATTATAGTTGAAGTACAATACTTACAAGGAGATTTTCGCTATGGATATTAACAACATTAAGCTGCTCGACGTTATCGACAGACACACCCTTCAGTCGCTTCAGGACGCGTTTGCTGATGCAACAGGAATGGCTGCTCTTGCCACGGACGACACGGGCGCGGTTACCAACGGAAGTAACTTCACGGATTTCTGTATGAATTTGACGAGAAAATCGCGCGTCGGCTGCGACCGCTGCAACCAGTGCGACCTGAAAGGCGGCGAGCAGGCTTCCAAGACGGGACGTCCCGCAGTTTATTACTGCCACGGCGGTCTGATGGACTTTGCTGCGCCGATTATGCTCAACGGCAGACACATCGGTTCGCTTATCGGCGGACAGGTTCTCCCCGAGGAACCCGATGAGGAAAAATTCCGCAAAATTGCAGTTGAACTGAACATTGACCCCGACAAGTACATAGAGGCTCTGCGCAAGGTCAAGGTTGTTCCGAAAGCACAAATTGAGGCGGCGGCACATCTGCTTTATCAGATGGCAAACGCGCTTTCCGAAGCGGGTTATCAGAAATTGCTTGTTCAAGAGA
>CAZKBF010000027.1:0-23463 GCA_964551225.1 uncultured Ruminococcus sp.
TCCTCCTAAATCAATATTCTTCTGCCAAAAGCATTGTGGTGTGGGTTTCGTCGTCGATGACGAAGATTTTAGCGGTGATTGGGTTGTCCGTGCGAAATTCGAGCGTGCGCTCGTAGGGCGGCTGTTCCTGAATGTGGGTAATGTGCTGGATTGTGCCGTCGGTCGTGAGTTTGAAGACTTGCAGGTAGTCTTTCTCCTCAACCTCCATGCTGTCAATGCAGTCCCAGAGAATAATCTGGAGCTCGAGCGGAACTGTGGTGTTTACGCCTCGCGTGGCGTAGCGTGGATTTGTGAACATAATTTCTCCTTTCCCGGAAACACAAAAATCCCCGAAGCAGTCATTGCTTCGGGGAAATTTCTGTGTGCCGTTATAAACGGATAGCTTATATATAGCTACATGGAGATAATATATTCCTGTCTTTTATTGATATTACAACCTATAAGTTTTTACCCATAATATGTTTTGCAGTTATCGCTTGCATCGCCGCCTTTAAAATCGCCAATGATTAACTTTCTACAGTCGTCACACTCACTTATTACACGCCTGTAGCACAATCTTAAATCATCGATCTCAATATCCTCGATGCTATCATGGAATGTATTATTATATTCAAGATCCATAACACCTCTTCCGTTGTATTTATTGTTTTTGAATTCGCCTTCGTATTCGACAATATTTAAGTATTTTCTTATTACAAGCTCTTCTGCCTGACGATAATGATTGCACCAATCGCAACTACAAAGTCTACTATCATCATTGTTATGAACAATAAAATCCACGTCAAGTTCATACTTTTGCTCAAGGTAATCACAAATAATCTTTCCCAATTTACCAAGCTGAAAGGTCGTTGGTGAATAATACTGCATTCCATACCCATCACGCCTGCCGTTAGAAAAATGCCCAATGTAATCAATAATTGTTATATATTCATCTTCGGGCATAATGTCGCCATTGAAGATATAGTAAATCATACCATATCCATCAGGTCTTCCGTTTTTTAAATCACCATAGTATAATGTGATTGAATAACCGCTTTCTTCTATAGTTTTATAGTATTTCCCCCGAAAAAGCTCACTACATTCCTCAACCCAATAAGATTTGTCAATGAATTCTTGACCATTATATAATGCTTCAAGGATGCTATTTATCTTCTCACTTTGAGAATGAGTAGGAATGTCAATGTCGTGCTCTATTCCAAATCTTCTGATAGCGGCAACTTGTTGAAGGTACAAATCTCCGAATTCTATCTGTGATGATAACGCGTCGAGTTTCTGTTGTTTAGTTGAATTGCTGTCTTTTAAAGTCTTGTAAAACGGACCATTTATGCCAATTTTATCTTCCTTTTTAGAAGCTGTCGATGAGCTCGATGCACCATTCAATGCGTCATTCACACCTTCTTGAAATCCACTGGTAAAAGATTCAATAAATTTACAGCCCGATAAAGATATTGCAACAAATACAGCAGTAATCGCTACTAAAATAGCGTGCGACAAGTGAATTCTCTTCATAGTTCTCCCCATTATATGCAGTCGTAAAGCAGTTCCTTGAGTTGCTGAATATGTCCTTCATTTGATAATACAAGCACTTTCGGAGCGCTGTTTGCACTTTCTCGAATTACTATACGCGCATTATTTTCAATTTTAATTGAGTGAGCTTTCCGCAAAGAATATTCTTCAACCAGCGTTCCAAGCCAACCTTTTTTGATAATGATGATACGTTTGTTTGTAACAACCAGATAATCGTCACGGATAGCCACAGCGATAAGCGAATCATTTGAAAAAAACGTACTATAAACATAGAATATTTTTTCCGAATCAAACACAGTATCAAGCAATTTGCTCAATCCGCTGTAACTCTCAATCTTTGATAACTCTGCATCGGTATAATGAAGTTCATTTTTAAGTTGATTAAAGAAATTTTCTCTTGTCATTTGTTTATCCTCCAAATTTATCAATATATAAAATAGTCCCACTTTGATTCGGGGTTTTGCTCAAGATATTTCTTTGCTGATTCATTTCCATGGTTTGCTGCTTCTAGCCACAGCTGTCTTCCCTTTTTTCGGTCTTTTTTTACCCCTCCCAAACCGTGGAAAAGAAAAAGTCCCCATCTCGCTACTCCTTCATATAGTTTTGGATTCATTCTGAAAGATATTTCAAACCATTCTGCTGCCTTTTTTTCATCACATGAAACACCCATTCCACGATAGTACATCTCGCCTATTAAAAATGGTGTAACATCGTTTCCCATTTTATATGCCTCAAGTGCATATTGCATTGTTTTCTTTGCATCATCGGCATTTTGAATATTTGCGCTGTAACAATAAGCCAATGTGCCAAGCATTTCAGCGCCAAAAAGCTTGGGATAAAGTTTGTAAAGCAATTTAATATAATGAAAGCATTCTTTGCCGAACAGATCAATTTCACCATAATAATTGTAAAGTTCAATCAAAGCGTCTTCGTGACCAATTTCCACCAATTCATTTAACACTTTCAAAGCCGCTTCTGAATGAGTGTGGTTAAGCAATTTACTTGCCCATTTAAATATTTCTTCCCGACTATTGTGCGACCTAAGATCATACTCCGGATTTTTAACATCAAGCGGAGCACCACATCTTCTACAGAACAGTTGATCATCAGGTGAAAAGCGACCACATATGTTACATAACATCCTTTTTACCTCCCATATAACCATTGTGTATCATTTATCTTGGTATTTGTGCTTATTATATCACATTATACCATATATGTCAATAGATTTATCTATTTTAATCGGATATTTTAAAAATATATGTAAGTATACTAATACTACAATAGGACAATTCAAATAATTTATACGATTATTCTAGCTATAATCGTGTATATTAATGGTACAACCGGACAATATTAACCGTTGTATATAGTATAATTATATTAGGCAGGGGGTGTTCCAAATGAAAGAACAATTTGCTGAGCGTTTAGCTCAACTTCGAATAGCAAAAGGAGTATCAGCTCGTGATATGAGTTTGTCTTTAGGGCAGAGCGCCGGTTATATCAATAATATTGAGAACAAAAACAACTTGCCTTCGTTAACCTTGTTCTTTTATATATGCGAGTACCTCAATGTAACTCCAATGGAGTTCTTTGATTACGATACATGTGATCCAAACAAGATAAAGGAAATTGTGAAAGATTTGAAACGGCTCGATTCGGAACAGCTTGAAGATATTTCCAAGATAATTAAGCATATAGCTAAAAAACAACCAAAGGAATAATTCTTTTCTACAACTTCATCGGCTGTGAAAACTGGTCACACTTTGGTCACACTTTGGTCACACTTTGGTCACACTTTGGTCACACCGGTGTTCGTAAAACGGTCTTTTCGAGGTTTCCGAACGATTATCCGTCAAGCAGAAACGGCTTTGTTATGCGATTTCTCCAAACCATATATTTCCAAAACATCAGGATTTTTTCCTACGAACCAGAGGGTCGGGGGTTCGAATCCCTCCTGGCGTGCCACAAAAATCGGGCTTTAAAAAGTCCGATTTTTTCTGCGTTTTTGTTGTTTTTGCAGGTGACAGAATGTCACACTTGCACAAAAACAACAAAAGCCGCGGGTTTGCGAATAGTTTTCAGCCGCTCATTTTTCGTGTTGAGCGGTTTTTCTTTTTGTACGAAACTCGTTGGATAAGTTTTGTGAATATTTCCGATTTTTCTGTCCTCACCTGTCAAAAATTATCAGGCTGAAAAAATTTATCAAGATTTTTTCAAAAAACTATTGACTCTCACGTTACGTTATAGTATATAATATAAATCAAGGGAGGCGATTTGATGAAAATGCACATCAAGAAATTTGCAAAGCTTACGGGTGTGAGTGTGCGCACGCTCCACTATTATGACGAAATCGGACTGCTGAAGCCCTGCGCTGTTGACGAACAGAACGGCTACCGCTTTTATGATGAAAGCTCACTTTTGCGTATGCAGGAGATTTTGTTCTATCGCGAGCTTGACTTTCCTCTAAAAGAAATTATTGCGATTCTGTCCTCTCCCGATTACGACAAGCAGACTGCGCTAAAAGAGCAGAAGCGCTTGCTGACGCTTAAAAAGGAGCGGCTTGAAAGGCTTATCTCGGCTCTTGACAGCGCGATGAAAGGAGAAAAAATTACTATGACGGCATTTGACAACAGCGAATTTGAAGCTCAGCGCGAGCTTTACGCAAAAGAAGCAAAGGAAAAATGGGGCGGTACTGCCGCTTATCGGGAAAGCACCGAAAAAACAAAGAGCTACACAAAGGAAAAGTGGAACGAGGTGAATTCGGGTATGGACAGCATTTTGGCTGAATTTGCGCAGTGCAAAAGGAACGGCTCTGCTCCCGACAGCAAGGAAGCGCAGGCGCTTGTCAAAAAATGGCAGGATTTTCTCACCGAAAACTACTACAACTGCACAAATGAAATTCTCTCGGGGCTGGGTGAAATGTATACCGCCGACGAGCGCTTTAAAGCGAATATCGACCGCCACGGTGACGGCACGGCTGAATTTATGCAGGCGGCGATTAAGGCGTATTGCAAATAAGAGAAACCTCCTCAGCTCGGGTGAGTTGTTCTTGTCCACTTGACAAATGCGCCAAACGTGGTAAAGCGTAGGTAAATTGTTAAGTTAGATGCAAAATAGCTATAAGTTTAGGTTTGACAAAAGCCGATTACCCCTTTCTCGCGGGCAATCGGCTTTTTTCAGCTTTTCGTTTCGGTAAGCTCATCGGCTTTTTGCTGTTTTTCGTCATCTTGGTTCGGGTTGTCGATGGTGATAATAAAGCCCTCGGCGAATTTGTACTTGTCGCGGCGGTGTATGTACAAAAAGCCCGCCGCCGAGAAAACCGCAGCTCCCAGCATATTTACGGCGAGGTCTTTCATCGTGTCGGTTATTCCCACGTCAAGATAGCCGCCCTCAATCGTGCAAAGCTCGTTTCCGTCCTTGTCGTACAGCACGGTGTGGTCGATGTTCTTCACCACAACTTCCTTGTTTTCGCCGCTCGGGTTCAGCATAACGGACGCTACCGTTTTGACAATTCTGTCCTTTTGCATATCCTTGTGGAACATTTTGTCGCCGCTGAACTCGAAAAATTCCCACAAAACTCCCACGGTCATCGAGAAGCAAAACGACAAAAGCGCAACAAACAGCGGCGTCATCTGAATTCGCTTGGAATGCGTGTTCAAAAGGTCGATTAGCCCAAACCCGACCGACGCGGCGAGAAAGCCTGTTGTCGTGTGAAGAATGCTGTCCCAAATCGGGATTTTGTTGTAGAAATTCGAGATTTCCCCGAGAATTTCCGCCGCGAACACAAACACAATCACCGCGATTTCCAGCACGTTCGGGAGCGTTATCCCGATTTTCGATTTCAGGAACACCGGTATGTACATCAGCGCAACCGACAGCACACAAAGCGCGACGTTCTGCCAATTCTCGAGAAAAATCTGTCTTATCATCACCAGCAAAACCGCGCCCACGCACACGTTAAGCACGATTACGCAGCTTTTCTTTGACGAGTGATAGTTCTCTTTCAGTTGGTCTATGTATTTTACTTTTTTCATCTTTACCCTTCCTTTGCTTTTGACCAAAAATTATCGTATATAATCAAGCGCCGCGAAAAACATCTCGTACAAGTCGTCCCAGCCCTCGGGCGCTTCCACTCCCCCGCCGTTTACCGAGCGCAGCATCGCCGCGCAGGACGTTTCACCCTCGTCGATAAGCTCGGCGGCGGTTATCGGGAAGCCCTCTGCCGTGGACAGCTCGCAGAGCGCGTTTACGGGATTTCGGTCGCTTCGCGTCGCGTAAATCCGCTCTCTTAACAATTTATCGTTTCTCGCCTTTTCAAGAAGCAAGGTCAGACTGTCGTTCATATTAAAATTCCCCCTTTTGAATAACGCGCACCGCTCCGCAGTGTAACCAAAACTGCGAAGCGGAATCGAAGATATTCATTATTTCAGCTCGTTTACAAGCCGCTTGAAGTCTCTTCCGCGCTCCTCGAAGTTGCGGTAGAATCCGTAGCTTGCCGCTGCCGGCGAGAGGATAACCCGCGTTTTTGCGCAGCGTGACGCGAATTTCACGGCTTCCTCCATATCCGCCGCGTTTATCACGTTTACGCGGTGATTTTTGATAAGGCGGGCAATTCTCCGACCGCTGTCGGGCAGCAGAATTACGTTCTCCACAACGCCGCTGTTCAAAAACTCGCCGAGCAAATCGTAGGAAATGCCCCTGTCCATTCCGCCGAGAATAAGGCAGTCCGTGCCGTCAAACGCTTTCACTGCGGCGATTGTCGCCTCGGGCACCGTGCTTATGCTGTCGTTGATGTACTCAACGCCGTTTTTGGTCGCAACGTACTCCAAGCGGTGCTCAAGACCGCGGAATGTTTTCAGCGCGTCCAAGCATTTGTTCAAGTCTGCTCCCGCCGAAACCGCCGCCGCAAGAGCTGCCGCGATATTGTACAGATTATGTTTGCCGCGAAGCTGCGTTGAAATTCTCTCGGCGGGAATTTTCTCGCCGAAAACGTAGATGTCGTTTCCGTCCGTCCACACGTCCGCTTCGCTTCCGAACGACATTGTTTTCACGCTCGCCGCGCTGTCAACGGGCAGAAGCTCCTTGTTTACAAGCGCAGTCCCGCCGTTTTCCTGAAAACGCACGATATTGCGCTTCGCCTGCTCATAGGCTTCGTAGGAAACGTAGTGGTCGAGGTGCTCGGGGTAAATGTTGAGCAAAACCGCAATATCGGGCGAGTGCGACACGAATTCCAGCTGATGACAGCTCATCTCGCACACCGCAACCGTGTCCTCGGTCATCTCCTCGAAACGCTGAAGCGGAGGCACGCCGATGTTGCCGATGAGCATTGTCTTGATGCCGCAGCTTTTCAGGAAATGGTAAATCAAAGAGGCTGTCGTGGACTTGCCCTTCGTGCCCGTCACGCCGATGATTTTGCACGGGTGCAGCCGCATCAGCATCTCGGTCTGCGAGACAATTTTGTCCTTCGCCTCGTCGTCGTAGGCGTCCTTGATAATAACCCCCGGCGACTGCAAAATTATGTCGTACTCCTTGCAGATTTCGAGGTAATTGTCGCCCGAAATCGGCGTTACATTGCGGATTTCGAGCTCAAGCGGATTGATATCGGCAACGGCGATTTCACGGCAGCAGTGCAGCCCGCGAATAATATCCAGCCAATTTCTGCCCTCGCGCCCGAGCCCTAAAATAACGGCGCGCTTGTCTTGGAAAAGCGGTTTGAGTCGGTCGTACTTCATATTGCTGTCATCCTCACATACTGTAAAAATTTTTCGGGAACAAAATTGTCCCTGTCCCAAAATCCTTTTAAATCAATCGGGCGGTACTCGGGAAACCGCTCTGCAAAACGCTTAAGCAGCGTCGGTGGATTGTCCCTTCGCCTGTCAAGCGCCATCGAGAGCGCCAGCCGCACCTCGCTTTTCGTGCCCACGCACTCAAACGGCTTATCCTCGCCGTCCAGCATAAGACCGTCCAAAATCCCCGAAAGCTCGGTTTTCCGCAGCATATCGCAGCCGAAAATTTTCACAAGCGTTTCGTCATCGAGAAAAGCCGCAAGCAAAATGTACACATACAGGCATTTCGCGCACTCGCAGCACCAAATGTCGGTTTTCCCGCCGAGATTGCAGCTTTGAAAAACGGGAAAATACTGCGGGTATTTCACGAATTCCCGCGCAATCTGCCACTCGGAAAGCGGGCGCAGCAAGCTGAAATACTCGGTGCACTCGGAAAAGGTTTCGGCGCAGTATTCGCGAAAATCGCGCTCGAATTCGGTTGACTTGCTGTACTGATGATTGACGTTTTTCCCGTCAACGTAGGTTTCGTTTGCACTGCTTTCGTTGGACAAAACCGCGTAGCGCTTGCCCAAAAAGCACCCGCAGAGCACCGTCGAAAACGCCACAACCGCCGAGAAAGGCGTGTGACCGTTGAGATAGCCTTTTTTGTTCAGCTCGAGTAGCGTTTTGTCGATTGTGCGCTTGAAACAAACGGCTTTGTCAAGCGGAATTCCCGCCGCCTCCACACAGCCGAAAATCGCTTTTCTCCCGTTTATCATAAACGGCGTGATGTCCTCGCCGGCTTGTTTCAGAAGTTCAAGCGAAACCGCGCTGTCCTTGCCGCCGCCAATCGGTACAAGAGAGCCCGAAAGCCGCGGTGTAAAGCGCTTTTTCTCGATTGGAGCAGGCGCTTCGATTGTCATAAAATCATCGAAATTCGCGTCGATTTTGTTGCGGTAGAAAAACTCGCCCAAGCCGTTGAAATACAGCTTTTTCCACCAGCTTTTCTGCCACTCGGACAGCGCTCCGCAGCGGATTTCCACGCGCGGTGAACAACAGCATTTCCAATAGGAAACCAGCTCCGCCATTCCGAGCGAGAACATTATCAAATCCGCTTGCTCACGGTCATATTCAAGTTTATCGATATTAAACGGAAACGCCCAAGTCGGGTAAAAATCATAGCCGTCAATGCCGAAATGATAAGTCAAAACGCCGTTTTCAAGCCGATAATCGTAGAAAACAAATGTCTTGTGCTTTTCGCGAAGTTCATCGTAAAGTCCCGTAAAACCGCCCCCTTTTCGACTAATTTTATGTGCATTTTCAATCCAAAATAACGGGCTTTGCCGTGAAATCCAGCCCGCAAACCCGCGGTTTTTCAAACGCAAGCGAGTAAATATCGCCGAGCCGTGCCTCGAAATTCGCCTGCTTCAGCGCAGCGCGAGAGGTCTGCGAAAGCGCTTTGAGAGAGGTGTCGGCGGGGATTTTGCAGTCCGCTGCGCCGAGAATTTCCCGTCCGCGCGTGTTCATTCCGAGAATGTGGATATACGCGGGCGGCTCGGCGGAAATCGTCTTCGTTATCCCCAAGAAACCGCATAACGAAGCGCGCCGAACCCTTGCGAGTGTGTAACGCTTGGTTTTCGTCAGGAACAGCAGTTCTTCCAAAGTTCCCGCCTTGCGGACAGCCTTAAAAAGTCGCTCGCCGAGCCCGTTCGCGCAGTCGTAGAGCTGCTCGAAATCCTCTTTGTGAAGCAAGCGCAGCTTCGCCAAAATCGCGGTCTCAAGCCGTTTTATATCGGCAGTCGGCTCGTTTAAAACAGGCGCGAAAGCCGCGTAATCCTCGCCGCCGAAAATCTTCTTCCTTATCGATGAGCCGGACGCGAAAATATCGTCGTTGTCGTCGTCGTGAGCCGCGCCCGCTCGTTTCACGGTAAACGGCTCAATGCGGCTTCCGATGTTGTCGAGCGCGTTCAGATACTCGATTGCCAGCGTGTTGTTCGGTGACGCGATAACCTCGGATACGTCCTCGGTGTAAAACTCGCGAAGCGTGTCCTGAAGCGCTGCGGGATAGCTTTTGCCGCGCTTAATCAGCGTCGCAAATTCATCGGTGTGCAAGCAGTACTCGACCGCCCCCGAAGCCTCTTTTAATGCGGAAATCTCACCGCTCTCGCTCCCGAAAGCAAGCATCTCCACGCACCCGAGCGCCGATATCAAACTCACCGCGCCCCTCGCAAAGCCCTCCGCCGACATCAGCGAATACCACGCAGGCAGCTCGATAACCAAGTCCGTGCCGTTTTCCAACGCGGTTTTCGTGCGGGCGTACTTGTCGAAAATCGCCAAATCCCCGCGCTGTACAAAATTCCCGCTCATCACGCTTACAATATGCGTTGCGCCAGCCTCGCGCGTTTTGTCAAGAAGATATTTGTGCCCGAAGTGAAAAGGGTTGTACTCGCTGATAACTGCGGCGATTTTCATAGTATTCAACTCCCGTGAATGCAAAATAAATATACCATAGTTCTATTTTACAACATTTTTTCAACAAAATCAATAAATTTTCAGAAATTTTTCCGAAAAATACTTGATTTTTTTCACAAAATGTTTTAAAATAGTAGTTGATGTTTGCAAATAACCCAAAATTCGGATTTATGAAAGGAAATTGGAAAGATGAAAATTCTGGTAATTAACGCGGGAAGCTCTTCTCTTAAGTATCAGCTTCTCGATATGACCGACGAGAGCGTTATCGCAAAGGGCAACTGCGACCGTATCGGCATCGGCGGTCACATCAAGCACACCACCTTCGACGGCAGAACCGTTGATATCGACTGCGAGTTCCCCACCCACACAGAGGCTTTTGAGAAGCTCGTTGAAGTGCTCACCACAGGCGACGCTGCTGTTATCTCCTCGATGAACGAAATCGCTGCTGTTGGTCACCGCGTCGTTCACGGTGGTGAAAAGTTTGGTGCAACAACTATCGTTGACGACGACGTTATTCAGGCAATCGACGACCTCTCCGAGCTCGCTCCCGTACATAACCACCCCCACGCGCTCGCTTTGAGAGCTTGCAAGAACGTTCTCGCGCCCGGCACTCCGCAGGTTGCCGTTTTCGATACTGCGTTCCACTCCACAATGCCCGAAAAGGCTTATATGTACGGTATGCCCTATGAGGCTTATGAGAAATATCACGTTAGAAAGTACGGCTTCCACGGCACCTCTCACCGCTTCGTTTCACAGGCGCTCGCAGACGCTATGGGCAAGGATATCAAGGACCTCAAAATTGTTTCCTGCCACCTCGGAAATGGCTCCTCAATTACCGCGGTTGACGGCGGCAAGTCCATCGATACTTCTATGGGATTCACTCCCCTCGACGGCGTTATTATGGGCACACGCTCGGGCTGCGTTGACCCGTCGGCTGTTACTTACCTTGAGAACAAGATGAACCTCACTCCGAACGAGATGAGCGACTACCTCAACAAGAAGTCCGGCTTCCTCGGCATTTCGGGCATCTCCAGCGACGCGAGAGATTTGGGCGAGGCTGCCGCTCACGGTGACCACAAGGCTCAACTCGCCGGTGAAATGCTCCGCTATGAAATCAAGAAGTACATCGGCTCTTATGCGGCTATTATGAACGGCTTGGACGCTGTTCTCTTCACCGGCGGTATCGGCGAAAACTCCGACGCTCTGCGCGCTGATGTCTGCAACAATATGGAGGTTCTCGGCATCAAGCTCGACGAAAAGGCAAACGCAGGTCTTCGCGGCAAGCTCGCGAAAATCTCCGCTCCCGACAGCAAGGTTCAGGTTTGGGTTGTTCCCACCAACGAGGAGCTCCTCATCGCTAGAGATACAAAGGAAATCGTTGAGAAGAACAAGTAATTCTCGGCGAATTGACAGATTAAATTGCGAAATCCCTCGCTTCACGGCGGGGGATTTTTGTTTATCGGAAAATCAGCGCGGTTTGTCAGAGTTCTCGTTTTGCAGCTTGAACGCGGTCTTTATTAAAGACAATATCAGCTCCTTTTCTCGGTCGGTTTTTCCGTGGAGTTGGTGAAGTATCTGTATCGAGAGAGAATCTATGTTGAACATATTTGTGTTGGTTTCAGTAAATATATCGCTTATTGTAAAACCCATAACCGCGCATATCTTTTCAAGCATTGTTACCGTGGGGTTTGCCGTTCCGCGCTCAAGCTGTCCGTAATACGAAGGTGTTATCTCCGCCCGCAGTGCAACCTCTTCCTGCGATAATCCGCACTCCTTGCGCAAAGCACGCAGGCGCTCCCCGTATTTAAAGCATTTTGTATTGTCCATTTTATCACCCGCTTTTATTGTAAGTTATTATATTAACAAAAACAATATATTATACTAACTAATAAATTTAATCAATATAGTATTGACTTTTCCCGAAAAAGGTGTTATAATTATCTTGCGGTTCAAAAACCGACAAATTTTTACAATTTTTGGGAGGAATTTTTATGTTTACGAAAATCAGCAAAGTGGTTTTGTGGATTGGGGTTGTTGCGTGCTTTATTTTATCAATAGTATTCGGCACCACGGTTAAAGGCTGGGAATTTTTGGTTATGCTGAGCGGTTGGGTTGCGACCTTGATTATTTTTTCAGCCTTTGGAATGATTGTCGAAATGGCAGACAACACCGGGAAAAGCCGAAAACTGCTCGAAGAAATATTGATGTCAAAGAACAACGTTTCTCAGACAAACAGCGTTCCTGTCAGTACTCCGGCAAATTCCGCTCAGCCCTCCTATGACCTTTCATCAATCGCGGCTGATATCAAAGCCAATGTTAAGCCGACTGTCAAAAATATTTCCTATGAGCCTTGGGCATGCCCGAAATGCGGTCATTCCAATTCCGGTTCATATAAGTTCTGCGAAAACTGCGACGCCCGCAGACCTTCTAACGTTACTGTTCAGCAAACAAACGGCAGTGCCGCTAATTCATCAAAGGATTTCTGGATTTGTCCTGACTGCGGCTGCTATAATCCTTTTTCCCAAGCAAAATGCAGCAGCTGCGGCACTCCCAAACCTTAACACTTTGCGGCTCTTAACCGAATAATCAAAAGGCAGGTTTCGGCTTGCCTTTTTGTTTTGCCGTTTAACTTTGGTTAAAATCACAAAAATCTTTAAATAAAAAAGTAAAATTTATGATAAATAATATATTGTAACGCGGCAAAAATAATGCTATAATATAAGTTGGGTAAAAATATTCAAATTTATTTTAATCTCAATATATATTCGTTGGAGGAAAAACTAAATGTTCGGAATTAACAAGGATATCGGCATCGATTTGGGAACAGCTAACACGCTCGTTTATATGAGAGGCAAGGGAATTATTATCCGTGAACCGTCCGTGGTTGCGGTTGACAAAAAGGCGGGACAGGTGCGCTATGTCGGTCAGGAGGCAAAGGACGTTATCGGACGTACGCCCGGCTCTATTACCGCTGTAAGACCGCTTAAGGACGGCGTTATCGCGGATTTCGATATGACGTCAATTATGCTCGGTCAGTTCATCAAAAAAGCCCTCAAGGGCAGAGGCAAGGCGCGCGTTATCATCTGCATTCCGTCGGGTGTAACCGAGGTTGAGCGCAGAGCCGTCAAAGAGGCTGCTCAACAGGCGGGCGCAAAGCGTGTTTCCATTATCGAGGAACCGATGGCTGCCGCTATCGGCGCGGGGCTTCCTGTTGCAGAGCCTATGGGAAGTATGATTGTCGATATCGGCGGCGGCACAAGCGAGGTTGCCATAATTTCGCTCGGCGGTATCGTTACGGCGCGCTCCGTGAGAGTTGCCGGAGATGAGTTTGACTCGGCAATCATCAACTATATCAAGAAAAAATACAACCTCCTCATCGGTGAAAGAACCGCCGAGAATATCAAGACCGGCATCGGCTCCGCAGCAAAAACCGATGACAAGGAGCCCGTTATGGATATCCGCGGACGCAATTTGCTCAACGGTTTGCCCGAGAATATCACAATCACCAGTGAGGAAGTCAGAGAGGCGCTCGCCGAGCCGCTTTCTCACGTCATCGACGCTATCAAGACCACCCTTGAAAAGTGCCCGCCCGAGCTTGCCGCCGATATCATCGAAAGCGGAATTATGCTCGCGGGAGGCGGCGCGCTGCTTCGCGGTCTCGACAAGCTCATTCACGATGAAACCGGTATGCCCGTCAAAATCGCCGAGAGACCGCTCGACTGCGTTGCCGACGGCACCGGAAAGGTTCTCGAAAATATCGACAAGCTCGAAGATGTTCTCTCCGAGGACGAAACAATTTACTGATAAATCACCCAAAACCACAACTCAACCTCTATGAAAGAATTTTTTCACAGCATAAAGTTCAAAATCCTGATTTGCGTTGCCGCGCTGCTGGCGGGTCTTATGACCTACGTCGCGATTAACGTCGGCACGCAATCCGGTCCCGAGCAAATTCTCAACGCTTTGACATATCCGTTCACCGCCGCCGCAAACTGGATTGCAGACGGCGTTTCGGGCTTTATCGACAAGCTGGTGAACGCGGATACCTACAAAAGTCAAAACGAGGAGCTCTCCGCTAAACTCACCGAAATGTACAAGCACACGATGGACTACGAGGACTTGCTTGATGAAAACAACAGGCTTCGCGAAATGCTTGAGCTCAAGGAGAAAAGCAAGGATTTCATCTTCTCGGAGCCGTGCGATGTCGTCGCGCGAAACGCAAACGACCTCTACGGCGGCTTTACAATCAGCTCGGGAAGCAGCTCGGGGCTTTCGCTCAACGACCCCGTGGTGACATCGGTCGGGCTTGTCGGGAGAATTACCTCGATTGCCGACAACTACGCGAAAGTGACCACGATTATCAGCCCGCAGGTTAAGGTTGGCGTGTACACAATGCGCTCTAAAGCAACCGGCGTTATCGAAAACGACCTCGAGAGTGCCAAAAAGGGACTTTGCCTGATGAGCGATATCCTCAAGGACGCCGACATCAAGGAAGGCGATATTATCTTCACCTCGGGCAAAAGCGGCTTGTTCCCCGACGATATTTTGGTGGGAACGGTAACCGAGGTCTACGACGACCCGAACGGTCTTTCAAAGCACGCGCTGATTAAGCCCGCTGTCGATATCTTCGGCGTCACAAGCGCGTTTGTGGTAACCGATTTTGACGGCAAGGGTATTCCTTTTGAGATAGACGAGTGAGATTATGAAAAAAACTTCGTGGATAAAATCGCGCTCCCGCAAGGCAACCCTGCGCGTTATACTGCGGTGGGCGCTGTATTCGGCGGCGCTGCTGATAATGTTCGTGTTCTTGCGAAACCCCGTGATACGAGGCTGGTGCCCGTTCGCGATAATCCCGCTGGCAATCGCTGTCGCAATGTTCGAGGGCGACCTCGCGGCGGGAATTTTCGGTGCGGTCTGCGGGCTTATGCTCGACATCGCAAGCGGCACAACCGCCGGCTTTTACGCACTTTGGCTGCTTTGCGCGTGTCCCGTGGTGTCGCTTTTGTCGCGGTTTTGGATTAAGGTGAATATCGCCTCGCACTTCGTGATAAACGCGGCGGTTTCCGTGATTATAGCGCTGCTCGATACCGTTTTTCTCCACTGGGTGTGGGAAGGCGCACAATTCGGGATTTCCTTCGTGAGCGTGATTTTGCCTGCGTACGGCGGCTCAATCCTGCTCGCCGCGCCCGTTTACCTTTTGGTCGCGTTCATCGTCAAGAAGCTCCGCCCCGATGAAAAACGCAAGCTCGAGGAATCCGCGCGAAGTGCCGAGGACTCGGAAAGCAAGGAAACAGAATAATGGCAAAGGCAGTGACGTTTGCGCGGAACTGCCACAATTTACAGGTATAAATATGTCCAAAATTTCTTCAATTTTACGAACAATGACAATGGTCGTGCTGGTTGTCGCGGCGGCTTTTATGTGCGGAATTCGGCTGCTTCAGACGCAGCTTGTTGACGGCGAAAAGTACCTCGAGATGACCAAAAGCACCTATCAGGCAAATCAGGAAATCGACGCGGCACGCGGACAGATTGTGGACTGCAACGGAAAGGTGCTCAACTCCAACAAAATTGTCTTTAACATCAACCTACAGCGTTCCTCGCTCGTTTCGGGTACCGAAAACGAGATTATTTACCGCGTCCTCACCGTTCTCATCAAAAACAATCAGGAATGGAACGACAGCCTGCCTATCTCCAAAACCGCACCTTATACATTTGACGAAACACGTCCCGAGGCGGTCAAAACGATGAAGGAAAAGCTGAATGTGGCAAGCTACACGGGCGTCGAGGACTGCATTTTTCAGCTCTACAAAACGTATAATGTTGACGAAAAATATCCCGAGCAAATGCGCCGCTATATCGCGGGCGTGCGCTACGAGATGACGATAAAAAATTTCTCCGACGCGAATGTTTTTGTGCTTGCATCTGACGTAAACGAGGACGTTGTGCCCGAGCTGAAAGAGCTCGCCGCAATGCTTGACGGCGTTGATATCACGCAAAGCTGGGAGCGTGAATACGTCAACGGCGATGTCGCAGCGCACTTTCGCGGCACTGTCGGAGCAATCTCCGCCGAGGAATACCAAGAGCTCAAAGACAAGGGCTACAACATCAACGATACTATCGGTATGAGCGGTATCGAAAGCGCGTTCGAGAGCACACTTCGCGGTACTCGCGGCGTTCGCACGATAACCCGCGGCTCGGACGGCTTGATGATAAGCGACGAGGTTACCAAAGAGCCTGTCGCGGGAAAGTCCGTGATGCTCACGATTGACGCGGATTTCCAAAAGCTCCTCCAAGACCTGCTTGAGTACCACATTCAATACCTCAACTCCCCGCACTACACCTCAAAGTACGACACAAATCTGCGCGGAAAGGGCTGTCAGGCGGGGTCGATTGTCGTGTTGGACGTGAAAACGGGCGGCGTGCTCGGAATGGTTAGCTACCCTAACTATAACCTCAACGATTATGTCGAAAACTACGAGGAAGTGCTCAATCAGCCGTATTCGCCCGTGTTTAACCGCGCGCTGAACGGTGCTTATCGTCCCGGTTCAACGTTCAAGACAATCACCGCGACCGCGGGCTTGAACGAGCACGCGATAACCCCCGACAGCACGATAACCTGCGGCGGTGTGTACACCTACTACGGCGGCTTCAAACCGACCTGCCTCGGTGTTCACGGCGCGATAAACGTGTCCTCCGCGCTGATGTATTCGTGCAACATCTTCTTCTACGAAACCGCACGCAGACTCGGAATCGACTCGCTCGCGGAATGGGCGGGGCGCTACGGCGTGGGCAAGGATATCGGCTTCGACCTCACAATGAGCACGGGCAGAATGACTTCGCTCGAGCTGTTCGCGGAAAAAGGCTGGGAATGGTACGAGGGTAACGTCGTGCAAGCGGGTATCGGTCAATCCGAAACGCTCCTCACGCCGCTTCATCTCGCAACCCAAGCGATGACTATCGCAAACAAGGGTGTGCGCTACAAGCCGCACGTTGTTCAGTCCGTCTACAACTACGATTTCACCGAGAAAATCTATGAAAAAGCGCCCGCTGTTGCCGAGGATTTCTCGGGGCTCACCGGAATGGACACATATATGGACGCAATCCACAAGGGAATGAAGCTCGTTGCCTCAACGCAGGATTATTTCTACATCGACGGCGCGGGCTGGGTTAACCCGTTTGACTACGTTGGTGTTGGGAAGGAAAATGTTGCCATAAAAACGGGTACCCCCGAGGCGGACGACTACGAGCACCCCGACGCCTATCAGTTCAACTCCGCGCTCGTCGGCTTCTACCCCGCCGATAACCCCGAAATCGCGTTCGGCGTTATCCTCGAGCACGGTGAATTCGCGAGAGTTATGGCGGCAAATATCGTCAAAGCCTACGCTACCGGCACTATCAACACGAATTACGACGAGGAAGGAAAGCCGCTTACTGCTTTGTGAAAAATGCACAAAAAATCAGTGGGGAAAACAACATTTTTCACGAATTTTTAATAAATGAGAAAAAACCCTTTTCAAATTTAGAATTTTGTGCTAAAATAAGAATAGGGTATAATTTGGTTTAATGTCGGCAAATTCGGATAAAGTTGGAATTTCGCCGGCGGAGAGGGGAAATTATGTCACAAATAATAGCTGTAACAGCAGGAAAGGGCGGAACAGGTAAGTCCACAACATCGGCTAACGTTGCCACGGGTCTCGCTACCCTCGGTCACAAAACGCTGCTAGTGGAGCTGGACTTCGGTCTGCGCTGCCTTGATATAATGCTCGGAATTAAGGACAAGGTTAAGCACGATATCGGCGAATACCTCGAGGGCAGAATCGATATTTTGACAGCGACAACAAAGGTTGACCGCGTCGAGAACCTCTATCTCGTCTGCGCAACTCGCAACCCGTTCATCGATATCAACCCCGAGAAAATTATGGGCGTGTGCGAGGAAATGCGCGAGCACTTCGACTACATAATCATCGATACCGCGGGTGTCGGAAGCTCGGTGTTCAGCGTAATTAAGGCTGCGGAGCTTATACTTATGGTTACAACTCCCGATACCGTCTGCGTGCGCGACGGCGCAATTCTCTCGGACTTCTTGTACGTCAAGAACTGCATAAATCAGCGTCTTGTCATCAACAAGGTCAGCCCGAATTTCAAGGAAGAGGAAATCCTCTTCGACCTCGACGAGGTTATGGACAGCGTGGGTATCCCGCTTATCGGCGTTGTGCCCGAGGACCAGAACATCAAAATCTGCGGTGCAAAGGGTGAGGCTCTGCCCCCGACCTGCGGCGGCTACAAGGCGTACACTGCGATTGCAAAGCGCATTACAGGTCAGGATGTTCCGCTTACAATTAAGATTGACTAAGGGGTGTTTTAGTTGAACATTGCTCTTATAGCTCACGACGCAAAAAAGGAGCTTATGGTTCAGTTCTGCATTGCATACTGCGGAATACTGAGCAAATATAATATCTGTGCAACCGGTACAACCGGCAAGCTCGTTGCCGAGGCAACCGGTCTGCAAATCAAGCGCTTTCTGAGCGGCTCACAAGGCGGCGGCGAACAGCTGGTTTCGGAGATTAGCTGCAACGAAATTGACCTGCTGATTTTCTTCCGCGACCCGCTTACAATGAAATCGCACGAGCCGAATGATATCAACATTCTGCGGGTGTGCGATGTGCATAACATCCCTGTTGCTACGAATATAGCGACAGCCGAGGCGCTTATTCACGCACTTGAGCGCGGCGACCTCGATTGGCGCGAATACATGAGATAATTTCGGCGCGCTCTTCGGGGCGCGTTTTATTTTGATGAAATAGGCGGCGAAATTCGGTGTAACTTGCGGTGAACAGCGGTAAAATTGGCGGTGAACATCGAAAAACGGCAAAAATTGCGGCAATGAAACGGGTGAAAAAATGCTTGTAACGTATGACGGGATTGTGATTGCGCGGCGCGAGGTCGGCGAAAACAGCGTGTTTATCGACATTTTGACCGATGAACAGGGCATCATCGAGGCTTCCGCGCACGGCGCAAACAAAATCAACAGCTCAATCCTTTCGGCAGCCGCGCTTTTCTCCTATTCAACGTTTTCGCTCTCGAAGAACAAGCTGCGCTACACGGTGAACTCCGCGAAGCCGAAATTCTCGTTTCACGAGCTCGGACAAGATATCGAAAAACTCGCGCTCGCTTCGTATTTCGCGCAGAGCGTGCGGTACTGCACGCCGTCCGAACAGCCGCAGGAAAGCATTGTGCGGTTTTTCGCAATCGCGCTGTTCGAGATTATGCACGGGCGGCCGCTGCCCTCGGTTAAGGCGGCGTTTGAGCTGCGGTACAGCGCGGAGCTTGGTTTCGCGCCAAATCTTGTCGGCTGCGACAACTGCGGCGAGTACGACTGTGATGACGGAATGTTCTTCCTCCCCGACAAGGCGAAGCTGATTTGCGCGGACTGCTTGTATGTCGATAACGCCGTGAGGCTGCTCCCCGAGACGCTTTTCGCGATGCGCAACATCATCTTCTCCCCGCTCGACCGCGCGTTTAAATTCAACATCGCCAAAGACGCTCAAAAACAGCTCGGCGATATCTGCGAAAACTACTTTTTAAGCCGCACCGAGAGGAGCTTCCCCACGCTTTCATATTACAAGAAAATTGCGATACAATAATATAGAATGTTTCTACAACAAATGAGGTTTATATGAACAAATATTACAAAAAACTTGAACTTGATAAAATTTTAGAGCTGCTCGCGAATGAAACCGTGAGCGATTATTGCCGCGAAAAAGCGCTTAAAATTGCGCCCGCGCGGGACTTTGATACAATTAAACAGGAGCTCCAAAAAACCGACGACGCGTTCACGCTCTCGGCAAAGTTTGGAACACCGAATTTCCGAAAAATCCCCGAAATCTCGGCTTCCCTCAAACGCGCCGAAACCGGCTCTTCCCTCTCGTTTCGGGAGCTGCTGGACGCGGCGAAGGTGCTGCGTGAAACCGCGGTTTTATGCGATTGGTACTCGCAGTGCGAGAATATGGAGAACTCGCTTGCCGAGTATTTTCGCGGGCTGACACCGATAAAGTCGCTCGAAAAGCGCATCTCCGAGAGCATTGTTTCCGAGGAGGAAATGTCCGACGCGGCAAGCCCCGAGCTTGCTTCAATCCGCAAGCGAATTACCCGTCAAGGTCTGCAAATCCGCGAGCAGCTCGACGGTATGCTCAAAAACAAGACCACGCGCGGCTTCTTGCAGGACGCGGTTGTCACAATGCGCGACGGACGGTACGTCGTTCCCGTCAAGAGCGAGCACAAAAGCGATGTGCCCGGTCTTGTGCACGACACCTCGGCGACCGGTCAGACGTTTTTCATCGAGCCGATGAGCGTTGTCGAGGCGAACAACGAAATCCGTATCCTCAAGGCACGCGAACAGGCTGAAATTGAGCGAATAACGCGTGAACTCTCGGCGGCTGTCGGCGAAAACGCGGCGGCTATTTCCGAGAATTTTCGGCTGTCGCAGATACTCGAGCTGTACTTCGCGAAGGCTAATCTCGGCGCGAAAATGAAGGCAATTACGCCGCGGCTTTCCGAAGAACCGAAGGTTGTCCTCAAAAACGCCAAGCACCCGCTCCTTGACCGCGATACCGCTGTTCCCATTTCCGTGGAAATCGGCGAGAATTATGGCTGCTTGATTATCACCGGTCCGAACACGGGCGGTAAAACCGTGGCGATAAAGACGGTCGGCTTGCTCACGCTGATGACAATGTGCGGGCTGATGATACCCGCGGGCGACGGGAGCGTGGTCGGCTATTTTGACAGGATTTTCGTGGATATCGGCGACGAGCAAAGCATCGAGCAGAGCCTCTCCACGTTTTCTTCGCATATCACCAACGTTATCGGCATACTCAACAATGCCGGCGAACGCTCGCTAGCTCTTATCGATGAGCTCGGCAGCGGAACCGACCCGGTTGAAGGCGCAGCGCTTGCGGTGTCGATTTTAACCTCGCTCAAAAATGTCGGCGCAAAGGTGCTCGCGACCACGCATTATCAGGAGGTCAAGCTGTTCGCGCTCGAAACGGACGGCGTGGAAAACGCAAGCTGCGAGTTTGATGTGGAAACGCTGAAACCGACTTATCGGCTGATTGTCGGCGTTCCCGGCAAATCGAACGCGTTCGCGATTTCGCAGAAGCTCGGTATGCCGAGCAGGATTATTTCGCGTGCCGAGGAGCTTGTCAGCTCGGAAAACCGCCGCTTTGAACAGGTTATCGACCAGCTCGAAAGCGCGCGCAAGGAGCTTGAACAGCTCAAGGAGAGCGCCGCGATTTCCGAGAGAAACGCGAAAATGACCGAGAGCGAGCTAAAACAAAAGCTCTCCGCGCTTGAACAGGAAAAGGAAAAGGAGCTCGAAAACGCGCGCCGCAGAGCCGTTTCGATTATCGAGCAGACGCGCGCGCAGTCGGATATTTTGCTCAATCAGCTTGAGGAGCTGAAAAAGGAAAAGGACAAGGAAGCGCTTCGCAAAGGCATCTCGGAAGCGAAATCCCGCACGAATTCCGCGCTCAACCGTATGTTTGACGAGGCAAATCCCGTGGTTGAACGAAAGGTTGAGGATTATATCCCGCCGCGCCCGTTTAAACAAGGCGATACCGTGCGGCTTGCCGATACCTCGCGCGAGGGCGTTTTGCTCACCGTGCCGAATATGAACGGAGTTTGCTTCGTGCAGACGGGCTCGGTGAAGGTTAAGACAACCGCCAAAAATCTGCGGCTTGTCGAGAAAAAGGTTGAGAAAAAGCCCGCGGGCAGCGTCAAGAAGCGCGTTTCGTCAAATATGACGCGGCGCGGCGGTATGGAGCTTGACATTCGCGGTAAAATGGGCGACGAGGGTGTTCTCGAAATGGAACGCTTCATCGACAGCGCGATTATGGCGGGGCTTTCGCAGGTTGTGATTATCCACGGAAAAGGTACGGGCGCGCTTCGTGCCGCTGTTCAGCAAGCGCTGAAGCGAAATCCCGCTGTAAAGAGCTTTCGCGCGGGCGAGTATGGCGAGGGCGAAGCGGGTGTTACCGTGGTTGAGCTAAAATAAGAAAGGACAATTCAGATGGAATATTTCAAGCTCCAGATTGGCTGTGTAATAATTCTGCTGTATGTTGGTTTTATTTATGTTAAAGAGTGCCGCCGCTATCATCGAAAGCTGAACGAGACGCTCTTTGACGAGCTTTTGGTTATCGGACTTATAAGCATCTTCCTAGACGGCGCGACCTCTTATACGGTAAATCACCTCGTCACAACGCCCGAGCTGCTGAACAAAATTCTGCACATCGCGTTTCTCTTGAGTTTGGACTTGGTAATCTTCACGCTGTTTTTGTATATGCTGTTTATCACGGGCGCATTCCCGAAATGTAAAACGCGCCGAGCTGCGCTTTTTCTGCCATTTGTGATAAACGTTATCGTGGTAATCGCCAGCGCAAATTCCCTCGAATACATTCACGGCGTGAAAACAAACTATTCGATGGGCTTCCCCGTTTACGCGTGCTACACGATGGTTGCCGTGTACACCTTGCTTGCGGTGTTCGTGTTCTTCAAACGCTGGAAGCACATCGAGCGCCACAAACGCACCAGCATTTTCACATATCTGTTTGTGATGATGGTTGTGACAACAGTTCAGATGTTCTTCCCAGAGCTGCTTATAACGAGCATTGCCGTGACAGTATTTATTGTCGGCGTGTATATGAACCTCGAAGACCCCGCGCTGAAGGAGCTCTCGCGCTTCCACGACGAAACGGTTATGAGCTTCGCAAACCTTGTCGAAAACCGCGACAACAGCACCGGCGGTCACATTAAACGCACTAGCCGTTACGTTGGGCTGATTGCCGAGGAGCTTCAGGCGAGGAACTATTACCCCGAAATTCTCACCAAAGATTACATAACAAACCTGCTGAAAGCGGCGCCGCTACACGATATCGGGAAAATTTCCGTGCCCGACGCGATTTTGAAGAAGCCCGGAAAGCTCACCGATGAGGAGTATACGATTATGAAGCTGCACGCGGAAAACGGCGGGAATATTATTCGGGATATTTTCAGAAATCTGCGCGACGAGGATTATCGGAGAATGGCGTTTGAGGTCGCAAGATATCACCACGAAAAATGGAACGGAAAGGGTTATCCCGAAGGGATTAGCGGCAACAACATTCCGCTTTGCGCGAGGATAATGTCGGTTGCGGACGTGTTTGACGCGGTATCGGAGAAACGGTGTTATCGCGAGGCGATGCCGCTCGACAAGTGCTTTGAGATTATCGAGAACGGCTCGGGCAAGGATTTTGACCCGTTGATTGCAGAGATTTTTTTGGAAATTCGTGACAAGGTGGAGACAGCGCACGCGGAGTTTGCGCTGGAAACGGAGAACGCGCAGAAGATGGAGTAAGTGCGAGAGATCTTGCAAAGTTGGTTTCGAGCACCGCAAAGCGTACAAAAGTTTTCGGTCAAGCCTTTTTCAAAAGGCTTGTGGGGTGTGGGGCAAAGCCCCACGACTCGCGGCGAAGCCGCAGACTAGAGCGAAGCGACAAAATCAAAAAGGACAATTTCGCTTTGATTAAATCAACGAAGAAACTTATTCACCGGTTAGCGACCATTGCCAAATTTTTTTGCGAACGCAAAAAAATTCGCAAATCCCATTTTGCAAACCTAAACTTAACAGGCGGGTTCCTTCGCGCGCACTTATTGCGCGTGAAGG
>CAZKBF010000028.1:0-16553 GCA_964551225.1 uncultured Ruminococcus sp.
TTCACAACGACCTTGCACTTCGCTCACAGCTGAAACTCCCGAACACGCCGATAAAAACCGACAGCTACATAGCGGTGCAGCTCCTTGAACAGCAGAAAACCCTCGACATAAAATCCATCGGAGAGATGGCTGAACTTGTCGAGGGCACTTTTGTGTTCACGGTGCTTGACAACAGCAACAATATCTACTTTGTCAAGGGCGACAATCCGCTCGCGCTCTATCATTTCGAGAAACACGGCTTTTACGTTTACGCAAGCACCGCAGCCATTCTCGAACGCGCGCTTTTGCAGCTTGGATTACTCGGTTTTGAGCATACCGAGATAAAAACGACTTGCGGCGACATAATCAAGATTAACAGCAAAGGCGCAATGGAACGTGGTTTGTTTGACACGTCAAACCTGTACGCTTTCGACTACCGCTTTTTCCGCGGCAGCTATTGGGATTACCCCGACCCCGGCGAACACGAACCGCAAGACGTGAAGCAGCTGAAAGATTTCGCCGCAAGTATCGGAGTAGCCCGAGAGGACATTGACTTGCTTTTGTGCTACGGCTATTTTGTCGAGGAGATTGAGGAAATGCTCTATCAGCCAGGCGCTATTGAAGGGGCAATTTACGAAAT
Source organism: uncultured Ruminococcus sp. (assembly GCA_964551225.1). GTDB lineage: Bacteria > Bacillota > Clostridia > Oscillospirales > Ruminococcaceae > CAG-115. Next base: position 620 of record CAZKBF010000028.1, read on the forward strand.
ACTCAACGAGTGCGCCTATGATTATTGCGGGGAGTTTTGATGAAGAATTTTGTGTTTGGATACGCGAGAGTATCTACAGAACAGCAGAACCTTGACCGCCAGATTGATATGCTTGAGAAATACGGCGTTGATTTCATCTACAACGAGAAAATGACGGGAACAAAGAGCAACCGACCGGAACTTGAAAAGCTGCTGGAGCGGCTTACCGAGGGAGATACTGTCGTTGTAGAATCGCTGTCAAGGTTGGGGAGAAGTACGAAGAATTTGATTTGGCTGATGGAAACGTTCAACGAGAAGGGCGTGAATCTCGTGTCGCTGAAAGAGTCCATCGATACGACGAGTAGCACGGGAAAACTGCTTTTCACGCTGATGTCGGCGCTTGCTCAATTTGAGCGCGATGTAATTGCTGATAGGACAAGAGAAGGTATTGCTTCTGCCAGAGCGAGAGGGAGAAAAGGGGGAAGGCCAAAATCCAATCCTGAAAAGCTAAAGATGGCGGTTAAGTTGTACAATAGCAAGCAGTATTCCATTAAAGAAATAGAGGATATGACGGGAATAAAGAAGGATACGCTGTACAGGGCAATACGGGGACACAGATAAACTACATACAGAATTACCGGGAACGATCACTTGATGTCGAAAGGCATTGGGTGATCGTATCCTTCCGTGTCGTATAAACGTATTGATGCAATCGGAACATTTGAATTTACATTTTTTTCTTGAAATTATTTCCTAAATTACTAAACTATTTTTTAAAAAATAGTTTAGTACGAGGTGATAATAAAATGACTGAAATACTGTTTGAACTATCTCTCAATATTGACACAAAAGAATTCAGCAGATGGTTCCAAGAAAAGAGCTCCAATGGGTTCGTTAAGATTACTTCTGACGAATACGCCGATTGTAAATACAAAGAAAAGGGTATTCTTTTCGTGTTCCGTGATAGTTCCTATAAGAAGAAAATAAAGGTTGTCGCGAGCCACCGCGCCTTTGACGATGATGGTAATGCTGATGCATATAGGTTTATTCACAGGCTTGATAAGAAAATTCGGAAGTATTTTGATGACGAGTATAGCCTCGATGATTTTGTTCTTTCTGCGGTGTCGTTTGTACTGGACACAGACTTGGGAAGTGACGAAAAGGCTCATTCATACATTGGCGTTTTAAAGAGAATAGGTAAGGTGAAAAAGTATCGGTCGGTTACTCGCACTGATTCTTTCTCCAAAAACTGCTTTTGCCTTTTGGGAAAAAGCAACGGTATTGTTTTTCGGGCTTTTGCTCCCGGTGACGTTGTTAAGGATAAATTCACCGGAACATTAAGGACAGAGATTAGGCTTTCAAACTGCTCCGCTGTACGGAAAGTTGCGGAATGTAATACTTCAATGGAACAAATTCAGGAAATAATTTCAGAAGCGGATGTTATTTTCAAAAAGATTTATTGCTCTATAGTCCCATCGGGAGATTTTTACAAGAAAAGGAGAGCGGTTGACATTATCAACCGTGAAATTGAAGATGTTAGGCTTCGTCGTAAAATGGTTAAATTTGTCATTCTTGTTGCCGAGAAAAAATCTTTGCTGCTAGCACAGAAAGCCATGAACACACGCAGTATGGGTAAGATAATGAGGGCGTTTGAAAAGATTGAGGTTTCTCCGATTACTATTGGCAAGAGGGAAAAGGGGCAGTTTTTTAAGAATGTATTGACAATTTAATACAAAAATGTTATATTTAACATATCCTACTGAATGCGAGGCTATGGTTATGAAAAAGTCACGGTACAAGTTTACTATCGTTAGAGATGGAGAAGACAGGGTATGGGATATGTTTGCAACTTCAGTTGGAATACCGATTGATATCTTTGAACCAGGCGTAATTAGCATTGGTGATACCCCTGTTCAGAGTTACGTTGTAAATTACTCTCAACTCCGCTCTCTAAAAAATTGTAATATGAACTTTGTGCCAATTAAGCACATTTCTGCAATCAGTGAAATAATCGAAGCAATGAAAGACTGCCTTTATATTGCACTATCAAATTTCGGCATCGCTTTGCCGGGATATGAAAAATTGTTAATTTCCTTTGACCCGAATACAAACATCCGAGAATATATCAATAAGGACAGATATATGCAAATCCTTCTCAATCAGTTGGTGTTTGATGTCTTGTTTGATTATTTCATTGAGAATAGCGAAAAAAGAAATGTGAATAACGCCGCTAATTTTGTTGCTAATACTATTTTTCAAAAAGTCAAATATGATGATGCCGAAACTGTATCGCTGTATAAAAGATTTTTGAATACATCATCCGAAGACCTTTGGTCGTTTTGCGATATAGTAAGGAAATCAATGCTTGCCGGTCAAAAAGCCGAAAAAGATAGAAGCGAAGTCATTCACATTAAGAATAACATAGAGTCAATGGGATTATCTCCGGCTAAATACGCAGAGCGTCTTGACGTGAATAAAAAGCTTACATATCACCAAAGGAAATCTCTGCTACAATGGATTGGTTACTTTATAAATCAAAGGAAACCATTTGTATCTTCTCTGCAATACAGGAAACAGTTCAAAGCCGAGGGAAATAATATTTCTAAAAAAGACTTCATCGATGAAATGTGGAAGTATAATCTGTTCAGAGAGTTATTCAATCCCCAGCTGCAGAGAAATCCCAGAACTACTTTTGAAAGCACGATGGTTTACTATTTTATTGAGTCGTACAAAAGGATAGACTTCATGCTTTATTTGTTGGAAAAGTCCCAAGCGGATGAATCAATTTTACATGATATAGATATTCTTAAATCGTCAAATGAGGTGGATAAAAGCATCGGGTTTTTACGTCTGAGAAAACTTCAAACAGAAACGCCTGCGGCGTTTTTGCAGAGGCATGTGAATACAGTGATGATTATATCCGGCCTTGCCTCAGGTTGCACTAAAAAGGATATAATAAATCCCCACCCAAGCCAGCACCGTTCTCCCATATTTCTGGAGAAAGCAATATTGGAGTACACGCTTTGCAATGAACTCAAAAAAAGAGAAAGCAAAAATCCTGAGGGTGATTTACAATATGAAGATGATGCCGAGTTTGTATATGATTATTATCCATACTATCAACACATGGAATCATACACGTTGCTCAGAAATAAGGCCTATGAAATCTTTTCATCCAACTTTACGTTTGGTCCGGGCAAAGAGGAAACTTCTTTCGCAAACGCCGAATATTTAGAAATCAATGATTTTATCAAGAAGAACTATCCACTTTCAGATTTCCATAAAGAAATAAAAACCTGGGACACAATCGAAAAACTTGAGAAAATGATTATTTCTCAGAGCGGAATTGATTCTCTAAAGTCTAATTCAAAGAACAATGCGATAAACTTGCTGAAGAAACGTATGATGACTCTTAGTTCATATCTTTTCCCGAATTTACAATCCTGATTCTATTCATAAAAAACACGACTCCAAAAAAGGAGCCGTGTTTTTGGTTATGCGTTCTTTTGGATATACCTACCAACCGCACCCTTTAGCGCGTCTTCTGAAACGATAGAGCCGGTGGCTTTGCTCAGATTCTGTCCTTCTGAAACTATCGTTTCACAGGCATTTATCAGCATTCTCTGGGTTACAAAAGCATGGTTTCCCGAGACGGAATTGATACAGGCTGAGATGACCGCCCGTTTGATTTCTCTGCCGCAGAATTCAAACTTTTCAGCAAGTTCTGAAATATTGATATCATCGGCAAGCGGAATGTTCATCTTGGACTCTCCTGCGGGCCTCAAGTGAACTGCCCAGATTTTCTTTCTGGTTTCGATGTCGGGATTTTCAAACTCTACGCTGATAAGTCTGGTCAGAAATGCGTTGTCATAGCTGGACACAAGGTTTGTTGCGAAAATTACTATGCCCTCAAACTTGTCAAGATTTGTCAAAATTTGGCTTCGAAGTGCGTTGACCGACTGGTCAGCTCCCGAGGTTACTTCCGATAACCTTTTTGACAACAGCGAGTCTGCCTCGTCTATGAAAAGAACTGCGTTGTCTCTTTCGGCTGCTTCAAATGCCGCGTCAACGTTTTTTGAACCTTCACCCTGATACTTGCTTTCTATATCGGCGTATGTTACCCGCAGAATTTTCTTTCCGAGCATATCAGCTATTGCTTCGGCAGCCATACTTTTTCCGACACCCGATTGTCCGTAGAAATTCAGCGCTGATGATGGATGTGGTTCAATTTCCCGTAAACCCCACTCGTCAAAGACTTTTCCTTTGTAGCTAATGAGGTTCAGAGCTTCCATAATTCTGTCCCTTGTTCGCTGTGAAATGATAACGCGGTCAAAACTATATTCCGGTTCTTTGGAAATAAATCGGTCTGTTCTTTCCATATTAGTCACCCACCAGCACAATGCCGTTCTCAGCTGTATCCAGAAGATTTTCTGTTTCTTCGTCAATATTGCTGTACGCCTTAACTTCCTTCACATCGTTGTTTTCATCGATTTCGGCAACAAGCGCATCGATGTTATCGAGGTCGCTCCAGCTGATTTTCTTTGCGGAGGGGTCCTTGACAGCCTGAGCAATAAATTTCTTCATATCAATAACCGCTGCTTTAGCTTGTGCGTTCTTGCGGACTTTTCTTACTACATTTATAGTAAGTTTTCCAACCATAAATAGCAAAACTCCGCCAAGTATTGCAGATATAATTGTTCCAAGAATTGTAATCGGTATCATATCATTTCCTCCTTACTTTCCGATAATCAGCAGCCCATCATTTTTATCGACGAGCTTTGTTTCTGCTTCTGCGAGTCTTGATACAACTATCTTTGGAATATCGTTCGCCGTGGCGTCATACTCGAGAATTATGAATTCATCGTCGGTGAAATTAAGGCAAAGTGGTTCTTCTACCAGCCTCTCAAGGGCAGCCGGTCTTGCAATAATCAGCATTGAGCCTCGCCGTTTCTTGAATGCTTTCAGATACTCCTTGTTCACGGCTGCATCAACCTGTGCATCCAGCCAGCTGAGTTTTTCGAGTAACGCTGTCACGAGCTGGGAAGATATGATAGGCTCTCCCTTCCCATTCAGTCCCAAAAGTTTCTTGATTTTCATTTTTTAACCTCCTCCGGTTTGATTAGTAAGGGCTTTTTTACTTAGTCACAACAAATCCCCCGAGTAGATACTCGGGGGACAATATGTGTTTTGGGTTCCCTTACTGGATAAGAATATATAAGTGAAAGGGTGATGTGTGCGGATATACAGAATTAAAGCAACAGTTAGTCAGGTTCGCGAGCAACACTTTGCTACTCTCGCTTTACGACTTATGATGGGTTACTGTTCAAAACGCAATCGTTTACGGACAGGAACAATCTAGTTATAGTTTTCTCTTACTGAAACAGCAACCGTTCGCACTGATGAAAGCATTACAATCTTTTGGGGGTGTATTGAGCCCATCAATGCAACCCTCTGTAACTAATATTCTACTAATGAAATCATAAATAGTCTATATGTTGTTGTATAAGCATAAGTAATAGTGTTTATACTAAACACATCAAGACTTCTATTATTTTGACTTTTTTAGTCGAAAATGCAAAAGTCTCTTGACATTCATGCTTAAATGTGATATACTTTAATCGAATATAATAGAAGAGAGGATAGTATCATGGCTTCGATAACTGATAATGAATACAAAGATTTCCAGAAAAATTTCTTTTTTGAAAAATCACATGTAGATAGTCTACCTACTGTACGAATTAAAAAAATAGAACTTAACAATTTTAAGAACGTAAAGCATGGTGAAATACTGTTAAACTGCGGACGTCAATTCATTCCATACGGTACCCAATCTGATATTTTAGGCATTTATGGGCAGAATGGTTCAGGAAAAACATCATTAATTGAAGCTTTATCGATTTTGAGAATACTCATGGCAGGTAGAAGTGTTCCTGATGTTTATGCTGATTGCATTTCCATCGAAGAAAAATCGTGCAGAATGATATTCACTTTTGATTTACAATACCCTAATGATGAAATAAGAGAATTTGAATACTCTTTTTCTATTGAAAAGATTCAATTAACCAAAGAGGAAATTCAGGAAAAATACAAAGATGCTCCTGAGGATTTCCCCATGCCAACTGTATGTTATCGTGTTCAAGTGTTTGACGAATTGTTAAAACTGTCCTGGCAGGAAAATAGCAAGAAGAGAATTAAACAGACAATTGTAGATACATCTGTTCAAAACAAACCATTTGGTCCAGGTACAAAATTAGAAGCATTTGTTGGCAAAGATAAAAAGGCTGTTATCGACCTTGAAGTAAATAAGAAAATGACTGCCAATAATTCGAAATCTTTTATTTTCAATAAAGAAACATTAAAAATATTCAATAATTCTGGATTGTATTCAATTTTTTATCAGGTTTTGCTTGAAATGAGGTATTTTGCTTCACTGTATTTCTTTGTAGTTGATACCAAATCGTCAGGTTTTATTCGCTTAAATTTTTCCCTGCCAATCTTTACTCGCACAGGTGTACTGCATATTGATGTAAGTCACGCGAAAACAATCTCAAACGAGGAATTTGATGAATATAATGAGTGCCTTGAAGGCGTTGGTGGCGTTTTATCTCAATTAGTTCCAGGCCTTACTATTGGATTAAAAAAAATATCTGATACCTTAACCAAAGAAGGAACCCCTGGGTGTGTAGCTATGCCTGTTGCGTATAGAAATGGAACTGAATTGCCTCTCAGAGATGAGTCTGATGGAGTTAGAAAAATCATCTCTGTGCTAAGTTTAATAATTGCCGCATATAATGACCAGTCAGTTACAGTGGCAATAGATGAATTTGACGCAGGCGTTTTTGAGTATTTACTTGGTGAAATTCTTCAGGCTTTTGAAGAATCAGGAAAAGGTCAATTTATTTTTACATCGCATAATTTAAGACCTCTCGAAGTAATCGACAAAAAATTTCTTGTATTTACTACAACCAATCCCGATAACAGATACTTCCGGCTTAAAAGCATTTCTGCAACAAGTAATTTGCGTGACACCTATTTTCGTGAGATTTTATTGGGCGAACAAGAGGAGGAACTATACAATAGAACAAAGCGTTTTAAAATTGAAACGGCAATGAAAAAAGTGGGGGTAATTCGTTGATGAAAGGTAAACGTCCAAGAAAAAAAGTAGTAGTGTTCCTTGTTGATGGCCCATCTGAAATAAACGCTTTGTCTCCAACTGTATCTGCACTTTACGAAAGCATAGACCCAGAATATGAAATCTTTTTTCCTTATATGACTGAGGAGGGTAAAGCGAAAGATGGTTCAGATGATACTGAAGTTACTGAACACTGGGGAGATTTAACACCAAAACACGGAATTAATCCTTCCACTATTGAGAAGTGCATTGAAAAACTTTATTTCAATGCTTTCTTAAAAAATAAAAAACTGTATCCAAAGGATATAACAGAAATAATCCATATTCTTGATTTGGATGGTGCGTATATTCCAGATTCTCAAGTAGTATTAGGAGATAATCCATTGGGTGCGAGTAAACCCTTCTATGACTCCGATAAAATAATCACTACCAATGTCACCCAAATCGTTGAACGAAATCAACACAAAAGAGAAAACATTGACTACTTGCAATCCTTGTCGAAAATTAAAATTGGCAGCAAGACCATACCTTATTCTACATATTTCTTTTCCAGCAATTTGGATCATTTCCTTCATAATGATGCTAATATTGTTGAAGGAAGAGATAAAGTGAAACTTGCAGAGGATTTTGCACTGAAATATGTTGATTCACCAAAGCTTTTGGTTAGTTCAATTGAAAGTACTCCTGGAGCATTGACTGATATGACTTATGAAGAGTCATGGTCATTTATTAGGGAAAGAGGCAATCATTCTCTTTCCAGACATACCAACATTAATGTCCTTTTTCAAAAACTAATGTCTGATCATAAATGAATCAAACAGAACAGATTCGTTTCAATGCTGTTGGAGTTACCGAAATAAAAGTAGAAATTGTCCCATTGAAAAATCAACCAATTGCTATTCAAACCTTGAAGATCTTTTGATTTGAGTTTTTTGAAACTGCAACGATAAACGCTGTTGAAACACTAACATTCCGATTCACAAACGGAAATTGACGAATTACAATGATACCCCCTCGCCACTGGCATGGTTGTGATGAGTTATCCATATTATAAAACATTATTCAATGAGATTCAGTCTATTTGGGCGAACTCCGTTTATTTCGTTATTCCATATCTCGTCAAGAAGGTAGCTCTATTTGAATATTCTTGCGACAATTCCTATGGAAGAAATCAGAAGCACTGCGACAAGTATTGGATATGCCTTTCAGATAATTTTATCAACGGGAAGTATGGATGCCGAAGTGAAATACGCTATCTATTATAATAGGTGTATGATAGTTGCTGAATATTGAATATGAGATAGAGAATTCGTTTTTTTAATTGGACTTTCGAAATAGACTCATTATAGACTCATCGCAGAAATCTCAACCGGTCTTAATCCCAGTCACAGACTGTACCGCGGATTATATGGCAAGGGACTTTGACTCCCTCATCCGCAGGTTCAAATCCTGCTATCCCAACCACTAAAAGTCGGGCTTTTCAAGCCCGACTTTTTCAGCGTTTTTCCTGACAAAATCTTCCTTCGGCAGATTTTGTCAGGAAAAGCCGCGGGTTGTGCGCTAATCTTAATTTGCAATCGCCCGTTGACCATTCGTGCTTGTTTTATAAACATTTCGCGTGAAATCCTTGACAAAATCAAGCTGGTGTGGTATGATTTGGGTAAGGAAAGGTGGGATTAGCGTGGCTGTTCAAAAGCTGAAGTTCATGTTTGAATATGGCGGGATTTGTCTTTGGGATAATAATGGTGTAGTTGAAAATGACGAAATTCCGATATCCGACAGTCTGAAGCAAGAACTGGACGACATATGTAATGAGTTTTGTAATGTGATAGATTGGAGCGACCCACATTTGCCATCTCCATGGACAAGAAAGGAATGCGCCGACTTTTTCGACAGAGCCGAAATCGTTCCCCAAAAATTGAAAGCGGAATTGGACGGCAAATATGAGATAATAAGTTGTCTTGATGAAGACCGGCAAATCTATTTGTACAACAACACTTTTTCCGATGACTAAAAATAACCCGCGCAGTCCGAAACCGCGCGGGTTTTCTGCAATTTTATCCGTTGTGCTTGCCCGCCATAACGAGACCTTTTTCCGCGTCCATCGTGACCGCGATACCGCTTTTCAGCACGGCAGCAGCGTTCGCTGCCCCCACGATAACGGGGATATCGAGCGTCATTCCGACGATAGCCGCGTGGCTGTCCGCGCCGCCCTCCTCGGTGATGATACCCGCGGCTGTTTTCAGCAGCGACAAAACCTTGTTCGAGGTTTTCGGCATAACGAGAATTTGCCCCGCCGAAAAGCGCTCGACTGCCTCTTCATCGGTTGCGGCAACGCAGACGGTTGCGGTTGTCGAGCCGCCGTTGACGCCCGTTCCCGATACCAGAACATCGCCGACAATGTGCACCTTCATAAGATTTGTTGTGCCCGAAACACCGAGCGGCACGCCCGCCGTGATTACCGCAAGGTCACCGTTTTTCAGCAGATTTGCTTCAACCGCCTTTTCAACGGCAAGGTGAATGAGGTCGTCGGTATTCGTGGTCATTTCCTCGCACATCAGCGGGATAACTCCCCACGACAGCGCCATTTGACGGCAGATAACCTCGCTTGTCGTGCAAGAAATAATCGGGCACTCGGGACGATAGCGCGAAATCATACGCGCGGTTGTACCCGATTTTGTCACCGTGACAATCGCCGCCGCACCCAAATCCATCGCCGCGCTAACGGTAGCGTGAGAAATTGCCGCAGAAACGTTTGTGCCGTCGTGCGCTTCCTGCTTGTGGAAACGCTTCTTGTAATCGATAGCCTTTTCCGTGGTTTCGGCAATCAACGCCATTGTTTTGACAGCTTCAACAGGGTGCTCGCCCGCAGCGGTTTCGCCCGAGAGCATAATCGCGCTTGTGCCGTCGTAGATTGCGTTTGCAACGTCGGTTGTTTCCGCACGGGTGGGGCGCGGGTTGTGAATCATACTTTCGAGCATCTGCGTTGCCGTGATGACCTGCTTGCTCGCGCTGAATCCTTTTTTAATCAGCATTTTCTGAAGCTGCGGGATTTCCTCAAACGGGATTTCCACGCCCATATCGCCGCGCGCAACCATTATTCCGTCGGACACACGCAGGATTTCATCGATATTTTTCACGCCCTCTTCGTTTTCAATTTTCGCGATAATGCGGATATCGGGGCGGTTTTCCTCGGTGAGAATTTTGCGGATTTCAAGGATATCGTCGGCGCAGGTAACGAAGGAAGCAGCGATAAAATCGAAGCTCTCGCGGCAGCCGAAACGGATATCGGAGATGTCAACCTCGCTTAAATAGGGCATCGACAGCTTAACGCCGGGGATATTCACGCCCTTGTTGTTGGACAAAACGCCGCCGTTCAAAACCGTGCAGATAATGTCGGCGGTGCCGTCGTCGTTGTGCTTGATATCGGCGCAGCGCACGGACACGTTTCCGTCGTCGATGAGGATACGCGTTCCGATTTCGATGTCGTCGGGGAGATTTTTGTAGGTTATGGACGCGCGCGTTTCGTCGCCCTCGATGTCGGCGGTGGTGAGGGTAAAGGTCGCGCCTGTTTTTATCTCAACTTTTTGGTTATCCTTAAACTTTTTCAGGCGAACCTCCGGACCTTTGGTATCGAGGAGCGTGGCAATCGGCTTTCCAAGCTCCTTCGCGAGACGTACAACGCGGTCGTGGGTGATTTTATGACCTTCCTGCGTTCCGTGCGAGAAATTCTGCCGCGCGACGTTCATTCCGCTCTCCATAAGCTGACGGAGAACATCATCGTTCTCGGTCGCAGGACCCATTGTGCAGACAATTTTTGTTCTTCTCATAATTTAATCCTTTCATCAGTTAATTTATCTTTATACCATATATATTATACCCGTAAATTCGCGGTTTTGCAAGTGAAAAAAATTAGAATTTACGAAGAAAAATTACAAAATGTGTTGAAAATATTCTACAAATATGATATAATATAATGGAGAAATTAGTTGGTAGACTTTGTATACTTTGCACAAAATTTGGGGGGATAGCGTCAATGGACTGCGCCTTATGGCTTAACAGACGGAAGGTTTTTTCCGCAGATGAAATTTGCGATAATCTTGACACGGCTTCGCTGCTGGGATATTTCGCGGCGGGAAGCCTTGTGGAGTGGCTTTATGAACACGGCGGCGAGGAGTACGCGAAAAAGCTCGAAAAGCTCTCGCCCGCCGATTCCGATATACGCGGCAAAATTGAGGCGGTTTTCAAAGGGAAACCAACGGCTTACAGGAAGCTCGGTTCGGAAAGCGCGGCAAAATGCGCTTCGGGCAGCTTTTCGTGCAGTTCGTACAGACCGAGCTCAATTCCAACCTCAATGCGCGGCTCGTTTCGCTTGGGGAGCGGCGGCAGCTTTCTGTTGAGCTCGTTTCTGAAGAGCTTTCGGACAAGCTCGGGCAGCTTCTACAACTTTGTCGGCAGCTTTTACCTCGGCTCGTTTCTTTTCGGGAGCGGTTTCCACGAGTGGGAATGGGAATGGGAGTGGGAGAAATTCTTCGGCTCGTTCTTCAAAACCAGCTTCCGCTTTGGTTCAGGACTTTCGGCAAGGCTTGCGTTTTTGCGGAGCTTCGGCTCATTTAATTTCGGTTCATTCAGGTTTGGTTCATATAAATTTGGCTCGTTCAATTTTGGTTCATTCAGATTTGGTTCGTTCAACTTCGGTTCGTTCAAAGGCAGCGGCTCGTTCGGTGTTGAAAATCTTCCCGAGCTTCCCGAGTTTCTCCAAAATCTCGACGAATACGACAGGATTATGCTGTTGAGCCTTTACGGGTGCCCGTTAAATCAGTTTGGCTACGGGATTCACAATATTTGACATTTGAGGGGTAATTTATGAAAATTAAAACAATCAGAATTGCGATTATCGTTTTGGCGCTTTTGGTTGGCGGCACAATTTTTCTTGTGACGTCGATTAAACAGAAAGCCGAGTTCAACGCGCCGCGCGCACGTCTTGAAACCGTGACCGCGGGCGAGCTGCGCGAGGGAATGTTTGTCGAGGGCGAAATCTACGAGCTGTGGAGTGAGTTTGCCTATACAGAGGAATACGAGTCAACGCTCGGAATAAAACACAACGAAAAAACAACCGACCGTTATTTTGCGCTGCCGATGGAATACTCTTTTTATACGGACGCGGACGCGCCGATGTTTATAGCGGTCTGCACGAGAGATTCGAGCGAAATCTCGAAGATGAGGACAATGGCAAAAGAGGCGGATAACTACTATAAAAACGACATTGAGCTTAAAACCACTATGCATTTTGTCGGAAAGGTTCAGGCTCTCAAAGGCGAGTATCTCGACTATTTCAAGGAATACATCGCTTGGGATTTGGGCATTAGCGAGGCTGAAGCGGCGCAGTATTACAAGCCCTACGTCATCAGAAGCTGGAAAGAGGACAACTCCACGGTCGGAATAGTCATCGGCGCGGTTATGACGGCGCTCGGGCTTGCCGGCGCGGTGATTTTTGTTGTGAAATTTATTAACTCAAGGCGCGGATATTGATGGACGCTTTTCACATTTCTTCCTTTGCACCCGCGAAAACAAAGGGCAAAACCGAGGTTAAAGTTGAGGATTTCGACCTGTACTGCACCGTGCTTTCGGCGCTTGCTTGGCGAAAACTGAACGGGAAAATCACGCTTTGCTGCGACAGCGTTTTTGCGGATTATTACGAAAAAATCGGCTTTCTGCCGCTCTGGGACGAGGTCAAGGTAAACGTCGCCGACGACCTCGAGGGGATAAATCCCGCTATGTTCTGGGCAGGCGGGAAGCTGCTTGCGCTGCGGGAGATGAACGCGCCGTGCGTGATGCTGGACACGGATTTTATCGTGTGGAGAACGCTGGAGTTCGGAAGCGAAATTATCGCCGCGCACCGCGAGGAAATATCCGATGATATCTACCCGCCGCTCGACTTTTTCGCGGTGAAGAACCACGTTATTCCCGATTTCAGTGAAACGGTTCTGCCGCTTAACACCGCGTTTCTTTACGTTCCCGACAACGATTTCAAGAACTTTTACACATCGCAGGCGATTGCTTTTATGAAATCGGCGGTTGACTGCGACGACTATCTGAAATATATGGTTTTTGCCGAGCAGAGAATGCTGGCGATGTGCGCGGACTTCACGCAGACGCCCGTGAAAACGCTTCTCGACAAGGACAGTCTGCACTTCCCGCAGAGCGATTTCACGCACCTTTGGGGCGCAAAACAGGTGATGCGCGACAACCCCGAGCTGCGCGCGGATTTTGTTGAAAAGTGCAAGACAAGGATAAACCGCGACTTTTCGGAATATTCTTATATTATTGAGAACATCGAAGCCGCCTGCGCCGAATAAATCGGCAAATTTTTCCCAAAATAAGACGGAAAAAACTTGTTTTGGGGGAATTTTTATGGCAATCAGAGCGGTTGATTTGCGGAAAATCTACAAGGTCGGCGGGGTTGAGGTGAAGGCACTGGACGGCGTTTCGCTCGACATCGACGATGGTGAATATGTGACGGTTGTGGGGAGCTCGGGCTCGGGCAAATCCACGCTGATGAACATTCTCGGCTGCCTTGACCTGCCGACGTCAGGGAGCTGTTTCCTCGGCGGCGAGGACACGTCCGCGCTGTCGGACAAGGCGTTGTCCGATATACGAAGCCGGAAAATTGGGTTCATTTTTCAGAGTTTCAACTTGATTGCGGGTTTAACGGCTCTCGAAAATGTGGAGCTGCCGCTCGCTTACCGCCGGATTCCAAAGGCGCAGCGTGAGGAAAGAGCACTCGCGGCGCTCGAGAGCGTGCGGCTCTCGGACAGGGCGCAGCACCGTCCGACAGAGCTTTCGGGCGGTCAACAGCAGCGGGTTGCGATTGCGCGGGCAATCGCGGCGAGCCCCGAGATTATCCTCGCCGATGAACCCTGCGGAAATCTCGACAGCGCTTCGGGAGAGGAAATTCTCGGTATTCTCGCGGAGCTCAACCGCGCGGGCAAAACTATCGTTATGATAACCCACAACGAAAAAACCGCGAAACAGGCGCAGAGACTTATACGAATTTCCGACGGGAAAATAGTGTGAGCGGGGGAGCGGCGCGGGTTTGCGCGGTGAACTTGGTATAGCGTTGGATATCCGCGGAAAATGTCCGCGAGCTCGCTTGTAGAGCGGCTTCACACGGATTTCGTTCAACGAGGGGAACGGCGGCTGACAGCGAATTTGTTGTGAGCAACCGGCGCGAGTTGGCTCGGGGAGCGGCTTCGCGCGGATTTCGTTCAACAATGGAACAGCGGCTGACAGCAATTCTGTTGTGAGCAACGAACGTGAGTTGGCTCTAGGCGCGGTTTCACGGAGATGTTGCCCAACGTTCGACGCGGTTTGTGCGGTGAACTTGGTTTCGCGTTGGATATCCGCGAATAATGACCGCGAGCTCGCTTGCAGAGCGGCTTCGCGGCGATATTACACAATGCTCGACGCGGGTTTGTGCGGTGAACTTGGTTTCGCGTTGGATATCCGCGAACAATGTCTGCAAAATCACTCGTGGAGCGGATTTGCGGCGATATTGCACAATGCTCGGCGCGGGTTTGCGATTGAAATTGTGGTAACGCGGGAACTTGGTTCTCGTTGAACTTTGCAAAAGAGGATAAGCGCAAAACGGCTCGGGGAGCGGTTTCACACGGATTGTAAGAACGGAGGGAACGCTATGACTTTGCAGGAAATTATTGACGACAGCAAGCGAATTGTGTTTTTCGGGGGCGCGGGCGTTTCAACCGAGAGCGGTATCCCGGATTTCAGAAGCGTTGACGGGCTTTACAATCAGCGCTACAAATTCCCGCCCGAAACGATAATTTCGCATAGCTTTTTTGAGCGAAATCCCGAGGAATTTTTCCGCTTTTACCGCGACCGTATGATTTTTCCGGACGCAAAGCCGAATGCCGCGCACCTAAAGCTCGCCGAGTGGGAAAAGAGCGGGATTTTGTCGACGGTTGTCACGCAGAATATCGACGGGCTGCACCAGCTTGCCGGCAGCAAAAATGTTATCGAGCTGCACGGGAGCGTACATAGAAATTATTGCACAAAGTGTGGTAAATTTTACCCGCTTTCTGCTGTCACCGAAACCGACGGCGTGCCGCGCTGCGAGTGCGGCGGGACGATAAAGCCCGATGTAGTGCTGTACGAGGAGAGCCTCAAGTCCGAGGATATCGAAAACGCGGTTTCCGAGATTTCGAGCGCCGACACGCTGATTATCGGCGGCACTTCGCTTGTTGTCTACCCCGCGGCGGGGCTCGTGCGCTATTTCAACGGCAAGCATCTTGTTGTCATCAACAAAAGTGAGATTAACGCCGGACACGCCGAGCTTGTTATCAACGACAGTATCGGAAAGGTGCTTGGCGGGTTGAATTAAGCCGATTTTGGGGCAACCGGCGGCTTGATTTTAACCACACTTGTGGCTTTTCGCGCAAGCTGAATGGCTTGATTTCAACCTCACTTGTAGCTTTTCGCGCGAGCTTAACGGCTTGATTTCAACCACATTTGTGGCTTTTCGTGCGAGCTAAACGGCTTGATTTTAACCTCATTTGTGGCTTTTCGTGCAAGCTGAACGGCTTGATTTCAACCACACTTGTGGCTTTTCGTGCAAGCTGAACGGCTTGATTTCCACCACACTTGTGGCTTTTCGCGCAAGCTGAACGGCTTGATTTTAACCTCATTTGTAGCTTTTCGCGCGAGCTAAACGGCTTGATTTCCACCACACTTGTGGCTTTTCGTGCAAGCAAAACGGCTTGATTTTAACCTCATTTGTGGCTTTTCGCGCAAGTTAAACGGCTTGAT
>CAZKBF010000028.1:16653-22315 GCA_964551225.1 uncultured Ruminococcus sp.
AACGGCTTGATTTTAACCTCATTTGTGGCTTTTCGCGCAAGTTAAACGGCTTGATTTCCACCTCACTTGTGGCTTTTCGCGCAAGCTGAACGGCTTGTTTTTAACCACACTTGTGGCTTTTCGCGCAAGCAAAACGGCTTGAATTTGACCACACTTGTGGCTTTTCGTGCAAGCTGAACAGATTGATTTCAACCACACTTGTGGCTTTTCGACGGACTATTGCTCGATATCAACGCGTGGATTTGCAGGAGGCTGCCCGCAAAGGTTTATTACGCGCGAGGCTTTTGTTATCAACGGTTTACGTCTTTGCCGAGGATTTGGTTTTGCAATTTCAACGGCAAAGTTAACGCATAAATTAAGGCAGCACCGCAGTGCGGTTTTGGTTGCTGTCCCGTGTTATTTTGACAGAAAAGAATTGTCGCTTGCGGGCAAAAAAATTACCCCAAGATGATAATAGGGGCAAAATAGGGTGCAGCTTCAAGCTGCCGGAGAAAGGAACGAAAATGGATAAGGTACATACTCTGTCGTATCAGTGCCCGAACTGCAACGCGGCGCTCGAATACGACAACGCAACGGGAAAATTCAAGTGCTTTTACTGCGACGGAACTTTTACCGAGGCTCAAATCAAGGCGCTTTTTGAGGCGCGTGACGAGGCGGTTAATCTTGACGAGTCGGTTGAGCCCGAGCTCACTCCCGACCAGCAGGAAACCGAGGATTTCACGGGACAAAGCGCGCTGTACAGCTGCCCGAACTGCGGCGCGGGCGTTATCTGCGACAGTCTGACCGCTTCGACGCGCTGCCACTTCTGCCACACGCCCGTTATCTTGTCGGGACGTCTTTCCGGTGAATACAAGCCCGATTTGATTATACCGTTCTCGACAACTCGTGAGGTTGCCGAGCAGAAATTCTACGGATATACGAAAGGCAAATTCCTGCTCCCGCGCGGCTTCAGAAGCGACGCGCAGATTAAGAACATCTCCGCGCTTTATGTCCCTTATTGGCTCAAGAGCGGTCGTGTTGACGCAAATCTTACCGCCATAGGCAAAACTATCCGTACTTGGCGCGCGGGCGATATTCGTTACACGCACACGAAGATTTATCACGTTGAACGTGAGGCGGAATTCTCGTTTGTGAGAGTGCCGTGCGACGGTTCAAAGCGTATCGACGACGCGCTGATGGAGAGCATCGAGCCGTTTGTTTACAACGGCGTTAAACCGTTCAATATGTCCTATCTTTCGGGCTGCGCCGCGGAGAAGTACGACGTCACCAAGGAAGAGGCGGCGCAGAGGATTGACCAGCGTGTTCAGCAGGCGGCAAACGACGAGCTGAAGCGTATGGCGTCCGTCTACAACGCGCTCGAGGATATCAGAACAAACATAAATTACCGCAGTCAGGAGTACGCCTACGCGCTTTTGCCGGTGTGGTTTTTGAACTACACCTACAAGGGCAAGGATTACGGCTTCGTGATGAACGGACAGACCGGAACAACCTTCGGTGAACTCCCCGTGAGCAAGGGAAAGTTGTTCTTGTACGGCGCGGGAATTTTCCTCGCGGTGCTCATAATCGCGTTCGTGATTTTGAGCCTGTTCTTCGGCGATTAAGGGGGGGAGAGCTATGAAAAAATGCAGAAAATTGCTCCCCGCGCTGATTTTCGCGGTGATGATGCTCGCGACAATGCTGATGACAATAACCGCGAGCGCGGAGGGAAAATACTCGGTTGCTCTCGATGATTTGGACAACTGTCTTACACCGGAGGAAGAAAGCTCGCTGCTCCAAATAATGCAGAAAACTGCCGACAAAACCAAGCTGAACATCGGTTTTTGCATTACCGCGGATTTGGAAGGCAAATCAGACGAGCTTTATTCGGACTATTATTCCGATGAACATTTCGGCTACGGCTCGGACTCGATTGTGCTGCTGATGGTAAACACCTACGATAAGCCGCAGTATGCTGCGGTTACCGATGAAATTTCGACAAGCGGCGTTGCTAAAGATAAATTCAGCAAATCGATTATCGAGAACAATATGTTCCCGAGGATTTACAATGGGTTTGATAATAAGAACGCAACGTCGGTCGGAGTGCCGAAGAGCAATGTCTATAAAGGTTACAGCTCCGCGCAGTTTTATCAGGCGGTCGTGGGGTTCTGCGAGGCGATTGAGACGTTCAACAATCCGTTTGTGGCGTTTTGGGCAACAATCGGCGATTACATAATGAAGAATATCACGGCGCTGGTTGTCGGGATAATAATCGCGACGATTTTCGCGTTGATTGTGGCGAATTCGACGAAGGCGAAGTACTCGAAGAAAAAGCCGGTTAGTGCGGATAAGTACCTTGACCGTAGGAGCACGAGGGTTGTGCGGCAGGTGGATAGGTTTGTGCGGGAGTATACGACTAGCGTGAGGATTAGCAGTTCGTCGAGTGGCGGCGGAAGAAGCGGCGGCGGTGGCGGAGGTCACAGCAGCGGTCACGGCGGTGGCGGCGGACGGCATAGGTAAGGCGCGGAGTTCTTGCGAAGTGGTAATCAAGCACCGCGAAGCGCCAAAAGTCTTTTTGGAGTGTTTGCGAGAAACCTTCGGTTTCCCTAACCTTTTTCTTCAGAAAAAGGTTCCAAGACTGAAGCGAAGCGACCACTAAAGGCGAAGCCGCAAAATCCAAAAAAGAACGCTTTCGCTTTCTTCTATTCAGCGAACCGACTTGAAATTCGGTTCGCAACCATTGCCAAATTTTTTTGCGAACGCAAAAAAATTCGCAAATCCCATTTAACAAAGTTACCCTAGCAGAAAAACTCGGCAAAGGGTAGTGCACAAATCAAGTGCTGATTAAAAAGCAAAAAAGGACGTTCCGATGAGCGTCCTTTCCTTATTATATAAGCAGTTTAAACCATATTTTCCCGCGCGTAATAAGCGAGAATAAGCTCGGTTACGCGACCGTAGCTCAAGTCTCCGTCGGGGACTCCCTGAATTTGGATAAACGTATCGTTCGCTGCCTGCGAGACGTTGTGGATTGTCTCGATAACAGGGTCGTCGTGTCCCTCGTGGTCGTAGATGTACTTGTTATTCGCGGCGAAATCGGCAATCATGCCCGCCGTTTCCAAATCCCGCACCTCTTGCCACATATCCATATCGTAGTCGTAAAGCTCGTTCGCGCAGTAGGTGAGCGCCATCATATAGCCCGAATAGCGAAACTCGGGATAGTCGCTGTTTATACACGAGAGGAACGCGAGAAAATTGCACTCGTTCTCGAGGGCAATCCCGCGCGAGTGTGCGCTCTCGTGGGCGGCGGTTGCGGGGATAAGGTAGTCGGGCTGGGCGACGTTCACGTTGCACTCGGCAAAAAACGGGAAGAACATACCCGTAATCCCCGTGTACGACCACGGCTCCGACAGCAGCACGGGTTTCTGCCGCCAAACCGCCGTCCACAAAAACGGGTACTCCGCGACCAGCTTTTCATAGCCGTTTCCGGTGCGCGTGAGTTCATCGTAAACGCTCGCGGGGAGCTTCATCAGCCCGTTTTCATCGCGGGAAATCTCCTTCTCGGCTTCAGCCGCGCCGTTTGCCAAAATCTTGCACACCTCGAGAAGTTGCTCGGCGGTTTTCTGCGAGGTATCCAAACCCATCGCCTTTTCAAGCGGCTGACGGTAAAAATTCGCGCCGTGACAGCTCATATACATAAAACACGCAATCGACAAAAACGCGCAAACCCCGCGCCCCGCCTTCAGAGCGGTTTTGCCGCGCGATTTGCTCTTTTTCATCTTCACGATGAACAGCACAATCAGAAAAATCACCGCGGGAATTGCCAGCACCGCCACAATTTCGGTCAACGAAATCGGGATAAGACTTGTGATGAAGCCGACGGGGGTTGTTATCACCTTGAAAAGTCCGCGGGAAATCACGTTCTCCGTGAAATCGGGGAACATCGGCAGCACAAAAAACATCAGCGCCGCCAACACCAGCGGTATAAATATCCAAAAACGCTTCAAAAATTTTCGCATAATCATCACCCTTTTCATTATAACAGATAAATTTTTACTTGTCAATGCCGCGAACATTTCGCATAATAAGCGACTGTTCCATCGCAATTTACCTATTCAAATTTTACAATACCACATAATCCTCCAAAAAATAAAATTACCCTTGACAACTTGACATAATTCGTGTATAATAGTATATGTGGAGAGAGTTTTGGCAGCGCGCTAAAGGCGTTAGCCGGTTGTTAAGGCGCTGCCGGTACTCTCAAATAATAGTGTAGAAGGAGAAAATTTATGGCACTTACGAAAA
The DNA here is from genome assembly GCA_964551225.1 of uncultured Ruminococcus sp. Classification (GTDB taxonomy): domain Bacteria; phylum Bacillota; class Clostridia; order Oscillospirales; family Ruminococcaceae; genus CAG-115. The sequence goes on from CAZKBF010000028.1 coordinate 20,932, forward strand.
ACCCTAACGTGTTAAAGTGGATTGAGGAAATGACCGCCCTTACCAAGCCCGATAAGGTTGTTTGGGTTGACGGTTCAAAAGAGCAGCTCGACGCTCTCACAAACGAGGCTCTTGCTTCCGGTGAGATGATTAAGCTCAATCAGGACAAGTTCCCCGGCTGTCTGTATCACAGAACCAAGCCCAACGACGTTGCTCGTGTTGAGGACAGAACTTTCATCTGCTCCAAGACAAAGGAAAACGCAGGCCCCACCAACAACTGGATGGACCCGCAGGAAATGTACGCAATGCTCACTCCCATGTACGACGGAGTTATGAAGGGCAGAACTATGTACGTTATCCCTTATTCTATGGGTCCTATCGGTTCGCCGATTGCAAAGGTTGGCGTTGAGCTCACCGACTCCATTTACGTTGTTCTTAATATGAACATCATGACGAGAATGGGTGAACAGGCGTTCAAGAACCTCCCCGATGATTCCAACGATTTCGTTCGCGGTCTCCACAGCAAGGCTGATGTTGACCCCGAGAAGAGATATATCGTTCAGTTCCCCGAGGACAACACAATCTGGTCTATCAACTCCGCTTACGGCGGAAACGTCCTCCTCGGCAAGAAGTGCTTCGCACTGCGTATCGCTTCTTATCAGGGCTGGAAGGAAGGCTGGATGGCAGAGCATATGCTTATTCTCGGCGTTAAGAAGCCCGACGGCGATATCAAGTATATCACCGCTGCTTTCCCGTCCGCTTGCGGCAAGACCAACCTCGCTATGCTTATCCCGCCCAAAGCTTACAAGGACGCAGGCTATGAGGTATTCACCGTTGGTGACGATATCGCTTGGATGAAGCAGGGCCCCGACGGCAGACTTTACGCAATCAACCCCGAGAACGGTTTCTTCGGCGTTGCTCCCGGCACAAACGAGAAGTCCAACTTCAACGCGCTCGAGTGCACAAAGAAGAACGCGATTTTCACCAACGTTGCTATCAACCTTGACGAAATGACTCCCTGGTGGGAAGGTCTCGACAAGAATCCTCCCGAGAACGCTGAAGAGTGGAAGGGCGCGAAGGTTAACGGCAAGGAGTTCACCGCTGTTATGGGCGCTGACGGCAAGCCGCAGAAGCTCGCTCACCCGAACTCCCGTTTCACTGCTCCCGCAGTAAACTGCCCGTGCCTCTCCTCCGAGTTCAACAACCCGCAGGGTGTTCCCGTTACCGCTATGATTTTCGGCGGCAGACGTGCTTCTACAACTCCTCTCGTATATCAGTCGTTTGACTGGGCACACGGCACTTATATGGGTTCTGCGGTTTCTTCGGAAACTACCGCAGCTGCTACCGGTGCGGTTGGCGTTCTCCGTCACGACCCGATGGCTATGAAGCCCTTCATCGGCTACAA
>CAZKBF010000029.1:0-21964 GCA_964551225.1 uncultured Ruminococcus sp.
ACAATTCCGAACAGCGTTATCAAAATAGCATATAATGCGTTTTTAGGTTGCACTGCAGAAATCACCTACAAAGGCAAAACCTACACTTCCGATGGCGGATATTATGGCGAATTGTACAACGCAATCAACGGCACCTAAAACTCCCGCCCAAATGTTTCTTGCGTTTGTGCATATTTGTTTCAAAAACGCGATGAAAAAACCTGTCGAAAAAAGAATAAATTCCCGAAAAACGCAGACAATATTTCCGACACCGGAAAACTTATCTGAAATTACTATATAAAAACAAGAAAGGAATTTTTCTATGAAAGCAACAGGAATTGTCCGCAGGATAGACGACCTCGGACGTATTGTTATACCCAAGGAAATCCGCAGAACAATGCGAATTCGCGAGGGCGACCCCCTTGAAATATACACGAGCCCCGAGGGTGAGGTTATCTTCAAAAAGTACTCGCCCGTGGGTGAAATCAGCAGCACCGCCTCGCAGTATGCGGACGTTTTGTCAAAGGTTGGCGGGTGTCCGGCTGTGATTTGCGACCGCGACCACGTTATTGCGGTATCGGGAATGTCCAAGAAGGAGATTATCGAGCGCCGCGTTTCAGGCTCTCTCGAGGACTTGATTGAGCAGCGCAAGAGCTACGTTCTCAAAAACAGCGATGACAAGCGGCTTAATCCTATCGAGGGTGTAGACCGCTACGCGCTTGTGTGCTCGCCGATTTTGGCGTCGGGCGATGTAAACGGCGCGGTGATAATGCTTGCCGGCGACAACGACAAGGACGCCGCAACCGCCGAGCAGTCCGCGCTGGTGCAAGCAGCCGCGATGTATTTCGGCAAACAGATGGAAGAATAATTGAAGCGCCGCGCTGTCCGATGTTTTTGGCAGCGCGGCGTTTTTCTGTAATTTTTCGGATAATTTTTTCGGTTCGCAATATAATAAAGTATTGACAAAACTGCATTATTATGGTAAAATATTTATAACTATAAGTAGAAATATATCATATTTGGGGAAAAAACAATGAAAAATAAAATAATTGCTTTGATAGCGGCGGCAGCGCTGGGACTTTGCGGGTGCAAGGCGCAGGAAAAGAAGGAAAGCGTGAGTGTGATTGACGCGGGGGGAGTGTCGCTCGGTTCGTCCGAGGGCGTGATTTCCTATGGCTCGAGCACGTCTTATTCCGTCAACTCGTCTGCGGGAAGTTCATCGGAAGGCACTTCGTCAAGCTCCTCATACTCAAGCTCATCGGTTTATTCAAGCTCATCGGACGGCGGAAAATCCTCGACAACCGAAACCGCCAGCTATTCCGCTGCGGGAAGCGTTTCGGAAAGCGGTTCCGAGATAATTTCAAGCTCCTCATCAATCGTTTCATCAACCGAAAGCTCAATTTCATCATCGTACTCATCTTCATCGCAAACAAGTTGTTCTTCATCAACACCGGAGCTTCCGCCGGCTGATTTCGGCGTGAACAACTATCGTGCGCTGAATTACAGCGAGGTCAAGGGAATGTGGATTTCGTACATAGACCTCGCGGGGATTTTAAGCGGCACAGAAAGCGACTTCCGAAGCGGGATTTCGTACATTTATGACAACTGCAAATCGCTCGGAATTAACACGGTTTACGTTCACGTCCGCTCGCACGGCGACGCGTATTACAGCTCGGATTTCTTCCCGCGAACCAAATATCTCGGCGGTTACTACGACCCGCTTGAAGTTATGATTGAGGAAGCACACGAGCGCGGGCTGTCGTTTCAGGCGTGGATAAACCCGCTTCGCGGGTGCGCGGTATCGGATATCGAGCGCGAGAGCGGTTACCCGATGTACAGTTGGGCGGGCGGCGAAACGCGGCTGGTTCAGGTCGGGAGCTACTACTACTTAAATCCCGCGTACAGCGAGGTTGTCGAGCTTATCGCGGACGGTGCGCGTGAAATTACCGCGAATTACGACGTGGACGGTGTTCACATCGACGACTATTTCTATCCCACAACCGATACTTATTTCGACAGCGCGGCGTTCTCGCAAAGCGGTTTGTCGTCGCTCTCGGAGTTCAGGCTCGCGAATTGCGACAGGCTGGTTTCTTCACTTTACAAGGCGGTGAAGCGCGGCAACAGCTCGGCAATTTTCGGAGTAAGCTGTCAGGGCAGTATGTACAACAACTACAATTATATGTTCATCGATGTCAAGAAATGGTGCACCGAGAGCGGCTACATCGACTACATAATGCCGCAGATTTACTACGGCTTCAAGAACTCCGCCGAGCCGTTTGAGGAGTGCGTGAACACTTGGAACAACCTCGCGTATTCGGGAAATATTCCGCTGATTGTCGGTATAACCTCGGCAAAGCTCGGAGTTGAGGATAAGTGGGCGGGAGACGGAAGCCGAGAGTGGATAACCGACGAGGATATCCTGAAACGGCAGTTTTTGGTATCGCACGAGCTGTCTGCCTACGGGGGAATAGGAATTTACAGCTACGGTGCGGTTTTCAACGCGGATTATTCCGTGCAAAGTCAGGTTGACCGCGAGATTGAGGCTTTGAAAGCCGCGATGAATTAAGGATAAAGAAAAACAGACAAACGGGGAAAAGATATGAAAAAGCTATTACGGGGAATAATTTCGGCTGTTTTGTGCCTGTCGATTTTTTCTTCAACAATAACAGTTTCTGCCTCGACAAACGAGGACGCTTCGGGAACAACCGAAACGGGTGGCGCGCAAGCTCCCATTTACGCCGAGAGCAAAATCTATCTTCAGGACGATATGCGGGCGGTTTTTGTTACACCGAGCGTTGATTTTGACGCAGACACCGATTTGAACGCGCTCTGCACGGATATTATCGGCTTGGGAATGAACGCGGTTGTCGTAAATTCTACGGCTGAAAACGAGGATTTCTACGATTTCGAGCTGGATAAAACCGACGGTATTCTGAACAAGATGCTGGACTCTGCGCACGGGGCAAACTTGTGCGCGTATCTCACGCTTGATGTGAATTCGCTCGTGAAAAAGGTGCTGGAAAGCGGCGGCGGGCTGAAAGAGGGCTTTACCGCGGCGGTGCACAAATTCGCGATGAAATACAACTGCGAGGGCGTAATTCTCGTCAACTATTACACCGAGAACACACCCGAAATGTACGCCGAATATCTGCGCTCGGGTTCGGGTATTGGCTATGAGAATTGGCTCTACGAAACCAACCGTTACATAATCCGAACCGTGAGCGAGGCTGTCCGCAAGACCTCGAACACAACCGCTGTCGGTATTTTTATGGAGGATATGTGGGCGAACGCGTCTGCCAAGGACGGCGGCTCGGATACCGCGGACACAAAGCAGGCGTTTTTCGACGGCTTTTGCGACACGAAAAGCTACGTTGAGAGTGGGCTCGCGGACTTTATTATGCTGAAAGCATACGGTTCAACCGAGGATATCGCGCTCAATTTCGAGAAAGTTGTTTCGTGGTGGTACGATTTAGCCGAGAAAAGCGGCGCGAAGTGCTACGTCTGCCACTTGAACGAGCGTATCGGCAGCAAGAGCGGCTGGAACGAGGACCAGCTCCTCCGACAGCTCACGATTATGGACGAGAATTTCGAGAACATCGGCGGAAGCGCGTTTAACTCGTTTGTTTCGCTGCGTGACAACGTTCTCAATACCGCTGATACTCTCAAAAAATACTTTGCCGACCAAATCAACACGCAAACCCTTTTCGAGGGACTTGAAATGGTGACGCCGCAGTACACGAGCTTCGTTACCTACGACCCGACCGTAAAGTTTATGGGAACGTTTGACGAGAACTTCGACGTGTACTTTGACGGAAGAAAAATCGAGCTGAACGAGCGCGGAAACTTCCTCATCACCAAAGACCTCAATGTCGGCGGAAACAGCTTTACAATCGAGCACAAGGGCAAGAAAATCAATTATTATATCGAGCGCAGAGTTGAGGTTTTGAAGTCGGTTGAGAACGTGAACAACATCACGGTTGCGGGCGGAACGAGAATTGCGATAGGTGCGATTGCGTACAGCGGCTCGTCGGTTTCCGCGTCGATAAACGGGCAGATTGTCAACCTCAAGGAAATCGCCTCGGGTGAACAGATAGGCGAGGACTCGTCCTACTCGGAGTTTGTGGGATATTACACCGCGCCGAAAGGAATTGTCGGGCAAACGCAAAATCTCGGCAACATCAGCTTCTACGGCAACTATATGGGCTTTGAGAAATATATGACGGGCGGCTCGATAACCGTTGAGGCGCTTCCCGAGCCGACACCGCCGAAGGAGGACATCAAGGTTGATATTATCCCCGACCAGTCCACCGCGGGAACAGGGGAGATTGTCGGACGAATTGACCCGATTATCGACGATGTGCCGGGTGAATATGTAACCTACGTCAAGGTTCTCGCCAACAACACCGACGTGCTCTCTGCGGAAACAACGGGACGTGTGCCGACACCCGAGTTCTCGCAGATGCCCGCGAACACTATCGATTACTACAAATCCTCCTCGGACGGCTATGTTATAACAACCTCGGGCAAGCGTTACCGCGAGGATTACGTCACCACGTTCACTGACACGGGGCTTGGCTACAACGCGCTTTATGTGAAAGCTGTCGGAAACGTGAGCGGACGGAGCTTCATCACGCTTTCGCTCGACTACCGCACGAGCTTCAATGTAACCACCTCGCAGGACTTTGTTGAGGGCTACGACGGACCGTTTGGCGTGACGAAATTCAATGCGCAGTACATTTACATAACCTTCGACAACGTTACTTCTGTAACTGCGCTCCCGAGCTTTTTGAACTGCGCTCTGTTCAGCGCGGGCGAGTGGGAGCACGTCGAGGAGGACGGAATACCGAAATTCCGAATGAAGCTCACCTTGAGACAGGCGGGAATTTACAGCGGCGTCACGGCAACCTACGATGATGAGCGAAATCTTCAGCTTATGTTCCCCGTACCGACGCCGACGCTCTCGGGCAAAACGATTGTGATAAGCCCCGGACACGGTATGAATGACGAGGGAAAATGGGACCCGGGCGCAATCGGACAGGTAACCGAGGCAGAGATAAATTACGCAGTTGCCGACCTCATTGTTGAGGAACTTCAGTCGCGCGGGGCAACGGTTATCCGCTTGAACAACGAGGAGGTTGGACGAACAAACCGCGAACGACCGCATGCGGCGACCTATTACAACGCGGATTTGTTTATTGAGCTGCACAGCAACTCCGCGGGTCCCGACGCGCACGGCACTGAAGCGTATTATTTCACGCCGTGGTCGCAGCCGCTAGCCGAGGCTGTCACGGACAACCTTGCCGCGTGCCTTGACCGAATTTACGGTGACGGAACAAGCAGCGCGCGCGGCGACAAGTACAGCTATTGGAGCTACACGCGCGAGCAAGGCTTCCCGTGTATTCTCGTGGAAATGGGCTTTGTGTCCAACGACCGCGAGTGCCTGATTTTGGCAAATCCCGACAATCAGGTTTTGCTCGCCGAGGCAATTTCGGACGGTGTCGAGGAATACTTCACCCGCAGCAATTTGAGCTACAATTAACAAAAACTCCTCCCGAGCGTGGGAGGAGTTTTCATATTGTCTAGAATTAGCTGTTGACAAGCGCGTCCTTGATTTCGGGGAAATACCAGCTGCTTGCCTTTCTGTCGAGGACACCGAAAAGCTCGCCGTTGCCGGAAAAGGCGTTGTTGTCCCACCAGAAGCAGGGGATACCGCGTTTTCGCGCCTCGGAAACATAGGTTGCTGCAAAATCGGCACGGGCGGCGGTGTTATTGTTTTTGTTTCGTGCACCAAACTCGCCGATAATAACCGCCGTGCCTTTGCTCACGAATTTCTCATAAAGCTTGTCCATAAAGCCGGTCATATTTTGCATATCGCTGGGGTTTGCGCTTGACCATTGAGCTGTGCCGCCGTCCTGAAGCGCGAACTCATACGGCGTGTAAGCGTGAACGGAGACGATAATGTGGTTGTTGTTGGAAACGGGGTCACTCGGGAGAACGTAGCCTGCGTTCAGCGCGCCGTCCGCGGAAGCGTCATAGCCGGGGCACATTATAAAGCGGGTTTTGTTGAAGCCGCCTGCCGCGCGGATTGTGTTCACGCCGACTTGGTTTATCTCGTTAATGCACTGAATTGCCTCTTTGCAGTCCGCGTTGTTCTCGTCAATCCACCATTCGTTGTTGTGACCGATAAGTCGCGGCTCGTTCATAATCTCGAAAATCAGCCGCTCGTCGTAGTCCTTGAACCGAAAGGCAAGCTGCCGCCAGATAGCGGAAACATAGCTTTTGGACTGCTCGAGGTATTGATTTTTGGGGAACATAAAGCTCGTGCTGTTATCGTGGTGAATGTTGAGGATAACGAACATATCGCGCTCGAGGCACCAATCGACAACCTCGTTCACGCGCGCAAGCCACTGTTCGCTAATCGAGTAGTTATCGGAAACATGGTTGTGCCACGAAACGGGGATACGCACGGCGTTGAAGCCAGCGTCCTTGAGCATTTGGATATGGTTTTCGGTGTTCATATCGCCGTTCCACGCCGACTCGTAGAGCATTTCGTCGTTCACCCAAGTGCAGTCGGACGCGTCAAAGGAGTTGCCGATATTCCAGCCGACTTTTATCATTTTCGCAAGCTCAATGCCCGATATCTGCGCCAAATCCGAGGGATTTGCCGAGGCTGAACCCGAAGAGCTTGTGGTCATCGAGGAGCTTTCGGTTGAACTCGATGAGCTTTCCGAAGAACTCGAATTTTCCGTTGAGCTCGCGCTTTCCGTTGAACTCGAAGAACTTGAGCTCTCGGTTGACGAGGAATCCGAATTTCCCGAGGAACCAACGTTTTCGGTTGGCGAGGAACTCGAATTTTGCGAGGAATATTCGATAACACCGCCGCTCGAGCACCCCGCAAGGCAAGCGACCGCGGTTATCAGTAAGAGTAATTTCCGTTTCAAAAGCAACACTTCCTATTTTATTATTTGGAAATATTTTACCATATTTCGCACTATTTGTCAATGGAAAAGCTGAATAAAAGCAAAAAAGTTGCTTAAAATAGAATTTGTGCAGAAAAATTTTGAAATTTTTGAAAAAAGTACTTGACAAAAAAGATGGTTTGTGGTAAAATATTTTATGTTGATTGCTGGGGCGTCGCCAAGCGGTAAGGCAACGGACTCTGACTCCGTCATTCGGGGGTTCAAATCCCTCTGCCCCAACCACTTGAGGACGGTCCTTTGGACCGTCCTCTTCTGCGTTTTTTAAATTTTCGCACTTCGCACGAAAATTTAAAAAGCCGCGGGTTGTGTGTTAATCTCAATTTGAAATTGCCTTATTTCGCCCCTAGTTTTAGTGCTAGGGGCGAGTTTTTGCTCCAAAATAGCGTTGCTCCACGAAAAAGCGGCGGTGAACTCTAGCTTTGATAAAGACAATGCCCCGGCAGCGATTTTTCTCAAAGTAATCAACGGAGTTTTGGAAATTTACATATTTTTAGGTGAACAGCTATGGTTATAGAAATTGCAGAAGAAAAGGATATCGAGGAGCTGTACGATTTGCAGCTTCTGGCATTTGAAAGCGAAGCTGAAATGGTTGGCAGCAGGGCTGTTCCCGCGCTGATGGAAACACTTGAGAAAGCAAAATCCGATTTCAAGGAGTGGATTGTGCTCAAAACAACAAGCGAAAGCGGGAAAATAATTGGCTCGGTTCGCTGCCGAAAACAGGACGGCGTTATTGAGGTGGGGCGGCTTATGGTTCACCCGGAGTATAGGCGACGCGGTATTGGTGAAAAGCTGCTGAAAGAGGTTGAGGAGCGCTTCTCGGGAAAGACTTTGGAGCTGTTCACCTGCACAAAAAGCGTCTCCAACATTCGGCTTTACGAAAAGGTTGGATACAAGGCATTTAAGGAAGAGGGCGGTCACAACGGGCTTTCTTTCATTTTTATGAGAAAAAATGCATAATCCCCGAAATCTCGGGGATTTTTTGCCAATTTTTTCTAAACGACAATTATTCACGCTGATACAATAAACAGGCATCGCAAACAACGATGCCTGTTATTTTTTATATCGCGTTCACCGCAATAACCGCGAGAATACCGCCAATACTGCTTCCGACAAGGTTTACGACAATCTGATAAGTCCAGTCAACCTTCTCTCCGTTTTTATTCGGGAAGGGGAGAATTGCAAACCAAATGCTGCTGAAGAACGAGCGCATTCCGTTCATACTGAAGCCCGTGCTGTTCAGCGTGAGCGAGAGGAGCATAACCGCCGCGAAGCCGACAATTCCGATTACAATCGCATTTTGCGCAACCTTAATCGTTTCAAGAACAAGGAACAAGAACAAGAATGTTGCAAGAATTTCCTGAACAAAGTTCAGCGGCATATTTTTTTCAACGGGATAAGCCGAGAAAATACCGCGTTTCGGAGCGTTACCCGAAGCCTTGAACGAGTCCCAGAAGAAAATCATACAAAGGATTTCCGCTGCGCCGGCTGCCAAGAATTCCATCAAAATCAACAGCGCGCCGTCCGCGAGGTTTAAGCCCTTTGCGGGGTCAATGAGCTTTTCAATCCACTGCCCGAACACAACACCGGGGTTCAGCGCGGCGGGCCCGCCCATAATCACCGCAACAGTCAGACCGAAGCCGACCGCCAAGCTCCATGCAACCGCAAGCTCTATGTAATTCAGCTTGCTAACGAGCGTCTTTTTCAGGTTGATGTTACACATATAAGCGTAACCGCCGAGCAGAAAGACCAAGCTGCCAACAAATTCCGACAAGAGTACCATAAAAATTTCCTCCGATTTTTTGTTTAGAGGTACACTAAAAAATAGGCTTCAGCATACTTCTTGGTATAATTATACAATATTTTTCCACATTTGTCAATAATCTTAATAAAATATTTATAATTTGTTAATTTTATCAAATTGTCGATTGTCAACTCTTTTGTTAAAACGGGTTGACATTGTGGCGAGTTCGTGCTATAATTGTCTACGGTAAATTACTTTGGTGGTGAACAATTTTGACGATAAAAGAACAACTTCGCGAGTTGCTCGAAGAAAACCGCGGTGAATTCATCTCGGGCGAGGATATCGCAAAACGGCTCTACTGCACGCGCGGCGCGGTTTGGAAGGCAATTCGTGCGCTGCGTGCGGAGGGGCTTCGGATAAACGCGGTGACTAACCGTGGCTATTGTCTTGAGGACAGCTCTGATGTTATCAGCGAGACGGGTATTCGGCGCTATCTGAACACAACGCACGACATTTTTGTCCTGAAAACAGTCGGTTCGACAAACGCTTATCTGCGGGAGCTTGCGCAAAAAGGTGTTGCGGAGGGCACGCTTGTGGTTGCCTCGGAGCAGACGCGCGGGCAGGGCAGACGCGGGCGTACATTTTTCTCGCCGGCTGATACTGGGCTTTATATGAGCGTGCTTTTGCGCCCTAAAGTTGCGGTGAACGAGGCGGTGAAAATCACCACGCTGGCAGCGGTTGCCGTTTGTCTTGCGCTGGAAAAGGAGTGCGGCGTGCAGCCCCAAATTAAGTGGGTGAACGACATTTTTGTCAACGGGAAAAAAGTTGCCGGAATACTCACCGAGGCTGCGTTTGATATGGAAAACGGCGCTCTCGAATATGCGGTGCTGGGTATCGGGATAAATGTGTATCCGCCCGAAAATGGCTTTCCCGAGGAGCTTTCGGATATCGCGGGAGCTGTTCTCGGGGAACGTTCGGGAGATTTGCGAAATCGGCTTTCTGCCGCGGTTTACGAGCAATTTATGCAGCTTTACGCGCTTTTGCCCGACAACGGCTACCTTGATGAATACCGAAAGCGGCTGATGTGGCGCGGGGAGCAAATTTTGGTGCTCACGGGCGCGGAAGCACAGGAGCCTGCAGTTTTGCTTGACGTTGACGAAAATTGCGCATTAAAAGTGCGCTATGAAAACGGCAGCTGCGGCATATTAACATCGGGCGAAATTGCGATAAGGAGAAATTTATGACAGGCACAAAAACCAAAAACAGCGCGCTTATGCTTTGTATATGCGCGATTTTCACGGCGCTCACGGCGGTCGGCGCGTTCATCAAAATCCCGATTCCGTATATGGAGTTCACCTTGCAGTTCCTTTTCACAACGCTCGCGGGGCTGCTTCTCGGCGCGAAATGGGGCGCGGCGGCGGTCGGCGCGTATGTTGTGCTCGGGCTTGTCGGCGTGCCGATATTCGCGGAGGGCGGCGGATTTTTCTATGTTCTGAAGCCAACCTTCGGCTATCTTATCGGCTTTATCATCGGCACATTTGTCACGGGGAAAATCGCAAACGCCGTGCCAAACCCGTCGCTCAAGCGGCTTCTCGCGGCAAATTTTGCGGGACTTGGGATTGTGTACATACTTGGAATTCTGTACTTCTATTTCGCGAAAAATCTCTGGATAGAGGGCGGCGCAATCAGCTTCTCGATGACCTTGTGGTACTGCTTTGTGCTGGCGGTTCCGGGGGATATTTTGCTGTGTATTTTGGCAGCGTTTTTGGGTAAACGACTTATACCGATTGTGCAAAAATATCGCGGAGGTGCTGCAAGATGAGCGTTGTTTCTGAACTGAAATCAAAGCTGTTTAACGGCGGCAAAATCTCTCGCGGTGAAGCAATTTCGCTGATTAACGCGCCGCTCGGTGAGCTTTGCGAGGCTGCCGATGAAATCAGGGCGCGGTTTTGCGGGAACGTTTTCGATATGTGTACTATTATTAACGGCAAAAGCGGGCGGTGCTCGGAAAACTGCAAATACTGCGCGCAGTCGGCTCACTACAACACGCATTGCGAGGAGTACCCGCTTCTGTCAACCGAGGAGCTGGTCGAGGGCGCACTTTACAACTATGAGCGCGGTGTGTTGCGCTATTCGATAGTTTGCTCGGGAAAACGGCTCTCGGAGAGCGAGGTTGACAGCCTTTGCGAGAGTATCCGCGCGATAAAAAAAGCATGCCCGATATCGGTGTGCGTATCAGCGGGACTGCTCGATGAAACGAGTTTCCGCAAGCTGAAAGACGCGGGAGTTGACCGTGTTCACAACAATCTTGAAAGCTCGCGCAGATTTTTCCCCGAGGTTTGCACAACGCACACGTTTGACGACAAAATCTCGGCAATAAACGCGGCGAAAGCTGCGGGACTTGAGGTGTGCAGCGGCGGAATAATGGGGCTTGGCGAGACGTTTGAGGACAGGATTGATATGGTGTTGACCGCGCGGGAGCTTGGCGTGAAGTCAATTCCCGTGAACCTGCTTAACCCCATTCCGAACACCCCGTTTGAGCACAATCCCACGCTTTCCGAGGACGAAGCAGCGCGGGTTGTCGCGATTTTTCGCTTTATAATACCGGACGGGCAAATTCGGCTTGCGGGCGGCAGGGGCTTGCTCGGCGATATGGGCAAGGCGCTTTTCCGCTCGGGAGCAAACGCGGCGATATCCGGAGATATGCTCACAACGCGCGGCATTTCGATTGACAGCGATATGAAAATGTGCGCGGAGCTGGGTTATAGAGTTGAGCTAAAGGAGCGTTGAAATGTCAAGAGGACTTTTTGTTACGGCAACCGGCACGGATATCGGGAAAACCTACGTTACCGCGCTGATTGTAAAGAAGCTGCGCAGCCTCGGGCTGAACGCGGGGTATTACAAGGCGGCTGTGAGCGGCGCAGAGAGCGTTTCCGAGAGCGACGCGGGGTATGTGAACAGGGTTGCACAAATTGGCGAGAGCGAGGAGCTTTTGCTGTCGTATCTGTACAAGACGGCTGTTTCGCCGCACCTTGCCGCGCGAATTGAAGGAAATCCCGCTGAAATGAGCGTGATAAAATCAACGTTCGCGCGGGTTTGCGAGCAGTACGATTTTGTGACAATGGAAGGCAGCGGGGGAATTGTGTGCCCGATACGCAAGGACGAGAAAGCAGTGATTTTCCTCGAGGATATTATCCGAGAACTCGGCTTGCCGTCGGTGATTGTCGCGGACGCAGGGCTTGGCACGATAAACGCTGTTGTGACAACGGTTGAGTATATGCGTGCGCGAAAGCTCGCGGTAAACGGGATTATCCTGAACAAGTGGAACGGCGACACAATGCAGCGTGACAACCTCGCTATGATTGAGGAACTTACGGGAGTTCGGGTAATCGCGGTAGTTCGCGACAACGACACCGAGCTTGATATTGATGAAAAAACGCTTTTTGAAATGTACAAGGACTTGGGATAAGGAGATTTGAGATGACGTATAACGAGTTGGTTGAGCAGGATTTGCGGTACATCTGGCACCCGTGCTCACAGATGAAGGACTACGAAACGCTCCCGCCGATAGTGGTAGAGCGCGGCGAGGGCGTGCGGCTGTTCGACAAGAACGGCAAGGAGTACATCGACATCGTGTCGAGTTGGTGGTGCAATCTCTTGGGGCACTGCAACCCGAAAATAAACGCCGCCGTTAAGGAGCAGATAGACCGTCTCGAGCACGTCATCTTCGCAAATTTCACCCACGAGCCCGCGATTGAGCTCTGCGGAGAGCTGATAAAAATAATCCCGAAAGGCTTGTGCAAGTTCAACTTCTCGGACAACGGCTCGGCGGCTGTCGAGTGCGCGCTGAAGATGGCTTTTCAGTATCAGTATCAGACGGGTAAGCCGAAGAAACAGCGCTTTATGTGTCTTTCCGAGGGATATCACGGGGAAACAATCGGCGCACTGTCGGTTGGCACAATGGACTTATACGCGAAGATTTATCGACCGATGTTAATGGACACAATTCGGATAGAAGCACCCGACTGTTTTCGCTGTCCGTACGGGAAAACGCGCGATAATTGCTCGTGCGAGTGCTTTGAACACGCCGAGAAAGCGTTTGAGCAGTACGCGGAAGAAACGGCTGCGGTTATCGTAGAACCGCTTTTGCAGGGAAGCGCGGGTATGCGGATTTACCCCGCGTTGTATTTGAAGAAGCTGCGCGAGTTGTGCGACAGGTTTGATGTGCTGTTGATAGCGGACGAAATCGCGACGGGCTTCGGGCGCACGGGGAAGATGTTTGCATTTGACCACGCGGGAGTTTCGCCCGATATAATGTGCATATCAAAGGGCTTGACGGGCGGGTATATGCCGATGGCGATTACCGTGACCACGCAGGCAATTTACGACGCATTTTACGCGGACTACTCCGAGGGCAAGGCTTTTATGCACTCGCACACCTATTCGGGCAACCCGCTTGGCTGCGCGTGTGCACTTGCGGTGCAGAGGATTTTCCGCGAGGAGAACATTTTGGAGAACGCACAAAAGCGTGCTGTTTATCTCAACAAGCGGCTGAACGAGCGGCTTGGCGGGTACAAGCACACGGGCGAGATACGGCACATCGGCTTGATAAACGCGATTGAGCTGGTGAAAAATCCGCGCACAAAGGAGAGCTTCCCGAGCGCGGCAAGAACTGGTTATCAGATATACAAAAAGGCGCTTGAACGAGGGCTTTTGCTCCGTCCGCTCGGTGACGTGCTCTATTTCAACCCGCCGCTTACGATAACCGAAGGGGAGATTGATGAAGCGATTGACCGCTGCGAGCGCGCGATTTTTGATGTTTTGGGAGAGTAAATGCGATAAAACCCGCTGTACCGAGATGGTATAGCGGGTTTTCGATTATAAAGCGGAATGTATGTTTTAATAAAAACGCCCCAAAAATCTTGGAGCGAAATGAAATATATCAAAGCAAGATTAGCGCACAACCCGCGGCTTTTGGCAATTTTGTGCTTGCTCAAAATTGCCAAAAACGCAGAAGAGGACGGTTCAAAGAACCGTCCTCTAATGGTCTGAGTGACAGGATTTGAACCTGCGGCCTCTACCACCCCAAGGTAGCGCGCTACCAATCTGCGCCACACCCAGAAATCTCTCAATTTCAACAACAATAGTATTATACCACAACAAAACCGAATTGTCAAGCACTTTTTGAAAATTTCTTGACATTTTTACAAAAATATGTTACAATAAATCAAAGAGAAGGGCGGTGAGTGCGTGAACATTTTTGATATGACTATGGAACAGCTTGGTAAATTTCTGCAAGATAATAGTGAGAACTCCGCAAAAGCCGGAATAATATTTGACGGTATATACAAGCGCGGGATACGTGATTTTTCGGAATTCGGTTTCAGCGAACGAGTTATCGAGAAGCTCTCGGTGTTTGATTTCGTTGAACCAAAGGTTGTTCGTAAGCTGGAAAATGAAAGTGCTGCGAAGCTGCTTTTGGAGCTATCTGACGGCAATTTATGCGAGACGGTGCTTATGCGGCAAAGATTTGGCGCTTGCGTTTGTGTGTCAACACAAGTAGGCTGCAATATGGGCTGCAAATTCTGCCGAAGCGGGCAGATTAAGAAGCGCAGAAATTTGACTGCGGGAGAAATTGTCGGGCAAGTTCTTGCAATAGAGCGCGAGTTTTCTTGCAAAATCTACGGCGTTTCGGTTATGGGAATAGGCGAACCTTTCGATAATTTCGAGGCAACGCGGGATTTTTGCGAAATTGTGACCGAGGACAAGGGTCTTGCGGTCGGGAAGCGGCACGTCACGGTGTCAACCTGCGGGATTGTCCCCGAGATTTACCGTTTTGCGGACAGCGCGCGCCCGACAAGCCTTGCAATCAGCCTTCACGCGCCGAATGACGCGCTCCGAAGCGAGCTGATGCCGATAAACAAGAAGTACCCGATAAGCGAGGTACTGCGCGCCGCCGAGTATTACACCAACAAAACGCACAAGCGCGTGACGCTCGAATATATAATGCTGGGCGGCGTGAACGATGGGAAGGAGCACGCCGAGGAACTCGCTCGAGTTATCGGCGGGCGGGACTTTTACGTCAATCTAATCCCGTACAACTCAACAGATTGTGGTTTTACGCAAAGCTCGCCCGAGAAAATCTCGGAGTTTTGCGCAACGCTCAAAGAAAACGGCGTTGTGGCAACAAAACGCAGGGAATTCGGCGCGGATTTAAACGCGGCTTGCGGGCAGCTTCTTTCCGATTATTCGTAAGAATTAAACAAAAAGCGCGGGTTTTATCAACTCGCGCTTGTTTGTTTTGCTGAATTTATCTAACTCGCCTGATTTTCACCTTAACCGGAGTTTCGAGCAACGTCAGCGCCTCGTCATCGATTTTCGCCTGCTCATAGGCTTGCTCGTAGAAGTAGAGCTGCGAGTTCAGCGGCTCCTTGCCCTCGGACGAAACGCGCTCGTACAGCCCGTCCGACTTCAGCTCGCGCGCCTTTACGTTGTCGCGCATACAGATATCGAAGATGCTGCAAACCCTGTCGGCAAGCGTGGGCGCGAGTATCGGCGCGGCTACCTCAACGCGGCGCTCGGTGTTTCGCGTCATAAAATCGGCGCTCGAGATGTAAACACGGCGGCGGTTATCCTTGCCGAAGATATAAATTCTGCTGTGCTCGAGGAAGCGCCCGACGATGGACACAACGCGGATATTCTCGGTCTGTCCCGCAACGCCCGGTATCAGGCAGCAAATCCCGCGGATTACCAGCTCGACCTTGACGCCCGCGCGGGACGCCTCGGCGAGCTTCTCAATCAAATCGCGGTCGGTCAGCGAGTTGATTTTTATGCCGATGTAGCCGTCCTTGCCGTAGGTGATTTCGTTGTCGATGAACTCGACGAGCTTGCTCTTGAGGCCTTTCGGGGCAACCAGCAGCCGATTTGTGCTCTCAACCGTCGCTTCCTCGCAAAGCGCGTTAAACACAACCGACGCGTCCGCACCAATCGCTTTGTCGGCGGTAAGGAGCGTTAAATCGGTGTACAGCTTTGAGGTGCGCTCGTTGTAGTTGCCCGTGCCGACTTGGGTTATGTAGGTGACGTCGTTGCCGTCGCGGAGCGTTATCAGCAGCAGCTTTGAGTGCACCTTCAGCTCCTCGAGTCCGTAGATAACCTGAACTCCCGCGTCCTCGAGCTGTTTTGACCAGCCGATGTTGTTCTCCTCGTCAAACCGCGCGCGCAGCTCAACCAGTGCGAGCACGTCCTTGCCGTTTTCGGCAGCCTTGTTGAGCGCGTTTATAATTTTACTGTCGCGCGCCACGCGATAAAGTGTGATTTTAATCGACGAAACATCGGGATTTTCCGCAGCCTCGTCCAGCAGCCTGATAAACTGATTGATGTTCTCGTAAGGGTAGTTGAGGAGAATGTCCTTGTGCTTAATCTGCTCAATCAGCGACACGTTTTTGAGGATAGCAGGGGACTGCTGCGGTGTAAGCGGCTTGAAGAAGAGCTCGGGCTGTTTCTCGAGCACCTTTTCGAGCGTTGACACAAAGCCGAGTGACAGCGGAGTATTCTGCTTGAACACAAAATTCTCTTTTACATCAAGCACCTTTGAGAGAATTGCCACGGTCTCGCCGTCGGGATTTCCCTGAAATTCAATCCGCACGGGCTGAAGCTTTTTGCGTTTTTTAACCATTTTGGTCATTATATCGCGGAAGTCCATATCGTGGTCGAAAAGTCCCTCGTCAATGGGAATATCGGCGTTGCGCGTTACACGGAAAATGCAGCGCGAGTGGATATCAAAATTCGAGAAAACGCTCTTTGCGTAGCGCCTGATAATCTCCTCGATAAGCAAAAATTTCCTGCTTTTCGGCAAAAACACAACCTTCGGGAGATTTTCGGGCACGGGCAGAATACCGAACGTGAATTTCCCGCCGGTTTCGGTTTTTTTGCGCAGCTTGCAGCCGATGTACACTTCGCCGCTTTTGAGGAACGGAACGGGGTGTTTTTTATCGACAATTCCGGTAAACAGCAGCGGACGAATTTCCCGCGCAAAATACGCCTTGAGATAAGCGTCCTCTTGGGGCGAGAGTTTATCCTCGCTGATGTGTTCAACGCCGTATTTGGAAATTCCTTCCATTATCAGCGAATACGCTTCGTCCTTAATCGGAATAAGCCCGCGAACCGACTTTGCGATAGCAGCGAGCTGTTCCTTTGCGTTCATATTTGTTTTATTTTCGCGGTCTTTGGGGTCATAGAGCAGCTTGTCGTACCACGAGCCGACTCTTATCATAAAGAACTCGTCGAGATTTGAGCAGAAAATGCTCACGAAACGCAGCCGCTCAAAAAGCGGAGTTGTCTCGTCAAACGCTTCCTCGAGCACCCTCGCGTTGAATTTAAGCCACGAAAGCTCGCGGTTGTCGTAAAACGTTTCAGCCATAGTTTTCTCCTTGAATTACGCGTTCTTTTCCTTATCGGCAACCCTGATGAACTCGTTGAAAAGCGGGTGCGGGCGATTCGGGCGGGACTTGAACTCGGGGTGGAACTGCACGGCAACAAAGAACGGGTGAACGTCCGTTGAAAGCTCGACAATCTCAACCAGCTTGCCGTCGGGAGAAAGTCCCGCGAACTTCAAGCCGTTATTCGCCATAATTTCACGGTAGGAGTTGTTGAACTCGTAGCGGTGGCGGTGACGCTCGTAGATGAGCTCATCAGCGTACACTCTGCGCGAAATCGAGCTTTCGTCCAGCTTGCACGGATACAAGCCGAGGCGCATTGTACCGCCCATATCGACGCCCTTTTGGTCGGGCATAATGTCGATAACGTTGTGTTCAACCTCACCGAATTCACCTGAATTAGCGTCCGCAAGACCGCACGCATACCGAGCAAATTCGATAACCGCCATATGCATACCGAGGCAAAGCCCGAGGTACGGGATTTTGTTGGTTCTCGCGTAGTGAACAGCCTGAATTTTGCCCTCGATACCGCGACTTCCGAAGCCGCCCGGAACGCAAATTCCGTCCAACCCGCCGAGCATTTCGGCAGCATTTTCTTCGGTAACTTCCTCGGAGTTGATGAGCTTGATGTCAACATTGCAGCCGTTTACAGCGCCCGCGTGACGAATCGACTCCATAACCGATATATACGCGTCCGGCAGCGCGACATATTTCCCGACAAGCCCGATGGTAAGCGGTTTTACGGCACTTTCCTGACGTTTTACCATTTCTTCCCATTCAGCAAGGTCGGGTTTTCTGTCCTCAAGCCCGAGCAGACGGCAAGCGGAGTGTGCAAGACCTTCCTTTTCGAGCATAAGCGGAACCGCATACAGCGAGGAAGCTGTCAAATTCTGGATAACGTCCTCTTTTCTTACATTGCAGAAATTCGCGATTTTCTCGCGCATTTCGACGGGCACTTCCATTTCGCTGCGCAAAACGAGGATATTCGGCTGAATACCGAGCGAGAGGAGCTCCTTGACGGAGTGTTGAGTGGGCTTGGTTTTGAGCTCGTTCGAGCCGCTGATGTAGGGGAGCAGGGTGACGTGAATGTACAAAACGTTCTCGCGACCTTTTTCGTAGCTCACCTGACGGATAGTTTCGAGGAAGGGAGTACTTTCGATATCGCCGACAGTGCCACCGATTTCGGTTATAACCACGTCAACCGGCTCTGCGCCGCTGTTTGCTGCACGGTAAACGCGCGATTTGATTTCGTTTGTAACGTGCGGAATAACCTGAACAGTACCACCGAGATAGTCGCCGCGGCGCTCCTTGTTGAGGATAGTCCAGTAGATTTTACCCGTGGTAACGTTGGAGTTCACGGACAAATTCTCGTCAATGAAACGCTCGTAGTGACCGAGGTCAAGGTCGGTTTCGGCACCGTCGTCGGTGACAAAAACCTCGCCGTGCTGATAGGGGGACATAGTGCCGGGGTCAACGTTAAGATAAGGGTCAAATTTCTGAATAGTGACGCGGTATCCGCGCGCCTTGAGCAAACGACCCAGCGAAGCCGCCGTGATGCCCTTTCCAAGTCCCGAAACAACGCCGCCTGTAACGAATATGTATTTTGTAGCCATTTCAACTTCTCCTTTTCAACATACTTGACAATATTATAACACAAAAAGACGATTTTTTCAACCACATTATCAAATTTTTTTCGGATTTATAAAAATATTTGTGTTATATATTATAATGGTATAGTTGGAAGAAAATTGGGAATTATTCAGTCTTCTTGAGATTTCTGCTTTCTGTTATAGCGATAAGCGAGAATAAATGAGATAATTCCGAGCAAAAGCGCCATTACAAGCATAATTAACATCATAAATCTGTTTGTGAGCACACCGTTCTTCAGTACAACCAATTCTTTTTCATCGGTAATCAAAGCCAAGCCGTTGACCACCGAGATAAAGATGAAAACAAAGCCGTTTCGCTTGACGTGAATAGTGCCCTCGATACCGAAAAGCGAGCCATTAACGGAGTTTGCGACCAGCCAGAAGATAATGCTTGCTATATAAAACCACATCATCGGCGCCGCGTAAGATTCGCTCCATTTTAAGCCGAAATCCATAATCAGAGTGTTTGCCACACACAGTATCGCGAACAGAATTACTGTCTGAAGCGTGATTTTTTGGCGGGTGATTTTCTGCCGCTCGTCGAGAATTTCCTTTTGAGAAAGCGGCTCGTTGTTGACCATTTTCGCGCAAAAGTTGTCAAAAGATTTCAAACTCATTTCAATTCCTCCCAAAAAAGTTCGTCAAGCGTTTTGCCGAGAGCGCGGCATATTGACATTAGTTTATTCCTCGCTCTCTTTTGCGTTCTTCTTAATAAAAACGAATGTGAGTATTCCCGCAACTATCATCAGGAAATAAGTGCAAAGCCCCAAGAAGTTGTCGGTGACTGCTTTGTTTTTGATTATTGCGAAGTGCGCTTCCTCAAGCTCCAAAAACTCGCGGAATCCGTTCAAAGCGCCAAGCAATATGCACATAAAAGCGGGAACATATCTCGAAAATGCACCGTTTACGCCAATAAAGCAGCCCTTCACACCTGCTTTGATAATATAAAAGATAACGGAAATCATCGCGAACAGAAGAAAAGTCAAAAGATTACTCTCTGACCACTTGTGGAAAAAGTCGCTGACAAGGCAATGAACAAACATCAGTACGGTGAAGCAGACCATTGCATGTATCACCAGATGAAGTTGAATTTGTTTCTGACGTTCATCGAATATCTCTTTCTCACTGCCCGGCTTTGCAGTTATCATTTTCTCACAGAATTTGTCAAAAGATTTCAAACTCATTTCAATTCCTCCCAAAAAAGTTCGTCAAGCGTTTTGCCGAGAGCGCGGCAAATCGCGATGCAAAGGTTGATTGTGGGGTTGTAGTCGCCGTTTTCGACAGCGGAAATCGTTTGCCGCGTGACGCCGATTTTTCGCGCAAGCTCGTCCTGCGACAAATCAAGGGCAGCGCGCGCTGCTTTCATTTTAAGATTTTTCGCCATATCCTCACCTCGACTTGATTGTAACATATTTTTGTATAAATGTCAAGTATATTTTACAAAATTTCAAAGATATTATTCTTTTAAAACAAAAAGGCAAGAGCTGTTTGCAAGCTCTTGCCTTAATTTTATTCAATTACTGAATTAGTCGATGAACAAATGTCTCGGCAGACCGTCAACCATAAACGGCGAAAGCTCACCGATGATAAGCGGGCGCGCGTACTCGAAGAAGTCCTTTGAAACGTAGGTGTTCTCGTTCACGAGCCACTCGAGAGGCACTTTCTTCTCCATATTGGCAACCGAAGACGCAGGGCAGGACGAAGTTTTAACCTGATACGGGTTGTTGGAAATTCGCTCGATTGTCACCATTTTACCTGTTTGACCGTTGAGAGCGAGCTGAACACCGTCCGCGCCGACGGAGAACGCCTCGGTTATATCGCGGCGGGAAACGAGGTGAGAAGCGCAGCGCTGGAGTGTCGCGAAGACGATACCTCTTGACTTGATTCCGAGCTCACCGCCGACAAAATCAGCGAGATAAAGCGCGGTACCGCCGAGCTGCTTATGACCGAACGCGTCTTGGGTGATATTTTTGCGGTTTGCCTCGCAGACGTAGGTGCCGTCCGCAAACCGAATTCCCTCGGAAACCGCGATGATGACGCCCTTCTTGTTCTTTTTCTCGCGCACTTCCTGAATTTTCCTGATAAACGTATCGTACTCGAAAACGGTCTCGGGAACGCAGATAATATCGGGTCCCGCGCAGTCCTCGGAGCGCGAGAGGGTGGAAGCGCAGGTGAGCCAGCCCGCGTCGCGTCCCATAATTTCGACGATGGTAACCGCGTCAGTTGCGTAGGTGTTGGCGTCGCGGATAATTTCCTTCATCGCGGAGGCGATGTATTTTGCTGCCGAGCCGTAGCCGGGCGTGTGGTCGGTGTTTACCAAATCGTTGTCAATGGTTTTGGGGATACCGATGAAGGTGATGTCGCTCTTGATGATATCGGCGTATTTGGAGAGCTTGTCGATGGTATCCATCGAGTCGTTTCCGCCTATGTAGAAGAAATGTTTGACGTCCAACTTCTTGAGAATGGCGAAAATTTTCTTGTAGGTCTCCTCGTCCTTCGTGTAATCGGGCAGCTTATAGCGGCAGGTGCCCAAAAAAGAGGAGGGCGTGCGCTTGAGGAGCTCGATATCAAGGTCGTTCTTGACGTAATCGGACATATCGATAAAGCGCTCCTCCAAAAGCCCCTCGATACCGTTTCGCATACCGTAAACCTTTGGGCAGCCCGCGTCTTTGGCGGTTTTGAACACACCGACAAGGCTAGAATTTATAACGGAAGTAGGACCTCCCGACTGCCCGACAATAACATTACCCAGCTGCATAATTTTTTCCTCCTATATTATAATAGTATAAAATGCGCCAAATGTATGTTGTATTTATTTTATCACAAAATTATTCATTTGTCAAGACATTGTTTTGTGTAATTTCACAATTATTTTTTGTAATCGTTATCGGCGGTCTATTGGATTATTAAAGGAATTTGTTATAAAATGGAAATTAAAATGCGATTCTAACTTAAATAGTTCCGAAAAACAAAGAAATTTGAGAAAAAATTAAAATTTTTTAAAAAAATACTTGACAAACGGTGAAAAAGATAGTATAATAGTTATGCTCCTCGGAAATGAGGGCGGTTCGAGAACAAAATTGTGAAAAAATTAAAATTTTTCATAAAAAGATCTTGACAAATGTAAAAAGATGTGATATAATAATCAAGTCGCCGCGAGAGAGCTGCTAAAACCGAGAG
>CAZKBF010000030.1:0-20982 GCA_964551225.1 uncultured Ruminococcus sp.
TTTGCGAATTTTTTTGCGTTCGCAAAAAAATTTGGCAATGGTTGCTAACCGGTGGATAAGTCGGTTAGCAGAAAATTACTTTGCGAAAGTGTTCGTTTCTGATTTGGCGCTTCGCGCAGAGTGGTCGCTTCGCTCCAGTGCCTCCGGCGGCAAGGAACCTTTTTCTGAAGAAAAAGGTTCCTTGACCTCCAAAAAGACTTTTGTACGCTTCGCGCAATCAGCCGCCGTTCTTGTCGATAACGCTCATCGGGTCAATCCACTTCCCGTTCTCTTTTACAGCAAAGTGCAGATGCGGCTTTTGGAGGATTTCGGACTGATTTGTGTCGGAGGTCTTGCCGATAATTTCACCCTGCTTGACCTGCTGTCCCGCCTTTACGTTCAGCTCCTTCGCAAGCCCGCAGTAATGCGCCTCGAGACCGTTTGTCTGCTCAATCGTCACGCACACTCCCATAAGCGCGTCGTCACGGATTTCCTTGACAATACCCTCGGACATCGATTTGACGTCTGTACCCAAATCGCAGAGGATATCAACCCCGTCGTGGGTTTTCCACACGCCGAGAGTTTCCGATTTCACGAGCTCGCCGTTTGAGAAGGGCTTGTCGATTTCGCCTTCAACGGGGAGAATATTTCCCGCTTTAATCTCCACGGGGCGGTTTACGGGTTCAGCCTCGGAGGACTCGGGCTTCTGCACTTTTTCAGCCGATGATGACGAAGAACTGCCGCTGTCTTTGGGAACTCCCGAAACATCGTTGTTTACAGGTATGTCGCCGTCGCTTTTTGACGAGGAAAAGCTCCAAAGGCTTTCGGGGGACGAGCTTGTCGGAACAAGCCTTCTTGTTGTGCTCCCGTAAACCGCCACGAGCGACGCCGCAACCGCCGTAATTCCTATCGCCGACGCGATTGCGATACTTTTCGCGTTTTTGCCGTCATTGTTTTGCCTTCTGTTTTTCATTTGACCATTCCTTTCGTTAGGTAAAGTTGGGAATTATTTACATTAACCGTCCAAGCTCCCTTGAACCTGATTGTAGTTTTACCGCTTTTTTGGCAAATATTCACATAAAAAATTGCCGAAAAGCACCGATTGTAAAACATTTTCAAAAAACCGTGCAAATTTTCAGATGCGCTTTAAAAAATAGTCTTGCAAAACTGTTGAAAAAGTTGTATAATAAATCTGTATATAAATATCGGGAGGGATAAATTTGAACGCTTACATAGCGCGCCTGCCTGTTTTTGACGCCGCGGGGAACGTTTTTGCATACCGCTTGCCTTATCGTGCCGAGGAAAACGGCTCGTTTGAATACGTTACGCCTGATGCCGAGGAAACGAACAAGCTGTTTGATTTTGATGTTCGCCGTCTTGTCGGGAAATCGCGCGCCTTTATATATTTTTCCGATGAAATGCTTCGTGCGCGTCTGCCGCTGTTTTTTTCGCACGATATTCTGATAGTTTGCGTTCACGCAAAACAGCTTGAGGACGCGGGAATTATGAACATCTGCCGCGATTTGAAGGAACGCGGGTTTATGCTGGCGCTCGAGGATTTTGAGTACAGCAAGGCTTATGATGAAATTTTCAGATTTGTTGATATTGTTGAAATAGATTTCAAAAAGACAACCAAGGCTATCGAGGAAACCGCTTACGTTTGCCGTTACGCGAACAAGCTGATGCTTGCGGTGAATATCGAGACGCGCGATGAGTACGAGTACGCGAAAAGGCTCGGCTGCACATTTATGCAGGGATTTTATTTCGCAAAGCCCGAAATTGACCTCGAAAACGGTTTCCAGCCGCTCCCCGCGAGCATTGCGCAGTCGATGCAGATTTTGATGCGCAAGGACGCGGAAATCGAAGAGGTTGTAAACGCGCTGTCCGTGGACTCGGCGGTCTGCCAGCGGCTTTTGCGGCTGATAAACTCGGTGTACTTCGGCTTTACAACAAAAATCTCTTCGATAAATCAGGCGATTGTCGTGCTCGGACTTGACTATCTGCGCGAGTGGATTTATCTTATTGCGATGCAGAAGCTGCTCAACAACGACTCTCCCGAGGCAACCAAAATGTCGCTGCTTATGGCGAAATTCTGCCGAGAAATCGCGCTTCTCATTCCCGAGGGCGCAAAAAGACCGGAGTCGTTCTATCTTATGGGACTGCTCTCGATGGTTGTTTTCAGCGGCGAAAACGTGCTGGTGAAGGCGCTGGACGAGTTCCCGCTCACGTTCGACATCAAAAAGGGACTGCTCCGCAAGGGTGGACTTTACAGCGATGTTTTCGAGATGGCGTTCAGCTATCTTCTTGCGGATTGGGAAAAATTCGAGGAAATCGCCTCGATGTATAATATCAGCATAAGCGAAATTTCAAACAGCTATGTTGAATGTGCCGAAGAGGTTGAACAAGCGCAGATGAATTGAGGGTAAAATGGCTTTTTTTCTTGATGAAATAAACGAATGTCTTTGGGACAGGCTCAAAACCACGGGCAAAAAAATCGTGCTCTACGGTATGGGCGACGGCGCGGAGAAGATAAAAGCCGTGCTCGATGAAAAGGAAATCCCGCTTGCTGATATTATGGCGAGCGACGAATTTGTGCGCGGGCACAGCTTTATGGGAATACGCGTGAAAACGCTCGCGGAAATCGAGGATTTGTACGGCGATGATTTTATAATTCTCGTGTGCTTCGGAACGCAAATTCCCGAGGTTATGGAGAAAATCGCGTATATTTCAAGACAGCACGAGCTTTACGCGCCGAATGTACCCGTGGCGGGAGATGGGCTTTTTGACCTTGACTACGCGCGGGAGCACCGCGATGAGATGGAGAAGGTTTACAAGCTTCTTGCCGATGAGCAGTCGAAAAAGGTGTTCGAGAACGTAATCCGCTATAAATTAAGCGGCAAGCTCGATTATCTCACGGCGGTTGAAACACCCTCCGAGGAAAAGTTTGACCTGCTGAAAATCGGCACGGAGGAAATTTACGTTGATTTGGGAGCGTATGACGGCGACACGGTTATCGAGTTTTTGAACGAAACGTCAATGCAGTTCACCAAAATCTACGCGATGGAGCCCGACTCGAAGAATTACCGCAAGCTGAAACGGCGGCTTTATATGATAGGCTCGGCGCTTCTCGAGGCGTACAACTGCGGCGCTTGGGACGAGGACACGTCGGTTGTGTTCAATCTGCGCTCGGGGAGAAGCAGCAAGGCGGTGCCCGACAAGAATGTTTCGCTTAACCCCGCGCGTTTTCGTGAGGTGAAAATGCTGAAGGTGGACACTCTGCTTCGCGGTCAGCCGGTTACATATCTTAAAATGGACGTTGAGGGCGCGGAGGAAAAGGCGCTTTTCGGTGCGCGGGAAACTATTGCGAATTTCTCGCCTAAACTCAACATCGCGCTCTATCACAGGAACGAGGATATGTTCAAAATCCCGCTTCTTGTTAATTCGATGCAGAAAAAATACAAGCTGTATATGCGGCATCACCCGTATTTCCCCGATTGGGACACAAATCTCTACGCGCTTTGACCAAAAGACAGAAAGAGGCTGTAAATGAAAATCGTTATCGGAATTATCCTCATTGTTTTGATTATGGCAGGAATTGGGCTTTATGTCGTGTTTATGCTCAACGCGCACGACCTTGTGTACTGCGGCGATATAAAGGGTGAAAACGGCTCGCAGTGCTATGTGACGAGAGTTTACACGGCGGATTTGAACGCGAATGAAACGCTCTCGCAGATTGTCACCACGATGAACGAAAAGGAAACCGGAAACCTCACCGCCGAGGAAATGACCACAATTCTCGCGACTTATCAGAACGTAATCTACGCGCCCGTTTTCACGCTCAATCTTGAGCAGGAGGACAACCGCACGTTTGTGCTCTCGGGGAGCGTTTATAACGGTCTTGACGGCGAAGGAAATCCCACCGAGCCTGATTTCCGCTACAGAAACCTCACGCTAACCGCGGGCGTGGCAAACGGAAAGGTTCTCGCGGCGCAGAATGTCTACTCAAAGGACGTAAACGAGGACGGACAGTACGAGTTTAAGGCGCGGAACAATGTTGTTGACCCCGTTCTGCTTGACGGAAATGCGGGAGCGGCTTTCTCGTTCACGGACTGCGACTCGTTCAGGCTTGTTTTCACGGGCATTGACAACGTTCCCGCAACGATAAAGCTCGCGTTCACCTACGATGTTGTCGCGCAGAACCCGCTGAATTTCTCCAGCATAAACGGCGGCGCGCTCGGGCTTACGGTCACGGAGTCGTATGATGAAATGGGCAGATTAAAGCCGACCGTCACGCTTGAAAAGGTGTACACGGTCAAAAAAGAGGAGTAAAATGTGGACAATTTTTGTCGGAATTCCACGAAACGTTTTGCCCGCAAACGCAAAAAAGTTAATAAAAAGTTTAAGTTTGTATGATAAAATTATCACGGAGCAGAAAAATGCCCCGTGATTTTTTGTATCTTTATTTTTCAGCAATTTTTTGGAAAAGGTGATTTCGATGAAAACAGGACTTATTTTGGAAGGCGGCGCGGTTAGAGGAATTTTCACCGCGGGTGTTCTTGACCGCCTTATGGAGGAAGGAATAAATTTCCCGTATGTAATCGGAGTATCTGCGGGCGGCGGAAACGCGATGAGCTACGTTTCCTGTCAGGTGGGGAGAACCTGCCGAATGATAAATGTACCGCGAAACGAGTCGTACTACGGGTTCAGGCAGTTTTTAGGCTCGGGAAAAATCATAAATCTTGACAAAATGGCTTATGAATATCCGTATAAGCAGTTCCCGTTTGATTTTGATACATATTATAACAGCGGGATTGAGACGGAATACGTCTGCACCTGTCTTGAAACGGGAAAAGCGGAGTATTTCTCGGAGTACGAGGACAACGAGCGTCTGCTGACGATTGCCAAGGCGACTTGCTCCGTGCCGATGCTTTGCGCGCCGGTTGAGCTTGACGGAAAGCATTATCTTGACGGAAGCATCGCGGACAGTATCCCGATTGAACACGCGCTGGAAATGGGCTGCGACAAGCTGGTGATTATCCTCACGAAGCCCGGAAGCGCAACTCCCCCGACGGATTATTCCAAGTTCAAAAAGGTTATCAACTCGATGTACAAGAAATACCCGAATTTCGTGGAGGCTTGTATGACGCGCGTTGAGCGTTACGAGGAAACCGTGAAGCTGATGAACAAGCTCGAGGAAGAGGGCAGAGTGTTTGTATTCCGCCCGACGCTCCCCGCGATTTCAAAGTTCGAGAAGAACAGCGACAAGATTATGGAGAGCTATCACGACGGCTATTCACAGGCGGACGAGAAAATTCTCGACCTTGTTGAGTGGACGAAGACAGCGCTTGTAAGTTAAAAAAATCAGGTCTGCGAGATGTTTCGCAGACCTTTTCTTTTAATTGCAGGTTAAGACAGGAGTGATGATTTCGTTTACAGCGGGATTTTCATTCAGTTCGTTCTCGTTAATAAACACTTTGATTGTGTTAAGCACATTTTTCATACTGTCTATGCTCAAAAGCGTAATCTGCGTGCCGTTCACCTCAAAAAACGCCCGTATTTCGTCCCCTTCCTTGAAGAACATAACCTCCGTGCCCGCGAAATCCTCGGTTTTGTATTCCTTTGTCGGAATCCATTTTGACTGCTTTCTGAACGACGCGAGAACCGTGTTCCCCGAAAATTCATATTCCACGAAATTCCCGTCATAAATCAGATTGTCGTCACATTTCTTCAAAGCAAACTCCTTGTACTTTGCCGTGCAGTTCGGGATATACTTTTCCGGCGCGAAAATATCCACACCATAATATTGTATCGCTTCTTCGGGAGAGAGCTTTTCTTCGTTGTTTGCCTCCGGCAGACAAGCCAATTTTTCAAGGTCCTCGGGTGCGGGAGCGAACATTTTGACGTCGAAATCCGGTATATTGTAAACTATCGTGTTGTCGGGTTCATCAACCTCTGCCGGCTCGGAGGTTTCGGAATTTTCGTAGATGTAAGAGATATTCCCGCTCTCGTCCATTGTCGCGCCAATAGTGTTGCTGACCGAGGTTCCGCCCGGCATAACTTCGTCGTTATTGCCCGCGCCGCCCGCGATAAATCCGCTTTCCGTGGGAATTTTATTGTTGAATTGAGCAAACGAAATCGTTCCCACAACAGCGGCTGCCGTGCACACGGGAACTGCTGTTCTCAAAACAACGGTTCTGCGCTTTTTCTGCGCGGCGGTGTTCTCGTGAACCCGCTTCAGCACACTTCTTGTCATTTCCTCATAAGTCTTCATAAGTAAAACCCTCTTTCTCCAATTCAGCCTTCAGAGCCTGTCGAGCGCGATAGGCAAGCGTTTCCGCCGCGTGTGCGGTTTTCTTCATCACCGCCGCTGCTTCCCTCGCGGAAAAATCCTCGAAATAAATCAGCCAAAGCACCTGCCGCTGTTCATCTTTGAGCTTTGACATCGCCTTGTAAACAGCTTTTTTGCGCTCCTCGCGAAGATAGCTTTCTTCAAGAGAAATCTCGTCAAGTGAAATTTCCCCGCACTCGTCGAGCCCGATATTCTGCCGCCGCTTTTCCCGCCTGAGATAGTCGAGCGCGGCGTTTCTCCCGAACGAGTACAGGAAAGTGCGGAATTTTGAGTTGCCGTGAAAATGCGGTTTTTTGGTGAAAAGTTTAACGAAAGCGTCCTCGCAAAGCTCCTCGGCGGCGTTCAAATCGCGCACAAAGCTGTTTATGTAGAGAATAAGTCCGTCCCTGAAATCGCGGATTATCTCGCCGACCGCTGTTTCGTCGCCGTCAAGATAACGCGCGTAAGCACTTTCCCCGCTGTCCATCGGCTCACCTTCTTTCAAAAAACTTAAAAGAAAAATCGATTTTTGCTTTCACTTATTAGACGTTTGAAATCAGAATTACTCACAAAAAATCCGTGGATTTCCCACGGACTTTTTTATAATGATTGAATTGTTGCTTGAAAATCAGCTTTTTCAAGAAACGCGAGAATTTTCTCGGCGGCGTTTTTGTTGTGAGCTGTCGTTCGGTCAAGCTCCGCGAGCCGTTCGAGAACAAGCTCCGCGTTTCCGTCAACCGCGCAAGCTGTTGCGAGAATTTTCGCCAACATTACCGCCGCGCCGTAAACGAGGAAATTCTCGAAAAAACCGCGCTCCGTGAGGTAAAACGGCATTTTCAGCTCGAACAGCAAATTTTTCGCAAGATTTCGGAAAAAATACTCCCGTCCCGCAAAAATCTCGGTAAGTCGCTTTTCACCCTCGTCAATCCGTTTTTCATCAAAATCCCCGTTAACCAGCGTGTTTTCCCCGAACAATTCCGCGAAAAGTTCAGCCGCAAGCGGTTTCTCCATAAACACGCGCTCCGTGAAAAAATCCGTTTCATCAAGCCGCGCGAGCAGCTTTTCAAGCACCTTGGGAAGCTCGTTTTCGTTCACCTCGGAAAGCGTTTTCGCAGCAGCCGCGCCTATTGCGAGATTTGTTTCAAGCCCCGCGGATTTCTCGGAGATGATGTCAAAAAACAGCCCGAAAAGCTCGTTTCGGAAAGCAAGCGCGGGATTTTTCGCGAAATCTGCTTCATTCTCGCACAAAACCGCCTTGAATTCAACCGTATTCCCGCGAATTTGCACGGTTCGCAAATTGATTTCGAGCGCGTTTTCATCGGTGAACAAAATTCGCAAAACCTCGGGACAGCTCGTATAACACCCTCGCGTTAGCACCGAGCTGTTGAAAACGGAAACTCTCGGGTACATCGCGCAGGTTGCCGAGAGAATTTCCTCGCCGAACTGCATTTGAAGCGAGCAAAGCCCGTTCTCCGAGAGGAACGGGCAAGCCGAATTGATTAGGTTTATGTTCCGTGCGTTTTGCTCTTGAACGAACGCAGAGCGGATTTTCACGCGCAGCTCCTCGGGCATTTCCCGCGAAACAAGGCGCTCGTACTCCTCGTTTGTCCACAAAACGCGCCCCCAGCGCCCGCAGCAGTTCTGCGGACACGCCGAGCCGGTGCACTTAAACTCGCCGAAATATTTCGGCTCAATGATGTTGTAAAATCCCATTAAAAGCTTGCGGAGTAGTTCGGAGCTTCCTTGGTGATTTGGATATCGTGCGGGTGGCTTTCGCGAAGTCCCGCGCCGGTGATTTTGACGAACTTTGCCTTTTCCTGAAGCTCGGGGATTGTCGGTGAGCCGCAGTAACCCATACCGCTCTTGATACCGCCGACAAGCTGGAAAACGGTATCGGCAACCGCTCCCTTGTAAGGAACACGTCCTTCAACGCCCTCGGGAACGAGCTTTTTGTCCTTCTCTTGGAAATATCTGTCAGCAGAGCCGCGCTTCATTGCCGCAAGTGAGCCCATTCCGCGATAAACCTTGAACGAGCGTCCCTGATAAATCTCGACATCGCCGGGTGCTTCCTCGCAGCCCGCGAGCAGTGAACCGAGCATAACGCAGTTCGCTCCGGCAGCAAGTGCCTTGACGATATCGCCGGAGTACTTGATGCCGCCGTCCGCGATAACGGGAACGCCGTATTTTGCCGCTGCACACGCGCAGTCGTAAATCGCGGTAATCTGCGGAACACCGATACCCGCGACAACTCTTGTTGTACAAATCGAGCCGGGGCCGATACCAACCTTAACCGCGTCCGCGCCCGCCTTAATCAAATCCTCGGCAGCCTCTGCGGTTGCGATATTGCCCGCGATAATGGGCGTGTTCGGGAACGCGTTCTTCACCTTGTCAAGAGTCAGCATAATGTTCTTGCTGTGACCGTGAGCCGAGTCGAGCACGAGAACATCAGCCTGCGCCTTGATAAGCGCACCCGCTCTTTCGAGAACATCGGGCGTGATGCCGATTGCCGCGCCGCAGAGCAGTCTGCCGCTCTTGTCGCGCGCGGTGTTCGGGTACTGAACGGATTTTTCGATATCTTTAATTGTGATAAGTCCCTTGAGGTAGCCGTTTTCGTCAACCAACGGGAGCTTTTCAATCTTGTGTCTGCGAAGGATTTCCTGTGCGCCCGCAAGGGTTGTCCCGACGGGAGCGGTGATGAGGTTTTCCTTGGTCATAACCTCGCCGATTTTCTGCGCGGGGTCGGAGATGAAGCGCAGGTCGCGGTTTGTGAAAATGCCGACGAGCTTGCCGTTTTCAACAATCGGCACACCGCTGATTTTATACTTGCCCATAAGTGCGTCTGCGTCGCGAACGCTGTCGTCGGGCGAAAGGAAGAACGGATTGACGATAACGCCGTTTTCCGAGCGCTTTACCTTATCAACCTCGTCAACCTGCTGTTCGATGGTCATATTCTTGTGGATAATGCCGATACCGCCCTCACGCGCGATTGCGATTGCCATTTTCGCTTCGGTTACGGTATCCATAGCGGCGGTCATTATGGGGGTGTTGAGCTGAATTGTTTTGGTGAGATTTGTTTTGATGTCAATCATATTCGGAGTAACGTCGCTTCTTGCGGGCACCAACAATACGTCGTCAAACGTAAGCCCTTCCTTTGTGAACTTTTCCTCAAAATTACAGTTGAGCATAATTTTCTCCTCTCGTTTTCATCATTTTCATTTGCGTATATTGTTATTATTATACACCACAAATCAAAATTTTTCAAGCGGGAAATCAAAGAAAATTATACAAATATCTTTCAATTTTTTTAACAGGTTTATGACATTTTAACGCACTTGTTAAAAATTCGGTGAAAATAAGCGTCAAGCTCTTGACTTAATCGTGAAATTATTATAAAATATAAGTGTATGTGTAAATTGTAATGAAGAGCAGGCTGCCGATAAACCGCCATCTGCGTCGTCAACTACCTTACGGCAGGCACAAAGCCTAGCCGTAAGGCAGTTTCCTAGCATCTGACGATTTCTCGCCAGCCTGAAGATAAAAAACAAAAGAGGTTGGAGAAAAATGAACGGAAGAGAAACTATAGTTTCGGCGTCGCTGCTTGCGTGCAATCTGGCGAACTTCGAGAGCGAAATCAGACGCTGCGAGAGAGCGGGCGTTGACTGGATACATTTTGACGTTATGGACGGGCATTTCGTGGAGCAAATCACCTACGGTGCGCCCGTGCTGAAATTCGTGCGTAGCGTCACGCAGAAGTTGCTTGACGTTCACCTTATGGTTGAAAATCCGCAGAGCCAAATCAAGTTTTTCGCGGACGCGGGCGCTGATTTGATTACAATTCACCTCGAAAGCAAAGGTGATATCTCGGGCTGTCTGCGGGAAATCCGCTCGCAGGGAAAAAAATCCGCGCTTGCGATAAAGCCGGCAACTCCCGTTGAGGCGGTTTTCGACTATATCCCGCTTTGCGATATGATTTTGGTGATGACGGTTGAACCGGGCTACGGCGGACAGGGCTTTATTTACGATATGCTCCCGAAGCTCAAGGTTCTGCGCGAATACGCCGACAAAAACGGCTTTGAGAAGCTGGATATTCAGGTTGACGGCGGAATTAACGAAAAAACAGGCTTTTCCGCGGTAAACGCGGGAGCAAACGTTCTCGTTGCGGGAACGGGACTTTTTAAAGCGCCCGATATGAAATCGGTCTGCGAGGCGCTGAAAGGAAACTGATAGATGACGAAGAATATTGCTCGCGAACCGGACAAGGTTTATTTCGAGCGTATGGTTATAATGGCGATGCTTCTCGTTCCCGCCGCGTTTTTACAGGGAATACGCGCGGTTTTGGTGTGCGTGATGAGCGTTGTGTGCTGTATGATTATCGACGCGCTCTGCTGCCTTATCAGAAGAATTCGCTACAACATAAAAGACGCTGCCGTGCCGTTTTGGGGCTTGGCGGCGGGAATGATGATGCCCGTGAGTGTGCCCGCGGGACTGATTGTCTTGTCGTCGGTATTGTGCGTGGTTGTCGGAAAGCACCTTTTCGGCGCTTCGGACAACATTATCTTCTCACCTCCCGCGATTTCCACGGCATTCCTTATAATCTGCTATCCCGCAGAAATGCTCTATGCACCGAAATACGGCGAGATTTACCTGCCTTTCGCGGAGTTTGAAGGCGCGCTCACCCGTTCAACCGAGTACTCGCTCAAGCTCGGAAACGTCCCCACGAAAGGCGTTCTCGACACGCTTATGGGATTTGTCACGGGGAGTATCGGCACGGTTTATATGCTGGTTATACTTGTGTGCGGAATTTGCCTTGTGCTGCGCCGCACAAACAGCTTTGCTGCGGTTATGTCAACGCTTGTTGTGTCGGCAGTTCTCGCGTTTTTCTTCCCGAGAGCGGATTTCGGTGAGGGCGGCGCTTGGAGCTCGGTTTTCTACGAATTTTCATCGGGCTATCTGCTCTTCGGAACGGTTTTCCTTGCCGCAGAGCCGTACAATGTCCCGCAAAAGCTGATGGGAAAAATCCTCTACGGCGCGACGCTCGGTTATATAACGATGATGTTCCGTCATTTCGGTCAGACCGAGGGCAGCTTTTTGTTCGCGCTTTTGCTTACGGGCGCGCTCGGAAGCAGCTTTGACCGACTTGTCGATAACCTTGTTTATTGGAAGAAAACCTACGTCAACTCCTTCGAGAAATCCAAGACAAAGGTTCAGAGCGGCGGCGTAAAGCTGACGGATACGCAGGAAATTGTTATTCCCGAAAAGTACAAATACAACACCCCGCCGATTGACGGCGAGATAAAGAAGCACCGCAGAAGAAAGAAGAAGGAGGACGACGGAAATGACGGCGGAAAGTAAAAAAAGACACATAAACGCCGACGGTCTGTTCCGACAGAATATCGTCCTTATGAGCGGGCTTGTCACCGCGCCGATTATTGTCGCGGCGACGACCTTGCAGCGAGCTTTGGTGCTCACATTGAGCTTTTTTGCAATTTCTTACTTCTCGATACTGATATGCAGGTTTATTCCGCGAAAAATTGTGTATACTGTAAGAATATTACTGTACACAATCGTCGCGGCGGCGCTGTTTATCCCGACGGTTATCGGTCTGCGGTATCTGTTTCCCGACACAACGAAAGAGGTTATGGTTTATATCGAGCTTACCGTCGTAAACTCGCTTATTCTCGCGAAAACCGAGAGCCGCTTTTACCTCGAACCCTACGGAAGAATGGCGGTTGACGCGCTGATTTACATCGCGGGCTACGCGATGGCGGCGTTTGCGGCGGGCTTTGTGAGAGAAATTCTGTCCTACGGCACGGTTTTCGGCTTTCACGTCTGCGAACCGATTGTTCCCTCGGCAAAATCTCCGTTCTTTGGATTTATTTTGGTGGGAATTTTCGCGGCGCTTTGCAGAGCGGCGGCAGGCAGGCGCGTTTCTTCACGAAAGGAGCGCGGGAAATGAGCAACGTTTTTGCAAGAATTGTCAGCCTCGCGATGATTTCGGTGTTCACGCAAAACGCGATTTTCGACAGGGCCTTCGGCGCAAATGTCGCGATTTACGCGTCGCGCAAGGACTCGCACGTTGTCGGCTTTTCAATCGGCATTACCATTATGACAACCCTCGCGAGCATTATTTCGTATCAATTTGACGGGCTGCTGCTCCCGCTGCCTTACGGCGATTTGCTGATGCCGCTGGTTTATGTGGGGATAATAAGTCTGCTGTATGTAATCGGGCTGTTGATTTTGTGGAAAGGCTTCCCGAAAACGTTCTACAAGGTCAAAAAGTACGCGCACCTCGCGATTTTCAACTGCGCGGTTTTCGGCGCGCTTTTCCTGAACTCAACCTTCGGAAAAGGCTTCGCGGGATATGTCGGCTACGGCTTCGGCACGGGCATCGGCTTTTTCCTCGCCTGCTTTTTGCTCAATATCGCAAACGACCGTCTGTCAAGCGAAAAAATCCCGAAAATTTTCCGCGGCTATCCGATAATGATGATTTACATCGGAATATTATCTCTCGCGTTTAACGTTTTGGTTGGTTATACAGCCGATTTCTAACATTTTCAACAAAGGGGGTCCGGGCGCATTGAAAAACAAAAAAACTAACATCAAAATCAAACGAAGCAAGGTCAATCTCTACAGCAAACGAAAAAACAAACGAAAACAGGTCATCACGATTGTAATAACGGTTGTGGCGGCGTGTGCGCTCGGTGTGCTCGGATTTGGGCTGGGGAAGCCGCTTGTTGAGTTTTTCAACAACCGCAACAACAGCTCCGATTCCTCGGAATCCGCGTGGACTCCCCCGTCAAGCGAGGAGGTTTCCTCGGAAATTGAAATCCCGAGTTCCTCGGAGGAAAGCTCGGAGGTTCCCGTTGAACCGGTTCGGAAAATGACCGACGTGTACTTCCTCCCCGATGACGCGGCGTTAAGCTCGGCTTCGCTCAACAGTGCGCTTGCGGCGGCAAAGGCGGCGGGAGTGGAAACGGTTGCCGTTACGCTGAAAAACGACACGGGCAATTTCCTGTACAAGAGCGAAATCAAGGGGCTCGACACTCACAATATCATCACCGGCACCCTCACCGCCGAGCAGATTTGCAAGGCGATAACGGACGCAGGCTTTATTCCCGCGGCAAAGATAAGCACGCTGAAAGACCGTCTCTGCGGCTACAAGGACGCAACGGACGGCGGCTATCGCATAACGGGCAGCGGCTACACTTGGCACGACGACCGTGAGGAAAAGGGCGGCAAGCCGTGGCTGTCGCCGTTCAAGTCGCAGACCTTGCAGTTTATGGGCGAAATCACCGCCGAGCTTTCTGCGGCGGGCTTCAAAAACATCATCGCCGTGAACACGATGTACCCGAAATTCCACAAGGAGGACATCTCAACCTACCTCTCCGACCTTCCGCTCTCGGACAACAAAGCGCGTCTCGATGCACTTTGGAATGTTGTTGATTCAGCGAAAGCGGGTGCCGAGAAGAACGGCGCGGCGCTTTGGGTTGAGGTTGCGGGAGAAAATGTTGTTGCACAAAACCGCTTGTGCACGGACGCAGAGCTTTGCGGTAACGCAGACAAGCTCGCGGAAGTCAAGCTGATTGTGGACTACACGCCGACTGCTTCCGCTTCCGAGGCTTACACATTCGCCAAAACCTTTGCGGAAAAGCTGAAAACGGCTCTCGGTGACGCGGAATTTTATGTGGTTATCAAGGGCGGCTATTCCGAGGCGGCGCTTTCGGATATCAAAAAGGCGTTCTCGGAAACTAAAATCGCGGTTTTCGGACAATAACTTTCCCGTAAACCACTTGATTTTTTATGAAACAAGGTGTATAATATAAAAGTTGTACACTATGTATAAAAACACAAAACAGATACGGAGGACAAAAAATGAATTTACTCAATTTGATTTCAGCTTCAAGTGAACAGCAGGCAGCTGCGGCAGCGGGCTCGCAGTGGGCGTCTATGCTTATGATGATTTTGCCGCTTGTGCTGATGATAGGAATTTTCTATTTCCTTATTCTGCGCCCCGAGAAGAAGCGCAACAAGGAAATGCAGCAAATGCTCAATAACATTCAGGTTGCCGACGAGGTTGTAACAACCGGCGGCATTATCGGGCGCGTTCTCTCGGTTAAGGAGGACACCGTGCTCATCGAAACAGGCAGCGACCGCACCAAAATTCGCGTGCTCAAGACAGCGATTGCCAGAAACAACACCCAGCACGAGGCTGTAACCACCGAGGTTGAAACCGCGAAGGCTTCCAAGGACAAGAAGAGCGGCAAGAACGAAATTAAGTAATGCCGAAAACCGATTTACGGGTTGTCAAGACGCGCGCGAATATCAGAAACGTGCTTGTTGAGATTATGTCCGAGAAACCCATTTCGCGGATAACCGTTTCGGAGGTCTGCGAGCTTGCAAAGATTAACCGAAAAACCTTTTACCGTCACTACCGCACCGTCGGCGATGTTCTCGAGGAGCTTGAAAACGAGTTTCTGAAGGAGTTTTCCGAGCACCTTCAAAGCGGGAGCTTGCTGAATATCGGCGCGGTTGTGCGCGGAGTAAGCGATACCGTGAAGCTGCACCGTGACTTTTTCGCGCGGCTTATGCGGTATAACCCCGAGATTTTTACAAGCGGCAGAATGAAGCTTGCCCTGCGCAGGACAATTTCCGCCGCTCTGCGAAATATCGGTGCGGGAAACAGCGAGCCCGAGCTAAACGCAATCTCGGAATTTATCGTTTCGGGAGTGCTTTCGGTTTACGCGTCGTGGTTCAGCAACGGCTGCCGCGAGGATATTGACGCGCTCGCGGATATTTCCGTCAAAACTGCCGTGAGAGGCTTGTCGGCGTTTGTGCCCGAGAGAAAGCTCCTTGCGGAGAAGTAAAGAAGTGGTCTGATGAAAGAGAATAAATTTTTCACGGTGAACAATATGGTGTTCATCGCGCTTTTTGCGGCGATAATCTGCATTATGGCGCCGTTTTCGATAAACGTAGGCGTTATCCCGATTTCACTAGGAACCTTTGCGATTTACCTCGCGGGCGGTTTCCTCGGGAGCAAAAAGGGCGCGGCGGCGGTTTGCGTGTACATTATGCTGGGAGCTATCGGTCTGCCCGTGTTCACGGGATTTTCGGGCGGTTTCGCAAAACTGCTCGGAGTGACGGGCGGCTACATAATCGGCTATATACCGCTGGTTATATTAACGGGAATTTTTGCCGAGCGTAATAAAAAGCTGATGCCCGTAGGAATGGTTTTGGGAACTCTTGCCTGCTATATTTTCGGCACCGCTTGGTTTATGATTTCAACGGGAAGCGAGCTTGTTCCCGCGCTTATGAGCTGCGTTGTGCCGTTTCTTATCGGCGACGCGATTAAGATTGCCGCAGCAACGGCGATTTGTATTCCGCTCAAGTCAAGAGTGGACAAAATTTTGGCGTATAAAAGGAAAAATCAATGAACTCTGCGCTGATTACAGCATTCCAAGCCGGTGTAATGCTGATTTTGCTGTTTTTCGGGTACTTTTTGTACAAGAAAGATTTTCTTGACGACAACTCCTCAAAACGGCTCTCGAATATCACAATTTCAATAATCAGCCCGATTGTCATTTTCAACGCTTATCAGACAGATTTTAACCCCGAGCTGCTCAAAGGACTTTTGACGGCGCTTGCGCTTGCGTTTGCGTCGCAGGCGTTGTCCGTGCTTGCAGCTCGGCTTATTGTGCGCAAAACGCACAAGGATTTCGAGGTCGAGCGCTTTGCAATCGGCTATTCAAACTGCGCGTTTATGGGAATTCCGCTTGCCGAGGCGACCTACGGCTCGGAGGGCGTATTCTATCTCACGGCTTATATAACCGCGTTCAACGTTTTTATGTGGACGCACGGCGTTGTTATGATGAGCGGGAAAAAGATGTCGGGAAAAGGGCTGGTGAAAATCGTGCTCTCGCCGGCGATGTTGAGCATAATTCTCGGGCTTGTCTGCTTTTTCACAGGCTTTCGCGTTCCTGAAATCATACAGCAGCCGCTCAATTATCTCGGCGCGCTTAACACGCCGCTCGCGATGATTGTTTCGGGCGCAACGATTGCTATGGCGGGAATTAAAAGCTGCTTCACGAAAAAGCGCGTGTACTTTTTGCAGGCATTTCGGCTGCTGCTTTTGCCGGCGGTAATCGCG
Source organism: uncultured Ruminococcus sp. (assembly GCA_964551225.1). Lineage (GTDB taxonomy): Bacteria > Bacillota > Clostridia > Oscillospirales > Ruminococcaceae > CAG-115. The sequence goes on from CAZKBF010000030.1 coordinate 16,452, forward strand.
ACGGGCTACGCGGTCGCGCGGTATTTCGGCGCAAACGCAACAGCTGTCGGCTCGATACTTGTAGCAGCGGCGGCACCCACGGCATCGGCAGCGATTATGTTCTCGCATAAATTCGCCAAAAACGCTGAATACGCCTCAAATCACTTCGCAGTTTCCACGATTTTAAGTATGGCGACAATGCCGCTTATTCTCGCGTTTTACGAGCTGGTGTGCGGTTGGATTTTGTAGAAAATGCACAAAAAATCGCTTTACAGTTTGTACACAATAATTGTTGCAAATTTCCAAAAAAAATGGTATAATTTATATGTTACAAATTGACAAGATAGTATTTAGGCTAAAAAGCCTGTATACTTCTTAATATATTTTCCCCAATTATTTTCAGCCGATAAACTGTTTTCCCCAAACAGTCGGCAACCTTAATTTGATTTAACCGCAGACACCCCCTTGTCTGCGGCTTTTTTTTGCGCTTTTTTCAATTTGTTGATATTTCTCGCAAAATTTTTCCTCAAAACACTTGACTTTTGAAAAAATAGGTGTATAATATAGTTAGCACTCTGATAGATAGAGTGCTAAACCGGTATTGCAAACCGTCTGAAATAACCGATTGCGGTGTCGGTTCAATTTTTTAGGAGATGATTTAAATGACAGAGAAAAAGGAATTTAAAGCGGAATCCAAACGCTTGCTGGAGATGATGATAAACTCCATTTATACGCATAAGGAAATCTTTTTGCGCGAGCTTATTTCAAACGCCTCCGACGCGATGGATAAGCTGTATTTCAAGTCGATGGAGGAAAATCTCGGGCTTACGCGCTCGGATATGCAGATTACTCTTGCCGTTGACAAGGACGCGCGCACGCTCACAATCACCGATAACGGTATCGGTATGACCAAAGACGAGCTCGAAAACAACCTCGGTACAATCGCGCAGAGCGGCTCGTTCGAGTTTAAGCGCGACAACGAAAAGACCGAAGATGTTGACGTTATCGGTCAGTTTGGCGTGGGCTTTTACTCGGCGTTTATGGTTGCGAAAAAAGTTACCGTAATCTCCAAGGCTTACGGCGCGGACAAGGCTTATATGTGGCAGAGCGTCGGCGCGGAGGGCTATTCTATCGAGGACGCCGAAAAGGATACCAACGGCACGGTTATCACCCTTGAAATCAAGGACAACGCCGACGAGGAGAATTACGACGAGTTCCTCACACCCTACAAAATCAAGGAGCTTGTCAAGAAATACTCCGACTATATCCGCTATCCTATCAAGATGGACGTCGAGCACGAAAAGCTCAAGGAAGGCACCGGCGTTGACGGAAAAGAGCCCGAGTATGAAAAGGAAACCGTTACCGAAACGCTCAACTCAATGGTTCCGATTTGGAAGAAGTCCAAGACCGAGCTTAAAGACGAGGATTACAACCAGTTCTACAAGGACAAATTCTACGATTACACCGACCCGCTGCTTCACATTCACACAAAAACCGAGGGCACGGCAACCTATTCCGCGCTGCTTTACATTCCGCAAAACGCGCCCTACGACTATTACTCCAAGAACTACGAAAAGGGCTTGCAGCTCTATTCAAGCGGCGTTATGATTATGGAGAAATGCTCGGACTTGCTGCCCGATTATTTCAGCTTTGTCAAAGGTCTTGTGGACAGCGAGGATTTGTCGCTGAATATCTCGCGCGAAATGCTCCAGCACGACAGACAGCTGAAAATTATCGCCAAAAGTATCGAGAAGTCGATTAAGAACGAGCTGAAAAAGCTGCTCAAAAACGAGCGCGAGAAATACGAGAAGTTCTTTGAAACGTTCGGCTCGCAGATTAAGTACGGCATTTACGAGGCTTACGGAATGAACAAGGACGAGCTTCAGGACTTGCTGCTGTTCAAGACCTCAAACGGCGGTACAACCACTCTTGAGGAGTACGTTTCCCGTATGAAAGAGGAACAGAAGTACATCTATTTCGCGAGCGGCAGCAGCGTTACCCGTATCGAGAGCCTCCCGCAGACCGAACAGGTTCGCGACAAGGGCTACGAAATTCTGTACCTCACCGACCACGTTGACGAGTTCTGCCTGCAAATGATGCACGACTTTGACGGCAAGGAGTACAAGTCGGTTTCCGCGGACGATTTGGGGCTTGATACACCCGAGGAGAAGGAGGAAATCAAGAAGGCCGAGGAGGACAACAAGTCGCTGTTTGAGTTTATGACCGAAAAGCTCGGCGGGAAGGTTAAGTCGGTTAAGCTGTCGCAGCGTTTGAAGAGCCACCCTGTATGCATTACCAGCGAGGGTATGTTGTCGGTTGAGATGGAGAAGGTTCTGTCGGCGATGCCTAACGGCGATGGTGCAAAGGCGGAGAAAATCCTCGAGATTAACCCGAATCACGCTATCTTCGGCAAGCTGAAAGAGCTGTACGAGAGTGATAAGGAGAAGGCGGCGGATTACGCGGATATTTTGTATAATCAGGCGCTGTTGATTGAGGGAATGCCGATTGAGAATCCTGTTGAGTTCTCGAACAAGGTTTGCGAGTTGCTGGCGAAGTAAGGCGGGAGTTTGCACAAAGTGGCAATCGAGCACCGCGAAGGCAGCGTGACGCTGCACCCTTTTCACTTCGCGGTGCATGGACAAAAGTCTTTTTGAAAATCCAAAAAACTTTTTCTTCAGAAAAAGTTTGTTGGTCGCCGAAGGCACTGGAGCGAAGCGTCAATACTGGAGCGAAGCGTCAAATCCAAAAAAGAACGCTTTCACAAAGTGATTTTCAGAAAACCGACTTGAAATTCAGTTTCGCAACCATTGCCAAAATTTTTTTGCGGACGCAAAAAAATTAGCAAATCCCACCGAACAAAGCGAGATTTAACAACAAAACCCGCACTTCCCTTTAAACAAAATTATCTTAACATCAAACCCTGCAAATCCCATTCCACAAATTCAGATTAAACAACAAAACTCGGAGCAAACGCCCCGAGTTTTTTATTACACAAACAAAAAAGCAGGCTCAAACGAACCTGCTTTTGTTTTGCTTTGTTGACAATTAGTCAGCAGAATAAGGAATAAGGGCAACCTGTCTTGCTCTCTTGATTGCCTTGGTAAGCTCTCTCTGATGATAAGCGCAGCAGCCGGTAACTCTGCAGGGCAGAATCTTGGAGCGCTCGGTCATAAACTTCTTGAGCTTGTTGATGTCCTTATAGTCAATGAACTCTGTTCTGTCCGAGCAAAACTGGCAAACCTTTTTGCGGCTGCGCTTTGCTGCGTGAACAGGTCTTTCGGTCTTTTCAGCCATAGTCTTAACCTCCTGTTTAGATTTCGATTAGATAACAATTTCTCAGAATGGATAATCGTCACTGTCGGCAGAGGAAAAGTCTGCGGCGGGAGCATTGTTCTCCGACGGAGCGGAAGCAGAAGCTGAACGTGAGCTGCTCTCGGGAGGGGGAGTTCCGTATCCGGGGTCACCGCTTGAGTAGTAGCTTCCCGAACCGCCTTCGCTCTTGTTTCCAACAAAATACTGTCTGTCAACAACAATTTCATACCATGTTGCGGGATTTCCGTTTTTGTCGGTATATTGTCTTGTGTTTAACTCACCCTCAATAAGAATAGGCTTTCCTTTGGAAAAATATCTTGAAATGAATTCGGCATTTGAACGCCAAGCTACAACGTTAAAGAAATCTGACTTGCGTTCCTCGCCTTTTTTCTGAAAATTTCTGTCAACTGCAATGCGAAACGTGCAAACGGTCACGCCTTGAGGAGTTGTTTTAAGCTCCAAATCGTTGACTATTCTTCCCATCATAATAACCTTATTCATAGCAATACACCTCCGCCAAAAATTCGATTACTTTCTAAGAACAACCATTGAGCGAAGAACGCCATCGGTAATGCTGATTACGCGCTCCAGCTCTGCGGGGAAATCGGGCTTGCTCTCGAAATTGTAGAGAACATAGTAGCCCTCGCTCTCGTAGTTGATTTCGTAAGCGAGCTTTCTCTTGCCCCACTCGTCAACGCCCTCGAGAGTTCCGTTGTTCTTGATAAGATCGGAGAACTTGCTGATGAGAGCCTTAACCTGCTCCTCATCGTTGGTCTTTACAGAAAGAACAACCATTGCCTCGTACTTGGAATCAAGCTTTGCCATTTATTTGCACCTCCTTATGGATATATATCCCACGCCCCTTGACGTGAGAAAGGGGTTATTCGCTTTCAGCGATTAACTTTATCATTATAACAGATTTTTTTTTGCTTGTCAAGAGGTTTTTCGATATTTTTGGGAAAATTTTCTCTTTTGGCATTTTGGTGAACGCGCGGCTGTTTATACTGCTTTTGTCGAACAACTCGAAATTTACTTTAACCATTAGTCCTCTGTCGCGTTCGTTAGCGGGGTTTCTGCGAAACCCTAGCGATTTCGGCGGCGTCGAACCGCCGAAATCGCGCGGGTGAAGCCACGCCCCATCGTAAGAGAGAATTTCGGGTTTGATAGGCGTGACTTCACCCGCCTGTTAAGATAAGTTTGCGAAAGGTGCGGGCGATTTTTCGGGCATCGAACCCGAAAA
>CAZKBF010000031.1:0-18841 GCA_964551225.1 uncultured Ruminococcus sp.
ACCAAAGTAACCCTTTCGGCTTGCACCGCTTCGGCGGTAAAAACCCACCGTCCCGCCCTCGGCTTACTTTGCCGAGAAAATTCTGCGAACAGCGGAGAAACCGTCGCTTGTACCCGAGCTTCCCGCCGAGAACTGCGGAATTTCCCGCTGAACCGCTTTCAGATGCGGATAAGCCGCGATAATTTCAGCCGCCGCTTCATCGGGAGTTTTACCCGATTTGCACAAAACTGCTGCAAGCGAAACCGCCTCGGCGAGCTTTTCTTTGGCAGTGCCCGCCATAAGCAGCGCGAGCTTTGTTTCTGCCTCGGAAAGCGTAACACTGATGTTGAGAAGGCGCTTGGCGCTTTCGTCCAGCTCCTTTTTGAGCGCGTCAATCTCGGTATCCTTTTCCGTGAGCAAAAGCTGCTGCTCGTTGATTTCGGTGACCTCGGGAGCGTTCTCCAAAGTCTCCTGTTCAAGAGTTTCCGTTTCCATCAAAATCCTCCATTTCCATTGCCCGAGCCGCGTCGAGTGAAATTCCGTAAATCTCGGAAAGCGCGCGGCTTCTTGAAATCAGACCGCTTTTGTACAGCGAAGCGGCACGCTCGGCGCGAGTTCCCTCGTCCTCGCAAACACCGTCTGCAAAGCGGATTTGCACGTTCTCTGAAGCCGCCGCGGAAAGCTCACCGGACATTTTCGCGAGCACACAGATGTTCTCGGCAACGCGCTCGAGATTTTTCGCAATCAGCTTGCGGTAGAAGCTCGTGGTGCGGTAGGTTCGGCTGTTGCGCGAGACAACCTCGGTTGCCGTGCGGATTGTGCCGTTCTTGTAGGACAGCGCGCCCTCCGAAAGTCCCGTCTGCATACAAAGCAAGTCGAGCAGCTCCCCGAGCGCGTCGATGTGCTCTTGAACACGCAGCTCGGCGGTGTTGTCGGAGATTTTGAGTTCATCGGTATCCGATGCCGAAAGTGCCTCGAAAACCTCGTCGTTCACGTCAAAGTAGCGCTTCAGCTCACCGTTCTCGTCGTACTCGCCGCGAACCGCGTAGGACGGCACGATTATGCGCTTTTTCCCGAGCACAAACTCTCTTGAAAGCGAGTCAAAAACGGTGTCGATTGACTTCAGCGTGTCCTCTGCGCCCGCGAAAACCGATGAACCGAGCGGCGCGCATTGCCCGAGAATACCCGAGCCCGCGCGGAAGTACACGAAAAGCGGCTTTGCAAGCCCTTCGATAAGGCTTTTCTCGGTCATCTCGGGGAAGCACTCGGAGAGCGCAACCTCGCCGCCGTTCTCACGGAACAGCTTGTTCTGCGTGAGCAAGCCCTGTGGGGTGATTTCTTGAGTTTCGGCGAGAATGTAATTTTTGCCGTTTCGCGAAACCGTTGAACCGAACGCGCCGCCGGAAATGCTTCTGCTGTCCCATTGCGTGGGAACGAAAGCGTCTGCGGAAACAAAATCGAGTTTCACGCCGTTTTCCCAGTACACCTTTACGACACCGCCGCCGAGTGCGAACATTTTCTCGAGAAAATCCGAAAATCTCTCGGAAAAGCTGTTGTCGGAGAACACCTTTTTGAGGTAGTTTTCCGTTTCCTTATCGGGGCAGGTGATTTCGGTGCCTTCGGTGAAGCAGAGCCGCGAAAGCTCTGCGCAAACCGCCTTTGCTGCGCCGAGCGACGCGAGTTTTCGCATACCGCCGTTCATTCCGCCCTTGCGGACGTAGCGCCAGTCACCGCCGCCGCGGTAGATGTCGTTCCACTTGGCGAGCTCGGTTGTGTAGAACAGCGAGAGCGCCGAGCTGTCCGAGAGCTTTTGTCTGCCGAAGAGCAAACTTTTCAAGCTCAAATTCTATTCCTCCTTCTTGTTTTATTTGCGGGAATTTGTTTGTTTCTTCCCGCTGACTTGATAATAACACACCCCGAACTGCAAAAAACTGCACACTTTTTTGAAAGTTTTCAAAAAAGCACTTGCAAAAATGTTGAAAAAGTAGTATTATAAATAAGAGAGATATCGATAAAATGGCGCGGGAATTTGCGCAAAACCAGACTGTCGATAAAGGCACATCTGCTTCGTCAACGGCACATTCGGCAGGCACAAAGCCTAGCCGAAGCGCCATTTCCTCGCACCTGTACCTTTCTCGCCAGCCTTAAATTTAGAACAAGAACGGAGGCTCATTTTTATGAACGATGATTTGCTGAAAAAAATCGAAGAACTGATACCGAAATTCTCAAAAAGTCAAAAGCTGATTGCGAACTTTATTTTGGAGCATTACGAAAAAGCTGCGTATATGACGGCGCTGAAGCTCGGAAAAACCGTTGGCGTGAGCGAGTCCACGGTTGTGCGATTTGCGATTGAGCTTGGCTTTGAGGGCTATCCGCAGCTCCAGCGTTCCCTTCAAAACCACATCAAAAACCGCCTGACCGCCGTTCAGCGTATGGACGTCACCCGCAATCGAATCGGTGATGAGAACCCTGTTGCGGGCGTGCTCAATCAGGATATCGAGAAAATCCGCCACACGCTCGAAAACATCGATATGCAGAGCTTTGAAAACGCGGTTGACGTCATCAACAGCGCGAAGCGGATTTACATTCAGGGTGCGATGTCCTCGGGCATTTTGGCGAACTTTATGAACTACTATCTGCGCTTTATCTTCGATAACGTAACCCTTGTCGGAAGCGTCGGCACAACCGAGCTGTACCAGCAGATGATACACATTGGAGAGGGCGATTTGCTGATTGCGATGAGCTTCCCGCGCTACGCGAAGAGCACGATTGAGGCGTGCCGTTTCGCCCGCGAGGAGGGCGCGCAGATTATCGCGATAACCGACAGCGAAAGCTCGCCGCTTGTCCAGTACGCGCACACAAAGCTCTACGCTTATTCGGATATGGTTTCGTTTGTGGACAGTTTGGTTGCGCCGATGAGCCTGATAAACGCGATTATCGCGGCGGTATCGAGCGGAAACCGCTGCCGCGTGGAGAATACGTTCTGCAAGCTCGAGCAGCTCTGGGACAGCAACGGCGTGTACAAGAAAGATGTCTGACGTTATCGTAATCGGCGGCGGCGCGGCGGGAATGATGGCGGCGATAACGGCGGCGCGGCGCGGAAAAAGCGTGGTGCTGCTGGAGAAAAACGACCGTCTCGGGCGAAAGCTCGCGATAACGGGAAAAGGGCGCTGCAACGTCACGAACAACTGCGAAATCGAGGAACTGATGAACAATATCCCGAGAAACGCGAAATTTTTGTACGGCGCGATGACGAAATTTCCGCCGAGTGAAACAATCGCGTTTTTCGAGAGTCTCGGAGTGCCGCTGAAAACCGAGCGCGGGAAGCGTGTTTTCCCCGTTTCGGACAAGGCGGGGGATATTGTCGCGGCGCTGGAAAAGGAGCTGCGGCGGCTCGGTGTGAAAATTCTTCGGGAAAACGCGCGCTCGCTGATTTTGGAGAACGGTTTGTGCAAAGGCGTGAGGACATCTGGCGGCGAGTTTTTTGCAAATTCTGTCATTTTGGCAACGGGCGGGAAATCCTACCCGAAAACCGGCTCGGACGGCTCCGGATACGGTTTGGCAAGGCAGGCGGGGCACACGATAATCGAGCCTACGCCGTCGCTTGTGCCGCTGGTTACCGATGAAAAATGGGTGAGAAGCGCGTGCGGGCTGACCTTGAAAAACACCGCAGTGAAGCTGCTTGACGGCGAGAAGGCAATCTACGAGGACTTCGGCGAGGTCGCGTTCACCGCGGACGGTTTGGGCGGCGCGACGATTTTGAGCGCGTCCGCGCACATACCCGAAATGCAGAAAAACCGCTATTCCGTGGTGCTGGATTTGAAGCCCGCACTTTCGGAGCAAAAGCTGGACGCGCGGCTGCTGCGGGAGTTCTCCGAGCACCGCGGGAAGCCGTTTCACGAGGTTTTGCGGAAGCTTTTGCCGGCGGAGCTTGTGGAAATTTTTGCGGATTTGGCGGGAATTTCACCCGAGAAGAAAATCGACGAAATAACCAAAGTTGAGCGAAAAACTTTGTTAAATCTGCTGAAAAATCTGCGGCTGCACATAAGCGGTTTTCGCCCGATAGACGAGGCGATAATCACGCGCGGCGGCGTGAAAACAAGCGAAATTTCCCCGAAAACAATGGAAAGCCGCGTCACAAAAGGCTTGTTTTTCGCGGGCGAAATCATTGACGCGGACGCCTACACGGGCGGTTTCAACCTTCAAATTGCCTTCGCAACGGCAAAAATCGCGGGTGAAAGCGCGTGAAAATTCGTTAATGTACACGAAAATTTGTTCGGTAAATTGTGCGTGTATACGAAATTTGTGCAAAACGTGTTCAGATTTCAAATTTTCGCGAAAAACGTGTAAAAAGCCCTTGCATTTTTGAAAAAAACGTGTTATAATAAAGTGATTACAAAGGATTGTAGACTCGTTTTATTCAACACTTTGTTGCTTTTCGTTAAATTATTATCCTTTAAAATTTCCGGTTCGGAGTGAAAAACAAGTTGAAGCATATTTCTGTCGCGATTGACGGGCCTGTCGGTGCGGGAAAAAGCACCGTTGCACGCGAGTGCGCGCGGCGGCTCGGTTTCATTTACTGCGATACCGGCGCGCTTTATCGGGCGGTCGGACTTTACTGCGTCGAGAACGGCGCGGATTTGGACAATCCCCGCGAAATCGCAAACGCGCTCGGCGGGATTAAGGCGGAAATTCGCCTTGTTGACGGCACGCAGCACGTTTATCTGAACGGGCGCGACGTTTCCGAGAAAATTCGTCTCCCCGAGATATCGATGGCGGCAAGCGCGGTTTCGGCGGTCGCCGAGGTCAGAGCGGCGCTGCTCGGTTTACAGCGCGAGATTGCCGAAAACAACGACGTGATAATGGATGGACGCGACATCGGAACGGTGGTTTTGCCGAATGCCGATGTGAAGATTTTCCTCACGGCGTCTCCCGAGGAACGCGCGAAACGGCGCTACGACGAGCTGCGCAAAAAGGGCAGCACAGCGACGTTCGAGGAGGTTCTCTCGGATTTGAACAAGCGCGATTACAACGACTCCCACAGGGCGAACGCGCCCCTGAAACAAGCGGACGACGCAATTCTCGCCGATACCACGGGCAAGAGCTTCGAGGAGAGCGTGGAGTTCGTCTGCAAAGCGGTTAAGGAGCGGTTGTGATATGTTTTACTGGATTGGTCGCGCGGTTTTGTGGCTGATTTACCACATTAAATTTAAGATAAAGGTCATCGGCAAGGAAAATGTCCCGAAAAAAGGCGGCATTATCATCGCCTCAAACCACGTCTCAAACTTCGACCCGCCGATGGTCGGAATAGTCTTCAAGGGCGTCTGCACCTTTATGGCGAAGGAAGAGCTGTTCCAGAAGAACAAGCTGTTCTCGTGGGTTCTGCGGCACCTTCACGCTTACCCGATAAAGCGCGGCGCGCGGGATTCTTCGGGCATCGACAAGGCGCTCGAGGGGCTGAAAAAGGGCTGGAATTTCGTGATTTTCCCCGAGGGAACGCGTTCCAAGACGGGTGAGCTCGGAAAGCCGAAAAGCGGTGTTTCGATGGTTGCGGCGCAGGCGGGAGTTCCCGTTGCCCCTGTATTTATAAGGTACGGCAAGGAGAAAGCGCTTCGCAGAAAGGTTCTTGTGTCGGTCGGCGAGCTGCTTCCCGCGGAGAATTTCGCCATCAACGTTGAGGACAGGCACGAAATACATAGAATCAGCAAAATGATTATGGGAGAAATCATAAAACTCAAGGAAAACGCTCCCGAAATCGATTGATACAATGATTAAGATAGAAATTGCCGAGAACGCGGGCTTTTGCTTTGGTGTTCGGCGCGCGGTTGAAATTGCCGAGAAAGCCGCCGAAAGTCACGGCAGAGTGTTCACGCTCGGAGAGCTTATACATAACGAGGCGGCTGTCGAGGAGCTGCACAAAAAGGGCGTTTGCGCGGTAAATTCGGTTGACGAGGCGGCGGGAGAGGTGCTGATAATACGCTCCCACGGTGTCCCGAAGGCTGAAAAGGAAAAGGCAAATCGGCTCTGCAAAGCGGTTCTTGACGCGACCTGTCCGTATGTCGCGAAAATACACGGCATCGTGAGCGGGCTTTCGGAAAACGGCTCGGTTATTGTTTTAGGCGATGAAAATCACCCCGAGGTTGTCGGGATTATGGGCAACTCTTCCCCAAAAGCGTTCGCCGCGAAAAGCTTTGAGGAAGTTGATGAATTGTTTAACAGCGGCGCGATAGGCGAAAACGATGAGGTTTCGCTTGTCGTTCAGACCACCTTCGACCGCGAGAGGTTTTTGGATATTTCCCAAAGGATACGGGAAAAATACCCTCGCGTTCAAATATACAGCACAATTTGCAGCGCTACCGCACAGCGTCAGGAAAGTGCGCGGGAGCTTGCCAAGAGAGCGGCTTTGATGGTTGTCGTCGGAGGCAAAAGCAGCTCAAACACCAAGCGTCTTGCGGAAATTTGCCGCGAATACACAAAAACCGTGTTCGTGACAAACGCCGCGCAGATGCCCGAGCAGATTGCAAAAAATCTGCCTGCCGACTGCGTAGTCGGCATAACAGCCGGAGCTTCTACACCCGGCTATATCATTAAGGAGGTTCATCAGATAATGAACGAAGAGATTAAAACCACAAATGAAAATGAGGAGGACTTTGCTTCGCTGCTCGAGCAGGACCAGTCTTTTACGAGATTATATACCGGCAAAAGAGTTAAGGCTACAATCGTAAGCGTTTCAAAGAAGGAAGCGGTAGTCGAGGTTGGCGCAAAGCAGACAGGCTACATAGTCCGCGATGAGCTCACAAACGACCCCAACGCAGAGGTTGAGGACATTGTAAAGCCCGGCGATGTTATCGACGCAGTTGTTATCAAGGTTGACGACAATGTTGGTACTGTTGCTCTGTCCAAAAAGCGTGTTGACGCGGTTCTCGGTCTTGAGAAGCTTCAGACTGTCAAGGACGCAAACGAAACCATCGAGGGCAAGGTTGCTCAGGTTGTAAAGGGCGGCGTAATCGTAATCTACGAGAACACGAGAGTGTTCATTCCCGGCTCGCACACAAGCGTTCCGCGCGGCGGCAAGCTCGACGACCTCGTTGGCAAGGTTGTTAAGTTCAAGATTATCGAGGTTAGCAACGAGCGCGGCGGCAGAGTTGTCGGCTCCATTCGTCAGGCAAACAAGGAAGTTCGCGACGCAGCAAAGGCAAAGTTCTGGGAGACCATCGAGGTTGGTCAGAAGTTCGAGGGCGAGGTTCGCTCTATCGAGAACTACGGCGTGTTCGTTGACATCGGCGCAGTTGACGGTCTTGTTCACACTGCTGATTTGACTTGGAACCGCGTAGGTCACCCGAAGGATATCGTTAAGGTTGGCGACAAGATTAACGTTATCGTAAAGTCGTTTGACCCCGAGAAGAAGCGCGTTTCGCTTTCCGCAAAGGACCCCGAGGACAATCCTTGGACAAAGTTTGTTTCCGAGTACAAGAAGGGCGATGTTATCAAGGCGACAATCGTTTCGATAACCGAGTTTGGTGCGTTCGCACAGATTATCCCCGGCGTTGACGGTCTTATCCACATCAGCCAGATTTCCACGGAGAGAGTTGCGAACATTGCTTCCGTTCTCACTGTTGGACAGGAGGTTGACGTTAAGATTATCGAAATCGACGAGGAGCGCGAGAGAGTAAGCCTCTCCATCAGAGCGCTTTCCGAGGACACCGACGCTTCCGAAGAGGCAACCGAGGAATAATTCCGAATTAACTGAAAAGAAAAGCCGTTTCCGTATTGGAAGCGGCTTTTTGGTTTTGAATTATCGTCAATTCTGTTTCCAAAAAACAATCCCGAAAAGCGCGAATTTTTCGGGCAATTTTGTTTATCGAAGAAAAATCAGTTTTCGCAGTTCATCGAGATTTTCGCCGTAAAAATCCGCGACATCGCGCAGCAAATCGGGATTTTTCTCGCTGCTGTCAAACACCGCAGCCGTGATAAAACCCGCACTTTTCGCCGTTTGAACAGCCGTGAGCGAGTCCTCGAAAACAACGGTTTCGCACGGCTTTGCTCCGAGCAATTCCGCGGCTTTCAGGAAGATATCGGGTGAGGTTTTCGCGCCGTAATCCGAGCAGGAAAAAATGCCCGAAAAATAATCCGAAATGCTTGTTCTAGCGAGAGCGGCTTCGGCGAGATTTTTGTCGGCGGCGGTGGCAAGCGCGCATTTTATATCCAGCATTTGAAGCGAGCCGAGCAGCCGTTTCACCCCGCTTTTCAGAGGAGCATCTTTTGTGTAAACACTCTCGGAAAGCTCGTTCAGCCTTGCTAAAATTTCCTCCTCGGACAGCGAAACCGCGTACTCCCGCTTGAAAAACGCCGCGCTCTCGGGCAGCGACATATCCCAAATCGCGTCCCGAAGATTATCTTTCGGCTCAATTCCGAGCGAGAGAAGAAACCGTTCTCCGAGGTTTTCCCACATATCAGTGCTGTCGAGCAGCGTTCCGTCAAGGTCAAAAATTGCCGCGTTTATCATAAATTCTCCTCACAAAATATGCTCCAAAAACGTTTTCACGCCGATTATCACGAGAACAATTCCCCCGAAAAGCTCCGCCTTTGCGCCGAGCAGCAGCCCGAATTTTCTCCCGCCGAAAACGCCCGCGAGTGAAATCGCAAAGGTTACCGCGCCGATAAAAGCTGCGGCGGGAACGATTTTCACGCCGATTGCCGCAAACGATACGCCGACCATCAGCGCGTCGATACTTGTCGCGGCGGCTTGCAGGAGGATTGTCGGGAAGGACAGGCTTTTCACTTCGCACTCGCAGTCGCGTTCACGAAGCTCGCGGACGCTCTCGATTATCATTTTCCCGCCGATAAACCCGAGCACGGTGAGCGCTATGTAGTGGTCGAACGCGGAAATCAGCCCCGCGAGACCGTACCCGAGAAAATACCCCGCAATCGGCATCAGAGCTTGAAAAAGCCCGAACATAAACGCGATAAGCGCGCCTTTTCTGCGGCGTTTCAGGCTGAAGCCGTCGGCGAGTGCAACGGCAAAAGCGTCTGCGGAAAGTCCCGCGGCAACAAGAAAAAGTTCGATAATCGACATAAAACCACCTTTGGTTTGGAGAAATCACTCGTCTGCGGGCTGCGCGAGGAGCTTTGTATACTTGTTCGCAAATTCCTCGAAACAGCCGTTGTCAAGCGCCTCGCGGATTTTCTCCATAAGCTCGTTGTAGAAGTAAAGGTTGTGGAGAACGCAAAGCCGACCGCCGAGCTGTTCATCAGCCTTGAAAAGGTGACGGATATACGCGCGCGAGTGGTTTCGGCACGCGGGGCAGCCGCAGCCCTCGTCAATCGGGCGGGAGTCGGTTTTGTACGCCTCGTTTTTGACGTGGAGAATACCCTTCCAAGTGAAAAGCGTCGCGTGGCGGGCGTTTCGGCTGGGCATAACGCAGTCGAACATATCGATGCCGCGGCGAACACCCTCGATGATGTTGGACGGAGTGCCGACGCCCATAAGATAATGCGGCTTGCCTGCGGGCGCGTAGGGCATCACGACGTCGAGAATGTGGTACATAACCTCGGCGGGTTCTCCGACCGCAAGCCCGCCGACAGCGTACCCGTCCAAATCCATCTCGGCGATTGTTTTCATATGCTCGATACGGATATCGTCATACGTTCCGCCTTGATTGATAGCGAAAAGGAGCTGCTTTTTGTTGATAGTCTCGTCAAGCGAATTGAGCCGCGCCATTTCAACTTTACAGCGCTCAAGCCAGCGTGTTGTACGTTCAACGGATTTTTTCACATAGTCAACGGGAGCGGGATTTTCGATGCACTCGTCAAACGCCATCGCGATAGTTGAGGCGAGCTTTGACTGAATTTGCATACTCTCCTCGGGACCGATGAAAAGGCGTCTGCCGTCGATGTGCGAAGCGAAATACACTCCCTCTTCCTTAATTTTACGCAGCTTGGCAAGAGAAAATACCTGAAATCCGCCCGAGTCTGTCAAAACGGGCTTGTCCCAATTCATAAATTTTTGCAGACCGCCCATTTTGTACACAACGTCCTCGCCGGGGCGCAGATGAAGGTGATAGGTATTGCAAAGCTCGACTTGGGTTTTGATGCCCTTGAGGTCGATGCTGGAAACCGCGCCTTTGATTGCCGCGGCAGTTCCGACGTTCATAAAAAACGGAGTTTCGATATCGCCGTGCACCGTGTGCAGAACACCGCGCCGCGCGAGTTTTTCGGTTTTTATCAGTTCAAACATAATTTCTCCTTTTAACTTTATGTCAATGATTTTTTACAAAGCACTTTGTTTATTATACCATAATAAATGCGTTCGGACAACCCAAAAGAAAATTTTCGTCAAAATCCACATAAAATGCGAGAAAAATTTGTTTGAAATGCGGTTCCGGTGAAACGTTTACAGGACTTGTATTTATCGGCAAAATGGAGTATAATTTAAGATAGGATATTGTTAAAGCAATTCCAAAAAAAGGAAGGACGGTATGAACCAATGAAATTCGGACATTTTGATGACGCTGCGAAGGAGTACGTCATCACCTCCCCGCGCACGCCTTACCCGTGGATAAACTATCTCGGAACCCAGGGATTTTTCTCGCTGATTTCCAACACGGCGGGCGGTTACTGCTTCTACAAGGACGCGCGTTTGCGCAGAATAACGCGCTATCGTTATAACAACGTGCCTATTGATATGGGCGGCAGATATTTCTACATAAAGGACGGCGACACTATCTGGAATCCCGGCTGGTCGCCCGTTAAGACCGAGCTGGACAGCTACGAGTGCCGTCACGGTATGGGCTACACAATCATCACCGGTAAGAAGAACGGTCTGAAGGCTGAAGCAACCTTCTTTGTTCCGCAGAACTATGACGGTGAGGTTCAGCAGCTTGTTCTCACCAACGAGAGCGGCGAAGCCAAGACCTTCAAGCTGTGGTCTTTCGCAGAGTGGTGCTTGTGGGACGCGCAGGACGACTGCACAAACTTCCAGAGAAACTTCTCGACAGGACGTGTTGAGGTTGTCGGCTCGACAATTTACCACAAGACCGAGTACCGCGACAGACGCGACCACTTTGCATTCTACACCGTAAACGACGCTATCGACGGCTACGACACCGACCGCGACAGCTTCATCGGTTTGTACAACGGCTTCCACAATCCGCAGGCTGTTCTCGACGGCAAGGCAAACAACTCCTTCGCTGACGGCTGGTCGCCTATCGCTTCTCACTACAAGGAGATTACCCTTGCAGCGGGCGAGAGCAAGACGCTCGTATTTATCCTCGGTTATGTTGAGATGCCCGTTGCCGAGAAATTTGAGGCTGACGGAAAGACAATCAACAAGGTAAAGTCCAACGCAATGATTGAGAAGTTCAACACTCCCGAAAAGGTTGCCGCAGGACTTGCAGAGCTGAAGGATACTTGGGATAAGCTCCTCGGTATTCTCAATGTTGATACACCCGATGACAAGGTTAACCGTATGGTTAATATCTGGAATCAGTATCAGTGTATGGTTACGTTCAACCTCTCGCGTTCCGCTTCTTACTTCGAGAGCGGTATCGGACGCGGAATGGGCTTCCGTGACTCCAATCAGGACGTACTCGGCTTCGTTCACCAAATTCCCGACAGAGCAAGAGAGAGAATTATCGATATCGCTTCCACGCAGTTCCCGGACGGCGGCTGCTATCACCAGTATCAGCCCCTCACCAAGAAGGGCAACGCAGATATCGGCGGCGACTTCTCGGACGACCCGCTTTGGCTCATTCTCTCCGTTTCCGCGTACATCAAGGAAACAGGCGACTGGAGCATTCTCGACGAGATGGTTCCCTATGACAACGATATGTCCATCGCACAGCCGATGCTTGAGCACCTCAAGGTTTCGTTCTACCGTATCGTAAACAACCTCGGTCCTCACGGTCTGCCTCTCGCGATGCGCGCAGACTGGAACGACTGCATCAACCTCTCCTGCTTCTCGGACACTCCCGGCGAGTCTTTCCAGACCTACACCAACCCGAAGTTCAAGGCAGAGGGCGGCTACTCGAAGGTTGCCGAGTCCGTATTTGTCGGCGCGCTCTTCACTTTTGCAGGTCCTAACTACGTTCAAATTCTCAACCACCTCGGCAAGACCGATGAGGCTGCAAAGGCACAGGCTGAAATTGACAAGATGAAGAAGGCTATGATGGATTCCGCTTGGGACGGCGACTGGTTCATCAGAGCTTATGACGCAGAGGGCAAGAAGATGGGCTCGAAGGAGTGCGAGGAAGGACAGATTTTCATCGAGCCGCAGGGCTTCGCGATTATGTCCGATATCGACAAGGAGGCTTCCAAGAAGACTCTCAAGGCTATCGACGAAAGACTCAACACCAAGTTTGGTCTTGTTCTCAACAACCCCGCATACACCAAGTACTATATCCAGTACGGTGAAATTTCCACATATCCCGGCGGATACAAGGAGAACGCAGGTATCTTCACACATAACAATGCTTGGATTATCTGCGCTGCCGCTTACGCAGGCGAGGGCGACCAGGCGTTCAAGTACTACTCCGAGATTGCTCCGGCATTCACCGAGGAGACCTCCGATATTCACAAGACCGAGCCTTATGTTTACGGTCAGATGATAGGCGGTAAGGACGCGGGCGCTGATATCGGACAGGAAGGCAAGAATTTCGGTCAGGGCAAGAATAGCTGGCTCACCGGAACGGCAGCTTGGAATATGGTTGCGATTTCGCAGTACATTCTCGGTATCGCGGCAGACTTTGACGGACTGAAGATTGACCCGTCCATTCCTCACGAGTGGGACGGAATGACCGTTTCCCGTCAGTTCCGCGGCGCAACCTACAACATCACCGTAAAGAACCCGAACCACGTTTGCAAGGGCGTCAAGTCGATGATTGTTGACGGAAATGAAGTTGCGGGCAACGTAATTCCCGTACAGAACGGCGGAGTTCACGAGGTTGTCGTAACTCTCGGCTGATAAGTTAAAACGAACCGCTCTCGTTATCGGGAGCGGTTTTTGTGTTGTTGAACAAAAGAGCCTCCGCGAAAACGGAGGCTTTGTTTTGCCGAAAACAATTCACGCGGCAGATTTCAGCGATAATCGGATTTGCAAAATTATCCGGGGCGCACCATTTCGGTTGTAAAAGCCAACATAAATTCCCGCGAGTTGACCTGTTCGGAAAAGGTTTTGTATTTGAGCACCCGAGCAATCATTCCGCCTGCGATATCGGGGAAAAAATACTTGTTATCCTCATCATCGCGGCAGTAGAATCGCCCCATATAATAATCGTATCTCGCATAATAAGTTTTCCCGTTGTACTCGATTTCGCAAGTTTTATTTTTCTCGTCAACCTTAACTACTCGGAAATTCATTTTCAGCCTCACTTAATAAAAGCCGCCTTTGACTGACCTATCAAAAGCGGCTTTGTTTTTACTTCACAACGATATTAACCAGCTTGTCGGGAACGGCGATTTGCTTTACAATCGTCTTTCCGTCAACGAGCTTTTTGACATCGTCCTGTTCGAGCGCGAGCTTAATCAGCGCGTCCTTGTCGCTGCCTGCGGGAGCGTTGAAACGGCCCTTGAGCTTGCCGTTAATCTGAACGACGATTTCAACCGTGGAGTCTGCGCAAAGGCTCTCGTCGTATTCAGCCCACTTCTGCTCGTTGAGGATACCGAAGCCGAGCGTCTCAAACAACTCCTCGGTGATATGCGGAGCAAACGGGTTGAGGATAATGAGGAGCGTCTTGAATTCGGCTCTGTTGAAGCCGCCCGCCTCGTCGGCAGCGTTGAGCAGTCCCATCATAGCGGCAATCGCGGTGTTGAACTTCAGCGTTTCGATGTCCTCGGTTACCTTCTTGACGGTTTTGTGCATCAACGAGCGGAGCGCGTCGCTGTACTCATCGCCGTCCTTGAGGTTCTCGGACATATTCCAAATTCTCTCGAGGAAACGCTTGCAGCCCTTGATACCGTTTTCCTGCCACGGAGCCGCCTTCTCGAAATCACCGACAAACATCTCGTACAGACGCATTGTGTCCGCGCCGTACTCGTCGATAACCTCATCGGGATTTATAACGTTGCCCTTTGATTTGGACATCTTGCAGAACTTTCCGGGGTTCTCGGGGTCGATGCCGAGAATCATACCGTGCGAGGTGCGCTTTGCGTAGGGCTCTTTGCACGGAACAACGCCTTGGTCGTACAGGAACTTGTGCCAGAAACGGCTGTACAGGAGGTGAAGCGTGGTGTGCTCCATACCGCCGTTGTACCAATCGACGGGAAGCCAGTAGTTGAGCGCTTCTTTGGAGGCAAGCTCCTTGTCATTTGTGGGGTCGGTGTAGCGGAGGAAGTACCAGCTTGAGCCCGCCCACTGCGGCATTGTGTCGGTTTCACGCTTTGCTGCGCCGCCGCACTTCGGGCAAGTGGTGTTGATAAAGCTCTCGAGCGTTGACAGCGGGCTTTCACCGTTGTCCGTGGGCATATAGCTCTCGACATCGGGCAGCTTCAGCGGCAGCTCGCTCTCGGGCAGCCCAACCCAGCCGCACTTTTCGCAGTAAACGACGGGAATGGGTTCGCCCCAATAGCGCTGACGTGAGAACACCCAGTCGCGGAGCTTGTAGTTAACCTTTTCGTGACCGAGACCTTTTTCGGTGAGCCACTCCTTGATTTTAACCTTTGCGTCCTCAACGGAAAGCCCGTCCAAGAAGCCCGAGTTGACCATAATTCCGGTCGCGCAGTCGGTGAACGCTTCTTTCTGAACGTCCTCGCCGCCCTTGACAACCTCGATAATCGGGAGGTTGAATTTCTCGGCAAATTCGTGGTCACGGGTATCGTGCGCGGGAACAGCCATAATCGCGCCCGTGCCGTAGCTCATCAGAACGTAGTCGGAGATGAAAATCGGGATTTGCGTGCCGTTTACGGGGTTAACCGCGAGCACGCCCTCGAGCTTAACGCCGGTCTTGTCTTTGTTCATCTCGGTGCGGTCGAAATCGGATTTCTTTGCTGCTTCAGCCTGATAAGCGCGGACAGCGTCGAGGTTCGTGAGCTTATTCTCGTCAGCCCACTTTTCGATAAGCGGGTGTTCGGGGGAGATAACCATATAAGTTGCACCGAAAAGGGTATCGGGGCGGGTTGTGTAAACGGTGAGTGTATCGCCGGCTGTCGTGGAGAAGTTAACCTCTGCGCCGGTTGAGCGACCAATCCAGTTGACTTGAGCGGTCTTGATTTTCTCGAAATAATCCACGCTGTCGAGGTCATCGAGGAGCTTCTGTGCGTAGTCGGTGATTTTGAGCATCCACTGGTTCTTGACCTTGTGGATAACCTCGCCGCCGCAGCGCTCGCACGCACCGTTTACAACCTCCTCGTTTGCGAGAACGACCTTGCAGGAGGTGCACCAGTTAACGCTCATTTCCTTTTTGTAGGCAAGTCCCGCGTTGAACAGCTTGAGGAAAATCCACTGCGTCCACTTGAAATAATTCGGGTCGGTTGTGTTGACCTCGCGCTCCCAGTCAAACGAGAGACCGAGAGCCTTGAGCTGATTGCGGAAGCGGTTTATGTTGCGCTCGGTGACGATAGCGGGGTGAATTTTATTTTTGATAGCAAAGTTTTCGGTGGGGAGACCGAACGCGTCCCAGCCCATCGGGAAGAGGACGTTATAGCCCTGCATACGGCGCTTGCGGGAGACGATATCCATCGCGGTGTAGGGGCGCGGGTGACCGACGTGCAGACCGTTGCCCGAGGGGTACGGAAACTCAACGAGCGCGTAATATTTCGGCTTGGAGTAGTCGTTTTCGGTGTGGAAGGTGCGGTGTTCCTCCCAGTATTTCTGCCATTTGCTTTCAACGGCTTTAAAATCGTATTTCATAGCTTGAAATTCCTTTCATACAAAGATATATAAATTATACCACAATTTTTGCGAATTGTCAACAAAATTTCCCGCCGATATGCGATTTTTAGGCTATCGGGGAATAATTTCGGCAAAAAGAACCCCGCCGATTTTTCGACGGGGGAACTTTTTGCGATAAGTAAATTATGCGCGGGTGTAGAACATCTTCACAATGCCCATATCAATAGTGATTGTGCTGCCGTTGAAGTCGCACTCGAGATTCATACCGCTCCCGGAAAGAAAGATCTTGCTGCCTTCGAGCTTCCAAGTTCCGCCGCCCTGAACCGTGCCGTCCTCGTTGAGAACAAGCGTTGCGCTTGAAGTATCACCGAACTGATTGGGATCAACAGAAGTTCCGAGAGCCTCGCCGCCTGTCAGCTTCCAAGTACCTGCGGGGCTTCCTCCCGAGCAGCCCGCAAGCAGACCGAGACAAAGTGCGAGAACAACAAAAAGTGCAACTATAGGCTTGATTGTCTTTTTCATAAATTCACCTCATAATAAATTTGGGAGTTTACAAATATACCCATTTTATTATACTGCTGTGAAAAATAATTGTCAAGCGAAACTGCTTGTTAAACAAAATATTGTAAAAATAACCAAATTGACGTGAACCTTCACAAAAAAAATCCCCGCCATATGCGAGGGCAGATTAGGGATAAAAATTCCCGCCAAAGTCCGAAATGACCGTTTACTCGGTTGTTTCGGGCTTTTTTCTGCGTCAGGCGAAATTTGCCTTGGAGGCAGCATCTGCCCGACACCGTTAAAGTAAACCTCAATGTCCTGTCGGCGTTTACCGTCAACCTTAACGGCTTGATGAACAGTCACATTGTCGATGAACTCGTTGAGGATTTGTGGGGTAAGTTCGGTAATATGCAAGTATTTCCTTACCAAGTCGATAAACTTTGTAGTATCGGTTTTCTTCGCTTCAAGAGCCGCCAGCTCCTTTTGAGCCGCTTTCAAAGCAGCGTTCTGTTCTTCCTGCTCTGCTATGTACTTTGCCGAGAGCTTTGTGAACATTTCGGCGGTGATTTGCCTTGAGGCAGCATCTGCCCGACAACCTTGTCCTCGTAAAGTTGAGAGATTACGCTGTCGATTTGTTCAATACGCCGCTTTGCTGTGTCAATGGTTTTCTTCAGCGAATTGGTCTGCTTTAGGTGTTCGGCAATTATATAAACTGTAGACCAATCATTCATAATATATAATTACCCCAACAACTTCCGATATATCGGGCAGATTATCAACCCGCCATACTTATTTTATCACAAACAAACCCGAATTTCAATATAATTCCACAGCCGAGCTTATTTTCAGATGTACTGCCTTATGATGCTATATGTAGCACCTTTGTTAAAAAGCAGAAAGTTTGGAGATAGTCACATTTCTTTAATAATGCGGAAATGTTTATTACCGACAATATAACCAAAACTGAAAAAGAAAAATCCCCGCAGAACACCGATAATCATAGTTCGTCGGCTCTGCTTATTGTATTACGTTTTCAGGTTTTCATCGCCCCACTGCTTCATATGTTCAAAAACAGGAATAAAGCTTTTGCCTAAATCTGTGAGATTGTATTCTACATGAGGCGGGATTTCTTTAAAGTCGTGGCGAGTAATAAACCCGTCAGCTTCAAGCTCCCTCAATTGCTTGGTCAGACTGGATTCGGTAATTTCACCGATTTGTCTGCGCAGTTCACCGAAACGGTGAACGTTCTGAAATGCGATATAGTAAAGAATCTCTATTTTCCACTTGCCGCCCAAAATCTTTTGTATAGTCGAAATTGTCTTGCAGCGTTCAATCGCCGACTCGGTCTTTTTCATACAATCATCTCCTTGAATCTATTATAGCATACAGAAGCATAAAAAACAATATATACTACAAAAAAGTACAGTACTTGAAAAATCTTCGTACAATAATTATAATGGAAATAAAGGAGATGATTTTATGCATTACACAGGAACAATCTGGCGTCCGCCCTATGAAGCGGAATCATTGCTGCTGGAGGTAACAGCCGGTTGTACGCATCACAAATGCAAGTTCTGCACCTTGTACAATGATTTACCATTTAACTTTAGGTTGTCACCAATGGAGGATATTGAAAGTGATTTGTTGGAAACGCAAATTCTATGTTCAAATCCAATTTCAAGAATGACCGCACGCCTCCGTAATTTACCATCGCCAAAGCCTATCCAACGTGTTTTTTTAACAGGCGCAAATCCGTTTGTTTTATCTTATGAAAAGTTAGCAAAGATTGCAGAGTTAATTCACCAATATTTGCCGTCAGTAACATCAATCGGCTCGTTTGCGAGAATTACAGATGTCACAGCTAAATCGGACGCAGAGCTGTCACAGCTTCACGATATGGGTTTCGACGGGCTGACAATCGGTATTGAAACAGGCGATGATGAAGCTTTGGCTTTTATGAATAAAGGCTATACTTCTGCCGACATCATCACACAATGTAAAAGATTAGACAAGGCAGGAATTCATTACGGCTTTTTCTATCTTGTGAGCATTTCAGGCGCAGGACGAGGAGAAATAGGTGCAAAAATAACCGCCGATATATGCAATCAACTTCACCCGATTATGATTGGTGCTAATATGCTAACGATATATCCTGATTCCGAACTTTATGATGAAATTAAACGTGGAAACTGGCTTGAAGAGGGTGAAATTGAAAAGTATAAGGAAGTCAGAACGTTAGTGGAGAATTTAACTATACCGACTATTGTTGCTGCCATGGGTGCTTCCAATGTTTTTCACTTTGAAGCTGAATTGCCGAAAGACAAGAAAAAGCTGCTGTCTTATCTTGACAAGATAATTACAACTGTCAGTGAAGAGGAATTACAGCAATACCGAAAACATCTTCCTCATTTATGATATACAATGAGTGATAATATCGAATTTTATAGAAAAACACGGCGTCTGCCATAGGCAGCTTATAGCTACAAAAATGCAGAGCCGATAATATTATAATCATCGGCTCTTCTGGAATATGTA
>CAZKBF010000032.1:0-15989 GCA_964551225.1 uncultured Ruminococcus sp.
TCACCGCCGAGCTTCACGCCCGCCTGAAGCGACGCTTCCAGCCGCCCTGCCTCGCGGTTCATCACCTTTATGTCAGCCTCTTCACCGTTTTCGCGAATCCAACCGCGCGTTCCGCAGATTGAAATTCCCTCGACGAGATAAGCGTTGTTGAACAGGAAATCTATGCTTGTAAAGCCGTTTTCTCTCACGAAATTCGTGATTTTGTTCATCGTTGACCACCACAAATCGTGGTTGCCCTTTACAAGAATTTTCTTACCCGTAAGCTCCTTGTGGATAAACTCCAAATCCTTGAGGCTATCCTCCAGCTTCAGCGCCCAGCTATGGTCACCGAGCAAAATCACGGTGTCGTTTTCGGTTATCTTGGAGTTCCAATTTTCCTTCAAGCGTTCAACGTGATTTGTCCAGCCCGAGAAAATATCCATCGGCTTATCGCAGCCGAGCGACAGGTGAAGGTCGCCAATCGTGTAAATCATCGATTTTTAAGAAAATCAAGAACCACGCCGCTCATATTCTGCTTTTCCGCGCAGTCCGTGAAACGAACAGCCTTGTTCTTGGTTGCGGCAAGCGGAGCGGGGATTTTGGTTCCCGTCTTTGCCTCGAGCTTGTCGATAATATCGAACTCGTCGCCTTCTGCGTTCCCGCCGACAGCCTCGTAAACAGCTCTCACGAACTTATAAGGATTTGCGGTCGAAGCGATGATAGTCTTTGTCGTGTCACCCGTTTTTGCCTTATAATCCTCGTAAACCTTGACGGCAACCGCGGTGTGCGTGTCAAGCAGATAGTGCTCGTCATCAAACGTTTTGCGGATTGTGGACTTGGTTTCGTCGTCCGAGGTGCAGCCCGCGAAAAACAGCTCGCCGAGCTTGCTCTTCACGTCGTCGTTGACCTCGTATTTACCGTCGGTCTTGAGCTTCCCAAACCAATCGTTTATCAGCGCGTCGTTTTCGCCCGTGAGGTGATAGAGCATTCTCTCGAGGTTGGACGAGATGAGAATGTCCATCGACGGAGAAATTGTCGTGTAGAACTTTCTGTTTCTGTCGTAAACGCCCGTGTTGATGAAGTCGGTGAGGACGTTGTTGCTGTTGGACGCGCAAATCAGCTTGTTTACGGGAATGCCCATTCTCTTCGCGTAGTAAGCCGCGAGGATATTGCCGAAATTGCCCGTCGGAACAACTATGTTCACCTTCTCGCCGAACTCGATTTCCTTATCGGCAACAAGCTGCGCGTAAGTAGATACATAATAAACAATCTGCGGCGCAAGTCTGCCCCAGTTTATCGAGTTTGCGCTCGACAACAGAATGTTCTGTTTCGCGAGCTTTTCCTCGATATCCTTATCGGTGAAAATCGCCTTAACGCCGTTCTGGCAGTCGTCAAAGTTGCCCTTAACCGCGCAGACATTTACGTTATTGCCCTCCTGGGTGGTCATCTGGCGCTTCTGCATCGGAGAAACACCGTCCTCGGGGTAGAAAACGCTGATTGATGTGCCGTCAACGTCCTTGAAGCCCTCGAGAGCTGCCTTTCCGGTATCGCCCGACGTTGCCACAAGGATAGCGATATGCTTTCCGTCAACCGTCTTTTTCGCGGAGGTTGTCAGCAGGTACGGCAAAATCTGAAGCGCCATATCCTTGAACGCGCAGGTAGGTCCGTGCCACAGCTCAAGAACGTATTTTCCGCCGTTCAGCTTGGTTATCTCGGCGATATTGTTCGTGTCGAAATTCTTGTCGTTGTAAGCGCTCTCAACGCAGTGACGAAGCTCCTCCTCGGTAAAATCGGTCAGAAACTTCGAGAAAACCGCGTAAGCGCGCTCGGTGTAGGTTTTCCCACAAAGCGATTTGATTTCTTCCTCGGTGAACGCGGGGATATTCTCGGGGACATAAAGTCCGCCCTCGTCGGAAAGTCCCTTTACAATAGCGTGCGCGCTCGATACCTTGAGCGAAGAATTTCTTGTGCTCGCGTAATTCATTGTCTGTCATCCTTTCAATTTACGGTGTAAATTCCGTCTGCCGTGAAAGCGTCCTCGTAAATTTGTATTCGGGTAATTCTCGGAAACTCGCCGCGCGTGAACTCAACCTCTGCGATATCGTATCTCGGCTGCAAGCGCGTGGGATTTTCCGTGAGCCACGCATCTGCGGTGAGCACGATTTTCTTTTGCTTGGTGAAATTCACCGCCTCAAGCCCCGAAACCATACTGCGAATTTCCCGCGCCTTTACCTCGGTGAATACGACAAACCCGTCGATTTCCGAAATTATATCGATTTCGCCGATGCGCTTGTGGAAATTTCTCGCGATGATTTTGTGACCGCGCCGCTTGAGCTCCTCGCAAACTGCGTCCTCGCCCATTTTACCCTTTGCGATTTTATCCATTCTTTTTCTTTTTATTATAATGTTTGGTCAGAAAACTCTGTCGATGTATCGGACAAGCGCCGTGCTCGTCAATCGCAGCGTAATGCGCTTTTGTGCCATATCCCGCGTGTCTTTCAAAGCCGTACTGCGGGTAAATCTCACCCTGCTTTTTCATATAGCGGTCACGCGAAACCTTTGCCAGAATTGACGCTGCGGCAACCGCTTCGCTGCGCGCGTCACCGTGCTTCAGGTTCTTGACAAACCCGTCGATTTCGGGCAGCACATCGCCGTCAACTATAACAATTCCCGCGCTCACGGCAAGCTGTTCATACGCTCTTTTCATCGCAAGAAGCGCCGCCGAGAGGATATCGGTCTGTTCAATTTCCTCAACCGTTGCCACTCCGATACCGTAGGAAAGCGCTTTCGCCGTGATTTCATCGAAAAGCAGCTCGCGCTTCTTCTCGGAGAGCTTTTTGCTGTCGTTTATCCCGTCAATCGGATTTTTCGGGTCAAGTATAACCGCAGCCGCATAAACGTCGCCGGCAACCGGTCCGCGCCCAGCTTCGTCAATTCCGCAGACTGCCCCGTATTTCTCGAAAACAATTCTGTCAAAATCGCGAAGTGAAACCTCGCCGCATTCGATTACAAGCTGCGTTGCCTCACTTTTTTTGTGCTTGCTCATAAAAACACTCCGATTGTCAATCAAGCGTTAACCGGCGGCTTATCAAGCGTGATTTTCCCGATTTTTCCGCCGCGAAATTCATCGAGAAGAGCTGCCGCAGCGCGCTCTGTATCGGGTTCTCCGCCCGAAACCAGCATTTTCCGCGCACCCGCAATCTCGACGAGAACATCGCCCTCGCCCGTTATCCCGTAGCGCGCTTTCATCAACTCGGGATAATCCCGCATCAAAACCGCGCCCAGCGCTCTCGCAAGCGCCTCCGTGTCCATAACCTCGTCCTTGACAGCACCCGTGAACGCAAGTCTCTGCGCCACGTCCTTGTCCTCGAACTTCGGCCACAAAATTCCCGGCATATCAAGCAGCTCCACGTCCTTGTCAATCGTCACCCACTGTTTTCCGCGGGTAACGCCCGGGCGGTCGCCAACCTTTGTTTTCTTGGAATTTGCCATTCGGTTGATAAACGAAGATTTGCCCACGTTAGGAATGCCCACGACCATCAGCCGCATCGCTTTTCCTATCATACCGCGGGATTTTCTGCGCTCGGTGAGCTCCCGAAGCAGCTTTTTCACCGCAGGCAGAAACTTGTTCACGCCCTTACCGCTGCGGCAATCGCACACGATAACGCAAATCCCCTGTTTCTCGTAGAATTTCCGCCACGCCTCGGTTGCCTTTTCATCGGCAGCGTCACATTTGTTCAATATCATAATGCGCGGCTTTTTCCCGCAAAGCTCGTCGATAATAGGATTTCTGCTGCTCTCGGGAATTCTCGCGTCGGTTACCTCGACAACCGCGTCAACCATCTTCAGGTCAGCCTCGATAAGCCGCCTTGTTTTGGTCATATGACCGGGAAACCACTGGATATTTCCCGCGTCGTTTTGGTTATTTACAGCCATTTGAATTGTGAAATCGGCGAGACGCGTACAAACGCCCTGCCCATAATCAGATTTTTGTCAACAAAGCCGATGTCCTCGAGGTTTCGGCTGTCGTTGGAAACATTTCTGTTGTCGCCCATCACAAAAACGCAGTTTTCGGGCACAACATAGTCCACGTTGCTCTCAACAAAGCCGTTGTAGCGCCTTGTCGTGAGGGTTTTGATGTAATCCTCCTCCAAAAGCTCGCCGTTGCGGAAAACCTTGCCTTCCTCGAAATTGATTTTGACGGTATCGCCCGCAACGCCTATAACGCGCTTTATAATCGCCTCGCCGTACATATTTGTATTTCTGTTGACCAGCTTGTCGGCTTGTATAACGACGATATCTCCATAACTCGGTTCATAGAACAGATTTGTTATAAGCACCTTGTCTTTATCAATAAGAGTATCGTTCATAGAAGGGCCATCAACGGTTATCGAGCGAAAAACAAACAGGTTGAGAACCAGCATTGCCACAACCGCGACAACGATATTGTTCACCCAACCCAATGCATCGGAAAAAGGACGAGCCTTTTCACCGTCGGAGTCTTCACCCTTCTCGGTGTTCTCGTCGGGAGTTTCGGTTGTCTCCGCAGCCGACTCGGTGTTCTCTACAGCCGCTTCGTCACTCTCGGAAACGTTGTCCGAAGCCTTTTCCTCGGCACCCTGCTTTTCAATTTCCTCGTCAAACTCGCTCATAGCACACTCACTTTTCGGAACTGTTCCCGACAAAACAACGCGTGTAAAGCGGCATTTTAAGCCGCTTTGACGCATTTTAACTTCGGGAACGTCTTGTGTTTAAGATTTACTTAAACCTTGGACTTAACCTTGGCAGCCTTACCAACTCTGTCGCGCAGATAGTACAGCTTCGCTCTGCGAACCTTACCGTTTCTGACAACGTCAACATGGTCAACGGACGGAGAATGTACGGGGAAAACTCTCTCTACGCCGCAGCCGTGTGCTACACGTCTAACGGTGAAGGTTTCGTTGATACCGCCGTGCTTCTTTGCGATAACGGTTCCCTCGAACATCTGGATACGGCTCTTGTCGCCTTCCTTGATGCGTACATACACCTTTACGAAATCACCGATTTCGATTGCGGGTGCCTGCTCCTTCATACTGCTCTGCTCAATGATTTTAAGTGCGTCCATTTTCTTCCTCCTGAAATTTTCGGATATTCTTGAAACCGGCTTATCCGAGCCATTTGGCAAGAGGTCGCTTCCCCTTGTTTCAGCGGACTATCCGTTTTAATGTCACGCGAGCTTTTGCTCCGCGGCATCAACACACATCGGCTAACATCTCCATTCCGAGCTTTTCACAATATGTGGTTTATCTCGAAACGTCAACACCCAAATATGGGCATAGTTATGCCGACGGATACTAAATGCCTTATTATTATAACACTATTGACTAAAAAAATCAAGTGCTTTTTATTAAAAATTACAATTTTTTTGCGATTTTTCATTTGTCAAATTCTTCATTAACTTAAAAATTCAGATTTTTTAAGTAATTTTCATCATAATCGGAAAGCAAATCCTCCGTAATATCCCTTGCATTTTTGGCAATTTTTTCCGCTTGTTCACGGGTTTCGGCACTTTTCAGGCAATTTTCGATACCGCGAAGCACGGAGTTTCTCGCAAAAGCTGCCCGTGAAAACCGCTCGGGAACTGCTCCCAAGCTCAACAGCGCTTTCAAGCCGTCGGGTGAGGAAAACGGTTCACCCGAGAGAAAAATCCCGTTTTCGCTGCCGAAAAGGTTGAGAGCGGCGGCGGTTCTCGCTTTATCGGACTGAATTGCCCGAACATCAGCCTGCGATATGTAAAAATCCTCTCCGATGAAAAACAGGTCGCGGTCGTACATTATCCCGTCCGCGTCGATAATTCCCTCTTTGTGCATCAAATCAGCCGCCATCGCCGCTCCGCACGGGCAAATCCCGATGCAGTTCGCGTCGCCTATCACCTCGTAAACCAACGTTTTTTCATCGCGCCGAACAGTTTCAATCGCACCGTTCTCGGCGGGCATTCCGCTTTCAAGACCGCTCCCGTCAAACGCTCCCGCAAGCGGAAAAGCCGCGCACAAAAGCTCTTCCCCGTTGTTTTCGGCAATGCAAAGCGTTTTCCCGAAATCGGCTGCCGTGAATTTCTCCTCTGGTATCGTCGTAAGCGAAGCCGTGAATCGCCCGCTTATTCCCATTGAAATGAACGGCGGGAAATACAGCTCGGTATCCGGTGAAAGGTACAAATCCCCCGCCGAAAGCTCTCCCGCAAGGTACTCCGCAACGTGAACATCGGCGGCAATTCCCACGGATTTTATCGCAGAAGCAGGTATTCCGTGCTCGCGACAAGCCGTGACCAAAAGCCGCGCCAGCAGCTCCGCAGATGTTTTCGTGCCGATTTCCGTGCCGAAAACCGTGGATTTCGCGAAAACTCTATTCATCGCCAAATCAAAAAACTCAATCGCCAAGCCGCTCTGTGTTATATCGCAAGCCGCGGCAAGCTCCGCGCTGCGCTCGGTTCTCATTTTCAAGTGCCGCGTCGTTATCTTTTCAAGCAATTTCCCGCCTCCGTTCTCAATCATTCAGTAAAATTTTAACATAATATTTTTCATTTGTCAATACAATTATCCTATTGAAAAAAATTTGCGTTTGTGTTATAATAATAATGTATTGATTTTTTGTCAATAAATCGGATTAAGTAAGAAGGGTTTAAATGAAGCTGAATATTGTCCTCGCCGAACCGCAAATTCCACAAAATACGGGAAATATTGCGCGAACCTGCGCTGTCACGGGCGCGGCGCTCCATATCATCAAGCCGATGGGGTTTACGCCGACGGACAAACAGCTCAAGCGCGCGGGGCTGGATTATTGGCATTTTCTGGATATCTCGTATTACGACGGCTTTGACGACTTTTTCGCTCGAACAAGCGGAAACTACTTTTTCTTCACAACAAAGGCGCAAAATCGTTACACCGACGTGAGCTATCCCGACAACTGCTACATAGTTTTCGGGCGCGAGGACGCGGGACTTCCCGAGGAGCTTTTGTTCAAGAACAAAAATTCCTGCGTGAGAATTCCAATGATGCCGACGCTCCGAAGCCTCAATCTCTCCAACAGCGTCGCGATTGCCGCTTATGAAATCCTCCGTCAATGGGATTTCCCCGAGCTTCAAAACAACGGCTCTCTTACAAAATTCGACTGGTCCAACGCGGACTGAACTTATCACAAAATTATTTTGAAAGGAAATTGTTATGAACGAAAAGGTTAGAATTATCACCGACAGCGGCTGCGATATCTCGCGCGAGCTTGAAAAGGAATGGGAAAAATATCTTGTTGTTATGTCGTTTTTGGTTAATATCAACGGCAAAGATTATCTCGACCGCATCGATATTCAGGAAGACGAGTTCTATCAAATTCTCAAGGACAACGAGGAAATTCCCAAACACTCACAGATTACCCAAATTCAGTTCGAGGAAAAGTACCGCGAGCTGTACAACGAGGGTGTGCGCGAGATTATCGTTGACGTAATCAACGCTGCCGGTTCGCAGACCTACGCGCAGTCTGTTCTCGCAGCCGAAGCTGTTAAAGAGGATTTGCCCGACCTCAAAATCTACAACATCGACTCCCGCAACTACACAGTGGCTTACGGTTACCCGATAATCGAGGCTTGCAAAAAGCTCGATGACGGACAGTCCGTCGAGAGCATCGTCGCTTACCTCCAAGATTGGGCTATCCACTCCGAGTCGTTCATCGTCGGCTTTGGGCTTCGTCATATGAAAAAGTCGGGCAGAATTTCCGCTGCTGCTTCCTTCCTCGGCGAGCTTATGGGACTTAAACCGCTCATCGTGCTCCACGACAAGGTTACCGAGGTGCTGAAAAAGGCACGCGGCGAAAAGGCGGTTATTGACGCAGCGGTTGAAACCATCTCCGCGAGAATGATTCCCCAGACGCCCTACTGCATCTGCACCACAACCCGCCCCGAGCTTGAAAAAGAATTTATCGACAAAATGACCAAAAAAGTTGGCTACCCGCCCGTGATGATTTCAAAAATCGGCGTTGTCGTTTCCTGCAACGCAGGCCCCGATTTCGTTGCCGCAATCATTAAAGGTCCGGAGCACAACGACTGATTTTCGATAACTCCGTGAGGTTTTCCCGCGGATATAAAGGAGCTTGCCGTGGACGCAATCGAATATATAAAGGATATCGCCAAGAATTTCGTCAACATCGTTCAATCGATAAGCATTTTCGATATTCTCGATATCCTTATCCTCACTTTTCTTGTTTATTACCTTATTAAACTGCTTCGCGAAACCCGCGCAATGCAGCTCTTAAAAGGTATCTTTTTCATCATCATTATCTTCATTTTGGTGCAGATTTTCAAGCTGCGTGCTATGAGCTTCCTCATAGACAACTTCCTTCAGGTTGGAATTATCGCCATTATGATTGTCTTTCAGCCCGAGCTTCGACGTATTCTCGAAAAGGTCGGCGGAACAAAAGTTGCCACCTTTGCGCAATCTGTCGAGAAAAACGCGGGAAATACCTCGGTGCGCGAGAAAGCTATTCTCGGTATCGCAGACGCCTGCGCGCGTCTCCACGACAGCAAAACAGGCGCGCTTATCGTTATTGAGCGTGAGACAAAGCTCGGCGATATCATCGAAAAGGAAACTACCAGCATCATAAACGCCGAGTGCGAGCCCGAGCTTTTCTGCAATATCTTCTACAACAAGGCTCCCCTTCACGACGGCGCGGTTATTATTCGCGATAACCGTATTTACGCGGCAGGCTGCTTTTTGCCCAACACCCAAAAGGACCAATACCTCACAACCGAGCTTGGTTCACGCCACAGAGCTGCCGTCGGTATGAGCGAAAACTCCGATGCTCTTGTTATCGTTGTGTCCGAGGAAACGGGAACGATTTCTGTTGCTCTCGACGGGCAGTTATCCCGTGACCAAACGCGCGACGGACTTGTCACAATTCTCCGAAAATATATGCCCGGAACCTCCTCCGAGAAAAAGAAAAAGTCCCGCAAATCCAAACAGCAAGGAGGAAATAAGCAATGAAAAACTTTATCCTGAATTTCCTCAACGACCTCAAACGCAACTACAAAACCCTAATCCTTGCGTTTTTGCTCTCGTTTACGCTGTGGATTGTTGTTTCAATTCAGGTTTTCCCGACCATCGAAAAAGAGGTTAACAACGTCTCGGTTGAGGCGCACCTCACCGACTATATGGTTCGCAACAACTTGCAGATTGTAAACGATATAAATCAAACGGTTAACATCAAAATTCAAGGCAAGCGCTACGATATCAGCCGTCTCGATTCGCAGGATTTTTACGCCTCCGTTGACCTTTCGGAAGTAACCTCCGCGGGTAAATACAACGTAACGCTGGAGGTTTTCGCCAAAACCAACGAGGATTACACGCTTCTTGAGGTTGAACCGAAAACCCTGTCCCTTGAAATCGACAAGATTATCACAAAGGAGTTTCCGATAACAGGTACCGCTCCCGATATCAGTCTCCCCGAGGGCTTCTACGCGGACGATGTCACAACCTCGCCCGAAACTATCTCGGTAACCGGCTCGGCTTCGATGCTCGAAAAAATCGAGAGAATTGAGGCGAAATCCACCTTCCACGGCGAGATTATGGAGTCAACGCAGACTAACAGCGAAATTATTATCTACGGCAGCAACGGCACAAAGATTGTTTCCGACAAACTGAAGCTCTCAACCGAGCTTGTTACCGTAAATATCCCGATTTTCAAGCAGAAAGAACTCCCGCTCAAGATTACCATAAACTATCCCGCAAACTTTGACGCGGACTCGCTGAAATACGAGATACGTCCCGAGACAATCACGGTTGCCGCTCCCAACAACACCATCGACAACCAAAGTCAGCTCGATATCGGCACAATCAACCTCTCGGACATCACCCCGAACAGCAACACTTATCTGCCCATTGTTCTCCCCGACGGCTACAAGAACCTTTCGGGCAACAACAGTGCGACGATAACCTGGAAAACCGAGAATTACGGCTTGCTCGACTACACCGTAACTTCGGACGATATCGAAATCAAGGGTACTCCCGACAATTACAATGTTTCGCTCACAACAACCGCGCTTACTGTCACGGTAACAGGTCCGTCTGACCTTATCACGGGCATTGTCAAGGGCGATATCACGGCAACCGTTAACCTTATGGGCGTTACGCTTCGACCGGGCACGCAGGACGTTACCGCAACCGTTTCGATTAAAGGCACGGGACAAAAGTGCTGGGTTACGGGCGATTATAAGGTGACAATTTACGCCGTGCAAAAAGACGAGGGCTCATAATGGCAATTATCGTTTCACAAATTAAAACCGACTTGAACTCCGCAAACGCCGAGAACGCAATCTCAAAAGCGCTCTCGGCGCTCGGGCTTTATAAGAGCGAGGTCAAAACCGCAAAGCTCCACAAAACCTCCGTTGACGCGCGGCACGGCGTTTGCTTTGTTAATTCCGTGTATTTCGAGCTGCTGAAGCCCGAAAAGGAAGCACGTCTTGCCGAGAAATTCCCGAACGTTCGCGCTTTCACCAATGAAAAGCTCACGGTAAATTTCGGTGACGAGGAGCAAAACGGGCAAATCTGCATCGCGGGATTCGGACCTGCGGGAATGTTCTGCGCGCTCACGCTCTGCGAGTTTGGCTACAAGCCGATTGTTTTTGAGCGCGGCGCGGCAATGTCCGAGAGAATTTACGCTGTCGAGAATTATTGGAACAGCGGTGCTCTTGATGAGCAAACCAATG
The DNA here is from genome assembly GCA_964551225.1 of uncultured Ruminococcus sp. Taxonomy (GTDB): domain Bacteria; phylum Bacillota; class Clostridia; order Oscillospirales; family Ruminococcaceae; genus CAG-115. The sequence goes on from CAZKBF010000032.1 coordinate 10,709, forward strand.
TTCAATTCGGCGAAGGCGGCGCGGGAACTTTTTCTGACGGAAAGCTCACCACGCGGATTAACGACCCGCTTTGTGCTAGAGTTCTCGAAAAGTTCGTTCAATTCGGCGCGCCCGAGGAGATTTTAACCAAAGCAAAACCACACATCGGCACGGATAATCTGCGGAATATTGTCGTGAATTTGCGCAAGAAAATTATCGAGCTTGGCGGCGAAGTTCGGTTTCTGTCGCCGATTGAGGATATCGAAATAAACTGCGGAAAGCTGCGCTCGGTGAGCGTAAACGGCGAGAAAATCCCGTGCAGCGCGCTGGTTCTTGCTGTCGGGCACTCGGCGCACGATACCTTTGAAATTCTGCTGAAAAACGGCGTGGATTTGCAGCCGAAAGCGTTTTCCGTTGGTGCAAGAATTGAGCATCTACAAGCGGATATTGACGCGGCGCTTTACGGGAAGTTCGCGGGACACCCTGCCCTGCCGCCCGCCGAATACGCGCTTTCCTACCGCGAAAACGGGCGCGGCGTGTACACGTTTTGTATGTGTCCGGGCGGCTTTGTCGTCGGCTCGGCAAGCAGCTCGGGGACGATTGTCACAAACGGTATGAGCAACTTTTCCCGCTCCGGCAAAAACGCAAACAGCGCGGTTCTCGTATCGGTTTCGCCCGATGATTTCGGAAACTCGCCGCTTTCGGGCGTTGACTTCATCAAAACTCTCGAGCAAAAAGCGTTTGCGCTCGGGAAAAGCTCCAACCGCGCTCCGGCTATGCTCACAAGAGAGTTTTTGAGCAACGGTACAGCATTTTCGCTGGGTAAAGTCACGCCGACCTATCTTCCGGGAGTTGAAGCGGCAAATCTCCGTGAGCTGTTTCCGGAGCACATCTCGGATTTTCTTGCAAACGGAATTCGCGTGTTCGAGAAAAAAATTCACGGTTTTTCAGACAGCGACAGCGTTCTCACCGCAATCGAGTCGCGAACCTCTTCCCCTGTCAGAATAACGCGAGGTGAAAACGGCTGCGCGCTCTCTGCTGATGGGCTTTATCCGTGCGGTGAGGGCGCGGGATATGCCGGCGGGATAATGTCGGCGGCGGTTGACGGAATAAAGGCTGCCGTGAAAATTATGGAGAGATTTAAGGCAAATTAACCGTTCCCACGAGTTGATTTATAAAAAAAAACAGACCAAAGCGTTTAACTTTGGTCTGAATTTTTTAGTCCTCGGTTTGTTCCTCAAACTCTTGATAAAGCTCGGAGATGTTCGTTGGGTCGAGCCAGTCGCCCGTCAATCGGCACACAAGTCGCGCGTCAATGTACGCTTGCGGGAGCGTCAAGATTGTCTGCCCCTGATAACTTCCAGAGTTCGTCAGCTCGACAACCAGCGCCACATCGGGTTTCAGCTCGTCAATCAGCGCCAGCGGCAGCATCAGCGACATTGTATCACGCTTCGGGAAATACGACGGAACCGCGGTCTTGTAATTCCAGCGAACGCGCTTTCTCGCCAGCTCAATCGCGTCTTTCAGGCGGTTTTGAATTCGCAGAAACAGTCGGCTGTTCTCGACAATAATCTGCTTCAGCTTATCGTAAAGCTCATCGCGAACCGTTCTGTCGATACCTTTGGAACGTATTCTGTCAACCAAATCCCTCGCCTCCACGTTATCGAAAAACTGGTCGTACAGGAACTGTAACGGCAAGCGCTTGATGTTGTCGATTATAATGTGCTCGAAATCCGTGTGAAGCTGCTTTTGGTGGTCGAAGAACAAGTCCTCGTTGCGCGAAAAATACGTCGGCGGCGCAGGCAGCGGGTTGAAGTAATTCACGAGCTGCTTTCCGAGACCGCCCGAAGCTGCCGTGCAAAAGCCCGCGAATTTCCACTCGGTATCGCAGCCCGGGTCGTTCGGGTTAAAGCACGCGTAAATGTCATCATAGTGGTTGTCGGCAAGCCCCGTGTTGAACGCCGCGAACTGCCTGTCGTTTGAAATGCACACCTTTTTCTCGCGCATAAGTCGGCTGAACGTGTACTTGATGTACTGAATTAAAATCCTGTAATGCCCGTTCGCAGAGCCGCGGAAATCCCAATCCTCGTCAACCGCTTTTGACGCAAGCTCCGAGAGGAAATTTGACCAGCTCCCCAAAAACGCGAAATTCTCGAGCTGCTTTCCGGGGTTGATAAAGCGCGGATTTTTGTCGCGGACGCCCGTGTCCACAAAATACAAAAACCACTCCTTGCCCTCGTAGGTACTCGGCTTCAGCGTAAGCTCAACGTGCGTTCCGTCCTTCTTCTTATAACGCACGGGGAAAATCAGCTTGTTCTCAAACGCACGAATGCTGTTGGTTTCGCGGGCAAGGTTGAAATCAGCGTTCAAGTCGTTTTCCATCTCAAAATAATCTGTTTTTATACCGCTTTCTTCGAGAAATTTCTCAAGAATTGCCATCGGCTTTGTCGGCAAATTGCAGAAATCCGAAAGACGTCCCGCGGGAACTGCCGTTTTGCTCGGAATGGACTCGTTTGAGCGATATCTCTCGGTAAACGCAGGCTCGCTTCGGTAAACAGGGCGGCGGGTTTCCTCGAAATCGGTTTTCCTGTCCATATCCTTGATGGTTATCATCACCTGCGGAACACCGCCAAGCACAATGTCGTCCATCACCAAAAACGGCATCTGCGCGAGATAATCCTTCATTTTGTAGAAGCCGTATTTTGTTCGGTCAACGCCGTGGTCGGTGAGGAATTTGCTTATCGTTGCCATATGAATAGGCACTTCGGTCTGGAAATTGTCGGCAAGCAGTCGATAAACCTTGTTTTTGTCATCCTGCGAAATCTCGTGCTGAACAATTCTTCTCTCGTATGCACCCTGACGAAAAATCTGCGTTTTCTCGAATGAAAAATACAGACTTTTTCCGTAGGGACTAAGGTTTTTGGTGACAATTCCGTTTACAAGCAGCCCGTCCGCGCAGTAATCAATCGGGAAAGTGTACCGCTCCGCGAAAAAGTCGAGCTTATTGTTTTGCTTTGCCTCGTCAAATTTTCTGTAAACCTCACCTTTCATCTGCTGAACGCTCAACCCGTTCCCGAGCACCTTTGTGAGCGCAAACAGCGACTGCTGCGTCATCTCGATGATGTCGTCGTTCAAAATAATGTTCCGTGAACCGAAAAAGCTGTCGGCAGGATGACACGAGTTGTCCGAGAAATCCCGCTCTCCCGCTTGCCACGACTTAATTTGTATAAAATCATTGTTGTTGTCGTCCTGAAAAGCAAACATTTCGGGGCAATCCTCCGCAAGCTCCCTGAAAGAGCCGTACCCCATCTGCTCGGGCGAACAGCCGTTTGTTACAAGCCACTCGCAGACTCTTGATACCTTGTACAAGCCCGGGTCTGTAAACTGTCTTTTTATACATTCATATAATGATGTTTTTTCCTCGTTTGTCAAAATTTTCTCCTTTCAATTATTGAGAAGAAGAGCTTTCCTCGCTTTCTTCTTCCAAATCACGCAAATCCTCAAGAAAACTGTAATCTTCAATATAAATATGATTTACCATTTCCGTTAATCGAGTATCTGAATAATCCTGAACATATTTTCCGATAACGTCAAGTGAATAGGTGTTGAACGCAGTTTCGTTGAAAAAATGAAAATCCGTTACGTTTATCCCCATTATCCGATAACCCTCGATTATCTTTTTGCAGTCGGACGCAAACGCTCTCGGGTCAGCAAAACCGCCGCCAAACTCGATGTTTATCACAATTTTATCTCCCGCAGAAAGCGCGTCGAGACCTTTTGTAATCGCCGTGCCCTCGGGGTTCAGGTCAACAATCGCCTCAACCGATTTCAAATCCGCGCAGTTGCGAAGTTCCTTGTAGGTTCTGTCGTAAATTTCAGCTGCGATGGTTCGGCTGTTATACTCGATTGTGTCCTGCTTGTACGACGCGTTCATAAGCACACACGCCACGCAGCAGCCCACGGTTAATACTCCCGAAATAATAATGCTCGGGATATTGATTTTAAATCGCCCGCGCGCAATCATCTGGTTGAACAAAATCTCAATTCCAACCAAAATCGCTGCAATCGGCGACAGCTTCAGCGGCAGGAAATAGTCAGGCTCCTTCGAGAAAAGCGTCACTATCATCACAACGCCGAGAAATATCAAAATCAATCCCAGCGAGACTATCCCGACACCTTTGTTTGCAATTCCCGCAGTTATGCGCTCGCCTCGGGTTTGAGGGCGCTTTCTCTCCCTTTGAGAACGCTTCTCCAGCACCTCGTCAAGCGCATCCAACAGCTTTTTATCCTGTTCCTCCAAAGAAACCCGCCGTGCCTCCACGCGAGAAAGCTGCTCGGCATAAGCCCGCGATTCCTCCGTGTTCTGCGGATTGTCGTCAACCGCAACTCCTACGTTTCCCGCGTTCCCCTCGGGATTTACAGCATTTTCACTCGGCTGATTGTTTTCAACGTCCAAAATTTATCCTCCTTTCAGTTTTATCCCCTAATAAAATTATATCAGATTTTTGGGGGCTTGTCAATGGAGAAATATCGCGCTTTTAGCTGTAAAAAATCACAATTTGCCAAAACTACAAAAAATGCTCCCGAAAAACTCGGGAGCATTTCCGAAAAGCTCTGAATTAAAGCTCTGCGAAGTACTTGATGGTTCTAACCATCTGAGAAGTGTAGGAGTTCTCGTTGTCGTACCAAGAAACAACCTGTACCTCATAGAGGTCATCAGAAATCTTGCAAACCATGGTCTGGGTTGCATCGAAGAGAGAACCGTATCTCATACCGATAACGTCGGAAGAAACAATCTGGTCCTCGTTGTAGCCGAAGGACTCGGAAGCAGCAGCCTTCATAGCAGCGTTGATGCCTTCCTTAGTTACGTTTGCACCCTTAACAACAGCGGTAAGGATAGTGGTCGAACCGGTAGGAACAGGAACGCGCTGTGCAGAACCGATGAGTTTGCCGTTGAGCTCGGGAATTACAAGGCCGATTGCCTTTGCAGCACCGGTGGAGTTAGGAACGATGTTAGCAGCACCTGCTCTAGCTCTGCGGAGGTCACCCTTTCTGTGAGGACCGTCGAGAATCATCTGGTCGCCGGTGTAAGCGTGAATGGTGCTCATGATACCGCTCTGAATAGGAGCATAATCGTTAAGAGCCTTTGCCATAGGAGCAAGGCAGTTGGTGGTGCAGGAAGCAGCAGAAATAATCTGGTCGTCCTTAGTAAGAGTGTTCTCGTTTACGCTGTAAACGATGGTCTTGAGGTCGTTGCCTGCGGGAGCAGAAATAACAACCTTCTTTGCGCCTGCGTCGATGT
>CAZKBF010000033.1:0-14472 GCA_964551225.1 uncultured Ruminococcus sp.
GATGCCCGAAAAATCGCCGTGGCTTCGCAGAAGCCAAGAATTCGCTCGCAATAGAGGACTAAAAGTTCCCGCAAATCGGGCTCTGTTCGCGAGGAACCCGAGTTCCCGAGAGAGCAGGTTTTGTTCGCAAACCCAAAAGTTCCCCGACAAAATTCCCCGAAATTCACCAAATTTCAAAAAATTCTCGATGAATATTTCAGAAAAATTGCAAAAACCTCTTTACAAACCGAAAATAATGTGCTATAATATGGCTTGTGTACGCGCTGAAGTTTCGCGGCACAGACAATCACCCCATTCACGGACTGCGGATTTTGCTCGTTTCGAGAGACACCATATCCCTCTGCTGTGAACGCGGGAAATAATTTTTAAAGAGGTGTAAAAAATGCTGAGAAAAGAAGAAAAAACTGCGGTTATCGAAGCTAACCGTCTGCACGAGAACGACACGGGTTCTCCCGAGGTTCAGATCGCTATCCTCACCAAGAGAATTAACGAGCTGACCGAACACATCAAGGTTCACAAGAAGGACCACCACTCCACTCGCGGTCTGCTCAAGATGGTAGGTCACAGAAGAAACCTGCTCAACTACCTTCAGAAGAAGGATATCGAGCGTTATCGTGCTATCGTAGCAAAGCTCGGACTCAGAAAGTAAGCAAGCGGTTGACTGCGCGGCTGTCGGCAAAACGCCCTCGGCCGCATACGGTCAACCTCTGCTTTATTCGGGTGTGTCGGGCAATAAATTGAGCCGATGTACACGCGTCGGTTGAATTTATTGCAAACGCCGCGCCCGAGGAATTTCAAGTTTATCAGAAAGGAATTTTTGGGCAATGTTTGAAAATTACAGAGTATTTAAAACAATGTTCGCAGGACGTGAGCTTACCGTTGAAACCGGCAAGGTTTGCGGTCTGGCAAACGGCTCCTGCTGGGTAAAATACGGCGAAACTGTTGTTATGGTTAACGTAACCGCTTCCCCCAAGCCCCGTGAGGGCGTGGATTTCTTCCCGCTTTCCGTGGATTACGAGGAGAAGCTCTACTCCGTGGGCAAAATCCCCGGCGGCTTCCTCAAGAGAGAGGGCAGACCGAGCGAAAAGGCTATCCTGACTTCGCGCGTTGTTGACCGCCCGATGCGTCCTCTGTTCCCGAAGGATATGAGAAACGACGTCGCTATCACAATGACCGTTCTCGCGGTTGACCCTGACTGCTCGCCCGAGATTATGGGCATGATTGGCGCGTCTATCGCGGTTTCTATCTCCGATGTTCCGTGGAACGGACCTATCGGCGGTATCTCCGTAGGTCTTGTTGACGGTGAAATCGTGCTTATGCCGAACGCAGAGCAGCGCGCAAAGAGCGACCTCAACCTCACAGTTGCTTCCTCCGAGAAGAAGGTTGTTATGATTGAGGCGGGCGCGAACGAGGTTGACGATGACACAATGTTCAAGGCAATTATGGCAGGTCACGAGGAAATCGTGAAGAACATTATCCCGTTCATCAAGGACATTCAGGCGCAAATCGGCAAACCCAAGTTCTCGTTTGAGAGCATGGAGGTTGACCACGATATGTACGATGCAATCTCCGAGTTTGCTATCGAAAAGGTTCGCTACGCTATGGATACCGATGACAAAAATATCCGTGAGGAACGTCTCCAGCCCGTTTACGCCGAGGTTCACGAGAAATTTGACGAGGTTTATCCCGAGCAGATTCCGATGATTGACGAGTGTATGTACAAGCTGCAAAAGTTCGTTGTAAGACGCTGGCTGCTTGATGACGGAAAGCGCGTTGACGGAAGAAAGCTTGATGAAATCCGCCCGCTGGCAGCAGAGGTTGCGGTACTTCCGAGAGTACACGGCTCCGGTATCTTCACCCGCGGTCAGACGCAGGTTATGACAATCTGCACGCTCGGTCCCGTTTCCGACAGCCAGAAGCTCGAAGGTCTTGACGAGGAAGACGGCAAGCGCTATATGCACCACTATAACTTCCCGTCCTACTCCGTTGGCGAAACCAAGGCTTCCAGAGGTCCCGGCAGACGTGAAATCGGTCACGGCGCACTTGCTGAAAGAGCGCTGCTCCCCGTTATTCCGTCCGTTGAGGAGTTCCCCTACGCAATCAGACTTGTTTCCGAGGTACTTTCCTCGAACGGTTCGACATCGCAGGGTTCTGTCTGCGGTTCAACGCTTGCGCTTATGGACGCAGGTGTTCCGATTAAAAAGCCGGTTGCGGGCATTTCCTGCGGTTTGATAACCGAGGGTGAGCGCTGGATGACGATGGTTGACATTCAGGGTGTTGAGGACTTCTTCGGCGATATGGATTTCAAGGTTGCGGGTACTCACGAGGGTATCACGGCAATTCAGATGGACCTCAAGATTGACGGTCTGACTCCCGAAATCATCAAGCAGGCATTTGAAACCACCCACAAGGCTCGTGACTATATTCTTGACGAGGTTATGCTCAAGGCAATCGACAAGCCGCGTCCCACTGTCGGCAAGTACGCGCCCAAGATGCTCACGACAAAGGTTCCCGTGGACAAAATCAGCGATGTTATCGGCAAGGGCGGAAAGGTTATCCAGAAGCTCTGCGCGGACTTCGAGGTCAAAATCGACGTGGACGAGGACGGAAACGTTTTCATCTGCGGCACGGATTTGGAGAAGGCAAACGCTTGCGTTCAGGTTATCTCGACTATCGTAAATCCTCCGGAAATCGGCGCGATTTACAAGGGCAAGGTTGTCAAGATTATGAGCTTCGGCGCGTTTGTTGAGATTGCGCCCGGCAAGGACGGTATGGTTCATATCTCCAAGCTCGAAAACCGCCGCGTTGAAAAGGTTGAGGACGTGGTTTCGGTTGGCGATGAGATTATCGTTAAGGTAATGGAAATCGACAATCAGGGCAGAATTAACCTCTCGAGAAAAGACGCACTCGCTGATATCGAGGCGAAGAAGAGAGCTAAACAGGCTGAACAGCAGTAATCGATAATTTTAAAGCTCCTCGTTCGCGGGGAGCTTTTTGCAGCACTCGCGAAGCGTACAAAAGTCTTTTTGGAAGTCCAGAAACCTTTTTCTTCAGAAAAAGGTTTCTGGTCGCCGAAGGCACTCGGCGCGAAGCGCCGCTACTCGCGGCGAAGCCGCGCACTCCGCGCGAAGCGCGGCAAACGCGTCAGCAAGCGCAAAGGGGGTTCAAGGGGGGAAACAAGAGTTTCCCCCCTTGAGGAAAAGGGTTTGGGGAAAACCCCGAGGGGTTTTCCCCAATCATTTTTGTCGGCTCGAAGCCGACAAAAATGAACAGCCGCGCAGCAATACCGTACTTGTTGTGAAAAATGCCCAAAAATAGACTTTGTTAAACAGGAAATCAGATTATTTGCAACAAAATTTATAAAAAGCCCTTGACAAAAAGGGGTTTTTGCTTTAAAATATATAATTGTGTGTTAGTATATTTTTCAGTTGAGGGAAATAATAACATACAGATTAAATTTTATGGAGGTGAAATAATGCCTACGTTCAATCAGCTTGTCCGTAAGGGACGCGAGGTATCCGTTAAGAAGTCGAAGGCTCCCGCTCTTCAGAAGGGTATGAACACCCTCAAGAAGGCGCAGATAGACCAGCACTCCCCGCAGAAGCGCGGCGTTTGCACGGCTGTCAGAACCCAGACTCCGAAAAAGCCTAACTCCGCTATGAGAAAGGTTGCCAGAGTAAAGATTTCCAACGGTTATGAAGTTACAGCGTACATTCCCGGCATCGGACACAAACTGCAGGAGCACTCCGTCGTTCTCATCAGAGGCGGACGTGTAAAGGATCTCCCCGGCGTGCGTTACCACATCATCAGAGGTACGCTCGATGCGCAGGGTGTAGACAAGAGAATGCAGGGACGCTCAAAGTATGGTGCGAAGCGTCCGAAGGCAGGAAAGAAAGCGTAATTTCAAGACTGTTAGCTGACAAGAATGGCGTTATTTCTTATATAAATTAAGAAAAATGACTTCTTGGCGGCGGGAGTGATTGGATTGCTTTCGAGTACCTATGATTTTCATTTTTATGTAAGGAGGGAAGTAAAGTGCCAAGAAGAGGTAATGTTCCCAAGCGTGAGGTTCTGCCGGATCCGCTTTACGGTTCGGAGCTGGTAAGCAGACTTATCAACAACATCATGCTTGACGGAAAGAAGGGCGTAGCCCAGAAAATCGTTTACGGCGCGTTTGAAATCGTTGCCGAGAAAACGGGAAAGGACGCTCTTGAGGCTTTCGAGGAGGCTATGGAAAACATTATGCCCCAGCTCGAGGTTAAGGCAAGACGCGTCGGCGGTGCAACCTATCAGGTTCCTATGGAGGTTCGCCCCGAGAGAAGAAGAACACTCGGTTTGCGTTGGATAACAACCTACAGCCGTGCTCGTTCCGAGAGAACGATGAAGGAAAGACTCGCAAACGAGATTTGCGACGCGCTCAACAATCAGGGCGGCGCGTGCAAAAAGCGTGACGATACGCACAAGATGGCTGAAGCTAACAGAGCGTTCGCTCACTTTAAGTGGTAAGATTACGGTAGGCTGCTTTTCGGCAGCGTAATTACGGAGGAATAAATGAAAAGAGACGTTACTCTTGAAATGACCCGTAATATTGGTATTATGGCTCATATCGACGCGGGTAAAACCACCACGACGGAGCGTATCCTGTTCTATACAGGTATCAACCACAAGATTGGTGAAACCCACGACGGTGCTTCCACAATGGACTGGATGGAGCAGGAGAAGGAGAGAGGTATCACCATCACCTCCGCTGCTACCACGGCGTTCTGGAAAGACCATCGTATCAATATTATCGATACACCCGGTCACGTTGACTTCACTGTTGAGGTTCAGCGTTCCCTGCGTGTACTTGACGGCTCCGTTACCGTTTTCTGCGCAAAGGGCGGCGTAGAGCCGCAGTCTGAAACGGTATGGCGTCAGGCTGATAACTATCACGTTCCCAGAATGGCTTATGTAAATAAGATGGACATTATGGGAGCAGATTTCTACAACGTCGTAGCGATGATGAAGGACAGACTTAAGTGCAATGCTGTTCCGATTCAGCTCCCTATCGGCGCTGAGGCTGATTTCAAGGGCATTATTGACCTTGTTGAAATGAAAGCCGACATTTATTACGATGACCTCGGTAAAGATATGCGCGTTGAGGATATTCCCGCGGATATGGTTGATAAGGCAAACGAGTACAGAGCAGCTCTTCTCGAAGCAGTTGCAGAGCTCGATGACGACCTTATGGACCGTTACTTCGAGAACGAAGGCGCAGATTTCACCGTTGAGGAAATCAAAAAGGCAATCAGAAAGGGTACTATCGAAAACAAGTTCGTACCCGTTTGCTGCGGTACTTCGTACAGAAACAAGGGCGTTCAGAAGCTTCTCGACGCGATTGTTGACTTTATGCCTTCTCCTCTTGATATCCCTGCTATCAAGGGTACAAACCCCGATACAGGCGAGGAGGAAGAGCGTCACGCTGGCGACGACCAGCCGTTCTCGGCTCTCGCGTTCAAGATTGCCACAGACCCGTTTGTTGGTAAGCTCTGCTTCTTCAGAGTTTACTCGGGTTATGTTGAGGCGGGAACCACGGTTCTCAACTCCACCAAGGACAAGAACGAGCGTATGGGACGTATTCTCCAGATGCACTCCAACCACAGACAGGATATCGATGCTTGTCCGTGCGGAGATATCGCGGCGGTTGTTGGTACAAAGTACACCACCACAGGCGACACGCTCTGCGATGAAAATCACCCGATTATCCTCGAGTCGATGGAGTTCCCCGACCCCGTTATCGACCTTGCAATCGAGCCCAAGACCAAAGCAGGTCAGGAGAAGATGGCGATCGCCCTCTCCAAGCTTGCTGAAGAGGACCCGACCTTCAAGACTTGGACAAATGCCGAGACAGGTCAGACCATTATCGCAGGTATGGGCGAGCTGCACCTTGAGATTATCGTAGACAGACTGCTCCGCGAGTTCAAGGTTGAGGCTAACGTAGGTGCTCCGCAGGTTGCTTATAAGGAAACTATCACCGGCAATGCCGATGTTGATATGAAGTACAAGCGCCAGTCGGGCGGTTCCGGACAGTACGGTCACGTTAAAATCCGCGTTTCCCCGAACGAAAGCGGCAAGGGCTACGAGTTCATCAACGCTGTTGTCGGCGGTTCTATCCCGAAGGAGTTCATTCCTGCCGTTGACGCAGGTATCCAGGGCGCTCTCAATGCGGGTGTTCTCGCAGGCTATCCTGTTGTTGACCTGAAGGTTGAGCTGTACGACGGTTCTTACCACGAGGTTGACTCGTCGGAAATGGCGTTTAAGATTGCCGGTTCAATGGCTATCAAGGAAGCTCTCAAGCAGGCTCATTCCGTTATTCTCGAGCCGATTATGAAGGTTGTCGTTGTTGTTCCCGATGACTATATCGGAAACGTTATCGGTGACCTCAACTCCCGCAGAGGTATGATTCAGAATCAGGAAACCAGAACCGGTAACGTTCAGGTAACCGCTCTCGTTCCGCTGTCGGAGATGTTCGGCTACTCCAACGACCTCCGCTCCAAGACACAGGGCCGCGGTCAGTACGTTATGGAGCCGAACAGCTACGTTGAGGTTCCGAAGTCTGTTGCCGAGGGCATTATGTCCAAGCGCAAGCAGAATGACTAATTAAAAAATCTGCAAAAATCAAGAAAACCCCTTGATTTTTGCAGTAAAATCTGTTAAAATAGTATTATAGCATTTTTGAGCGAAAGCTCACTGATTAAAAGGAGGAAATACCAATGGCTAAGGAAAAATACGATTCCAGCTTACCCCACGTAAACATCGGTACTATCGGTCACGTTGACCACGGCAAGACCACCCTTACCGCTGCTATCACCAAGTACCTTTCTCTTAAAGGACAGGCACAGTTCGAGGCTTATGATATGATCGATAAGGCTCCCGAGGAGAGAGAGCGCGGTATCACAATCAACACCGCTCACGTTGAGTACAAGACCGACAAGCGTCACTACGCTCACGTTGACTGCCCCGGCCACGCTGACTATATCAAGAACATGATTACCGGTGCGGCTCAGATGGACGGCGCTATCCTCGTTGTTGCAGGTACTGATGGTCCTATGGCTCAGACCAAGGAGCACATTCTTCTTGCACGTCAGGTTGGCGTTCCCGCTATGTGCGTTTTCGTAAACAAGTGCGATGACGTTGATGACTGCGAGTACGATGCAGCTACCGGCGAGTACAAGAACTCCGAGATGCTCGAACTCGTTGAGATGGATATCCGCGACGAGCTTTCCAAGAACGGCTTCCCCGGCGATGACATCCCCGTTATCTTCGGTTCCGCTTACAAGGCTCTGTCCTCTGATTCCAAGGACCCCAGCGACCCCATCTACGCTTGCATCGCAAAGCTGATGGACGCTGTTGACGAGTATATTCCTACTCCTGACCGTAAGGAAGATATGCCTTTCCTTATGCCTGTTGAGGACACTATGACCATTTCCGGTCGTGGTACTGTTGCAACCGGCCGTGTTGAGCGTGGTTCTGCAGTTGTAGGCGATACCGTTGAGATTACCGGTCTTACCACCGAGCCCAAGAGCACCGTTGTTACCGGTCTTGAGATGTTCCACAAGAGCCTTGATAAGGCTGTTGCAGGCTACAACATCGGCGCACTCCTCCGTGGTATCACCCGTGATGAAATCGAGCGTGGTCAGGTTCTCTGCAAGCCCGGTTCCATTCACCCGCACACCAAGTTCAGCGGTCAGGTTTACGTTCTTAAGAAGGAAGAGGGCGGCCGTCACACCCCGTTCGTTTCCAACTATCGTCCGCAGTTCTTCTTCAGAACTACCGACGTTACCGGCGTAATCACTCTTCCTGCTGACAAGGAAATGTGCATGCCCGGCGATAACGTAATTATGGACGTTGAGCTCATCACTCCTATCGCTATCGAGGAAGGTCTCCGCTTCGCTATCCGCGAGGGCGGTCACACCGTTGGTTCCGGCGTTGTTACCAAGATTAACGAGTAATCTTGAATCGTAAATAGCACGAGCGCTCCCTGAAAAGGGAGCGCTTTTTGTTGATAGAATTAAGCGCTCTCAAAAACGAGGGCGCTTTTTTGTGCATTTTTACGGACAAGTTAGTTATAAAAAGAGAATTCCCCGCATACAATTTCAAAAAGGAGTGAAAGTATGGGGAAATTCAAAAATCTGGCAATCGGCGCGGCGTCAATCGCGCTTGCAGTTCTCACCTGCACGGGAACTGACGTCGGGAATTTTATGCGAAAGGCGGCGTTTGCCTCGGCGGGAATTTACGAAAAATCCAAAAATCCCGATGAAACGCACAAGCCAAGCTCCGACAGCACAAGCGAGAGCACGAGCTCCGATGTTGTTGACGAAAACAGCGAAAATTCATCGCAAGCCTCGGTTGAACAATCGTCAAACGCTGATTCGTCAAGCGAAAAAATCAACGAGACGCGCGGCGAGGTTATCACGTTAAACCGAACGAATGTTGTTGATGATACCGATTATTCGGTGTACAATTCGCATAGCGGCGCGATTTATCGCTATAATTTCGGGAAAATGACGGGCGACTTTTACATAAATCTGAAGAGCGGCGCGCAGGTTCGGAACAACACCGATATTGCAAACGAAGTTCTTGAAAAAGCTGCGGACGAGCTGCCGACTTTTCACCAAAACACCGACAAAAACTCGCCGCGAGTTTTGGTTTATCACACGCACTCAAACGAGAGCTTTTTGCCCGAGGCGAGTTGGTTTGACGAGGATTATCCGATACGCTCGTCGGACTGTTCGCGGAATATGATTGCTGTCGGCGACGCGCTCTGCGAGACGCTTGCCGCGAACGGAATAACGGTTATCCACGAGTGCCGACAGCACGACTATCCGATGTACACGGGCGCGTATTATCGCTCCGCAGAAACCGTGAGCGACCTCCTCGAAAAGTACCCCGATGTTGATATCGTGATTGATTTGCACCGCGACGGGATTGTGCAGTACGACGGTTCTCTCGGAGCACCTGTTTGCGAGGTGAACGGGAAAACCGCCGCGCAGTTTATGATAATTTCGTGCTGCGAAAACGAGGATTTTGATATGCCCGATTATATCGAGAATTTCAAGCTCGCCTGTCTTTTGCAGAACACCGCCGAGGAAATGTACCCGAATTTAGCGCGTCCCGTGCTTTTTGATTATCGCAATTACAACCAAAATCTATCAAAGGGCGCGCTTCTGATTGAGGTTGGAAGTCACGGAAATTCGCTTGATGAAGCCGTTTATACGGGTGAACTTTTGGGCAACGTCATCGCAAAGACGTTTGAAAAGGTTACTCAAGATTAACCAAATCCTCCGCATCAAGATAATCCTCAACATACTGCTTTTTTAGCAGCTCGCGCGGGATATAGTCGTTGTACTTCCCGCTGATTTCGCAGTTGTCGGGTATCGAAAACCCGTATTTGTCCGCCTTATTTCGCTTTATTTCATCGAGCGCGTTCACGAGAGCGCGCTTTCCTTTGTCCGTGTGAACCTCGATGCACACGGGAATGTACCGCGATAAATATACCTCCGCCGCAAACCCGCGCTCCCGCAACGCGTACAGCAGAGCCATTGTCCCGCGCGTTCCGATAAACGGGAAAACCGCGTACATCGTGTCCGAGAGCGGCAGAACAATATGCTCGTCGTGATTTTGCGCAACCGCGTTCCCAAACAGCGCGCGTACGTCCGCGAGCCGCTTTTTCGCGCTCTCGTCCAAAAATCCGTACTCCTCGCCGCTTGTGAGCACCTCGAGAATTTTCTTCATCACACGCGTGTGAACGTACTCGTTTCCCGTGTCCGTCCACATATTCGCGGAAATTCCCTCGACGTGCTTGACGTAGATGATGTGCGCCTTTTTGTCAAGCTCGACAACCTCCCAAGCCTGTCCCGCAAGCGCAAATTGGCTTTTCGGAGGGAACGGATTTTGCACCGTGCCGATAACCTCGCTGTTGTTTCTCACGGTAAACTCTACGGGCACGGAAAATACTGCGAGAAACTCGTAGTTGTTGACCGCAGCCTCGCCTTTTTCACCGATAAGAAGCGCGCCGTCCTCGCCGCGTTCAAGGTGACCGATTTCCAAAAGCTCACGCAAAAGCGCGAGGTAATCATCTTTGGTGACGCACGAAAACACCGAGAGCGTGAGGACTTGCCGCGCAAGCTCACGCGGCTGAAGCGAGCCGTTTGCCGCCATAATCGACATCGTTTGGTGATAGAGCAGCGAAAACGGCAGCTTCGGCAGATACATCGGTTCAACAAATTTTTCGCGCGTGTAAAGCAAAATCTGCGCCGCGCACATCACGAAATCCCAATTTATTTCGCGGTAAAAATCGGTTTTCGGCAGGCTCATATCGTATCGAAAAGCAAAGCGCATCTCCGCTTCACCGCCGCGCCGACCTGTTCGCCCGAGCCGCTGTACAAGCCCCGAAAGCGTGAGCGGGCAGCCCGTCTGAACAATCCTCTCCAGCTTTCCCAAATCAATTCCCAGCTCCAGCGTAACGGTTGCACCAGTGCACACGGGCAGCTCGCCGTTTTTCATACTTTTCTCGGCAAACTCGCGCAGTGCGGGAGAAATGTTCGCGTGGTGAACGAGATAGCAGCCGCCGTCGTGATTTTTCTCGGAAATCGCCTTGATGTGCGCGATATTTTCCTCAACCTCGCCCTTGCTGTTGGAGAACAAAATGCAGCGTTTTCCGCGCGTGCATTCGTAGAGATAATCGTAATAATTCTGCAAAAGCGTCTTGCTGTTGCCGTTCGGAATTTTCTCGGCAATCGGGAAAAACCGCACGGACAGCCGAACTTTTCTGCCCTTATCCGCACATTTCGGCGTTGAACAGGCGCGGCTTGTGCCCATATTAAGCCACTTCTCGGCATTTCGGGTATCGCCGAGCGTTGCCGAAAGACCGATTCTTCGCGGAGTAAAGCCGATTATGCGCTGTATTCTTTCGAGCACCGAGAGCAGCTGAAGTCCGCGGTCGTTGTCCATAAAATAGTGCACCTCGTCGATGATAACGAAACGCAAATCCGAGAAAAGCCGCGAAACCGCGTTGCTGTTGCGGATAAGAAGGCTTTCGAGGCTCTCGGGAGTTGTTTGCATAACGCCGCGCGGGTTCTTCACAAGGCGCTTTTTCGCCGTGGGAGAAGCGTCGCCGTGCCACTTGGTTACGGGGATATCCTGTTCATCAAGCAGCTCCTCGAGCCGCTCGAATTGGTCGTTTATCAGCGCCTTGAGCGGTGAAACGTACAGCACGCCGACCGAGCCGGACGGGTTTTCCCAAAGGTGCGTGAGGACGGGCAGAAACGCCGCTTCGGTTTTGCCGCTTGCCGTGCCCGAAGCGAGAAGGAGGTTGTCGTCCGTGTCAAAGACAACCCGCGCCGCTTCAACCTGAATTGGGCGCAGCTCCTCCCACTTGTTTCGGTAGATGAAGTCCTGAATAAACGGCGCAAGTCGGTAAAAAATCGCGTTTTCGCTCATAAATCAAAGTCCTCGAAACCGTCGGCGCTGCCCTCGCCCTCACCCTCGGCAAACTTGAATTCGTCCTCGCCCATAAGCTCGGCGAGCGTTTTGTCGGGGTTTTGGTAGGCGATGTTCAGCAGCTCGATAAAGTCGCGAATCATCTCGCGCGGCGTGATGTTTGAGTCCGCGCCGATTCGCCCGAATTCTGCCTTGATGAAGAAAATTCTGTCCTCGAGCGTGATTTTCGGCTCATAGTCGAACACAACCCCGTGAATTTCCGCGATCTTTTCCGTGAGCACGGTCAGCTCCTCGTAATTCAGTGGTGACAGCCTGATAATCGGCGACATCAAATCCTTGACGTCATCGGAAGCAAATCTTCCGCGCTCCAGCCGCGAGCGAAGCGCCTCGTAGCTGAAAACACCGCGCCGCGTGTCCTCAACGCACTGCGGAGTGCCGCCGAGAATTATGCCGAGATTGTGCGCCTTGCCCTGCATAACGTCGTTGTACATCATCAGGATTTTCTCGTAGTTGTACTGCCGCGTGACGGAATTTGAGATTTTCATTATATTCACAAGCTCGTCAATCATCACGACAAGCCCCTTGTACCCCGCGCTCACAAGAAAAGACGTCATCAGCTTGAGGTAGTCGTACCAATTCTCATCGTTGATGATTGTGCTTACGTTGAGACATTCGCGCGCTTCTGTTTTTGTGGAAAACTCGCCGCGAAGCCAGCGGATTGCGTTTCGCTGCTTTTCATCGTTTCCGTCACGGAAGCCGTGATAATACTCCGCGATAATCGCCGCGAATTCAAATCCGTGCACCATATCCTCAAGACCGTTGATTTTCGCGAAAATGCGCTTCTCCACTTCAACGTCAAAGAAAGTGTTGTCGCGGGTGATTTTGCCCTCGGCGAGAATTTCGTTTCGTACACCGTCAATCCACTTCTCGAGAATAAGCGAAAGCGCGCCGCCATCGGGTTTTGCCTTAACGGAGAGGTTTTTCATAAGCTCACGGTAGGTTGCTAAACCCTGTCCTTTTGTACCGCAAAGACGTCGCTCGGGGGACAAATCGGCGTCGGCTGCCGCAAAACCACGGTCGGTGACGTGAGCGCGCATTGTCTGAAGGAGAAAGCTCTTGCCGCTGCCGTAACGCCCGACAATAAAGCGGAAAAACGCGCCGCCGTCCTCGGCTATCGCGACATCTTTGAGCAGCGCATCGATTTCATCGGAGCGCCCGACTGCGATATAACCAAGTCCCGTGCGCGGTACAACGCCGCCTTTCAGCGCGTTTATCAGACCTGAAGCAATTCTCTTTGGTATCTGCACGAAAAACAACCTCTTTTCTTTAAAATCCAACTAAATCTTATCTTTTCATTATACCACATAATTTTGGAAAATGCAACTTGAATTTACTGCAAAAAAGTGATATACTAAAATAAATGGTGGTGATGAAATGGAGATACCAAAGCAGATAGAAGAAGTGCTTGAAAAGCTGGAAGCGGCGGGCTTTGAGGCATATATAGTCGGCGGGTGCGTGCGGGACGGAATTATGGGGAAAACCGCGCACGATTACGATATAACGACTTCCGCCGAGCCGCGGGAAACCGAGCGGGTTTTCGCGGATTGCAGGGTTGTTGAAACGGGGATAAAGCACGGCACGGTGACGGTTCTTTTCAAGGGAATGAGCGTGGAAATCACGACATTTCGCGTTGACGGGGATTACCCCGACGGAAGGCACCCTGAAAATGTTTCTTTTTCGAGGAATTTGGAGGACGATTTGGCAAGGCGCGATTTCACGATGAACGCAATCGCGTACAGCCCGCGCCGCGGTATAATCGACATTTACGGCGGTGAAAAGGACATAAAAGCAAGAGTTATCCGCTGCGTCGGTGAACCGGAAAAGCGTTTTTCCGAGGACGCGCTGCGGGTGATGAGGGCGCTGCGGTTTTCGGCGGTGCTTGGTTTTGATATTGAGGAGAACACAAAATCCGCGCTTTTTCAAAAAAAGGAAATGCTCGCGAAGGTATCGAAGGAGCGGATTTTTTCCGAGCTGAAACAGCTGCTTTGCGGCGGGAACGTGAAACGAGTGTTGCTGGAGTACCGCGAGGTTTTCGCCGAGATAATTCCGGAAATACGCGCAATGTTCGATTATGACCAAAATTCAAAATATCACAACAGCACGCTTTTCGAGCACACTGCGAGAGCTGTCGAAGCGGCGCCGCAACGAGAGGAAATGCGTCTGGCGATGTTTTTTCACGATATCGGAAAGCCTGCTTGTCGGTCAACCGATGAAAACGGCGAGGGACATTATTACGGGCACGCGGCGAAAAGCGCGGAGCTTGCCGACAAAATTCTGCGGGAGCTGAAGTGTGACAATGCGCTTCGGGTGCGCGTGTGCGAGATTATAAAATATCACGATATGCCGATTGAGTTGTCGTATCGGGCGATAAAGCGGCAGCTGTCAAAGCTGGGCGGGGAGCTGTTTTGTGATGTAATGGAGGCGCATATTGCCGACGATTCGGCGAAACAGCCTTTTACGCTTGCGCGGACGGAAACGGCGCGGGAAGCTATCAGGATTGCCGAGGAAATTGCGTTGGAGAAGCCGTGTTTGGATTTGAAGGCGCTTGCGGTGAACGGGGGAGATTTGAAGGAGATTATGGAGCCGTCGCCGATGATGGGGGAAATTCTTGGGGAGTTGTTGAGTGAGGTTGTGGACGGGACTGTAGAAAATGATAAGGCGGCGCTGATGGCGAGGGCGCGGGAGCTTTTGCTAAGCCGGAAATAAGCACCGCGAAGCGAAAAAAGTTTTCGGTCAAGCCTTTTTCAAAAGGCTTGTGGGGCGTGGGGCAAAGCCCCACACTAGAGCGAAGCGACGACTGAAGGCGAAGCCGCAAAATCAAAAGGACTATTTCGCTTTGTTTAAATCAACGAAGAAACTTGTACATCAGTTTCGCGACCATTGCCAAATTTTTTTGCGAACGCAAAAAAATTCGCAAACCCCATTTCGCAA
>CAZKBF010000034.1:0-14031 GCA_964551225.1 uncultured Ruminococcus sp.
GGTTTACGCTTGCCGAGAAAATCCGCGCGGACAACCCTTTCGCGAAGATAATTTTTGTCACAAACAACATCGAGTTCGCCCACATCGGCGACCTTTACGGCGCGTTCAGATATGTTCGGAAATTCGCGCTGGAGGAGGAATTGCGCGAGGCAGCGCTGAGTATGAAACGCGAATTCGATATGCGAAGCAAGTTTTTGCTCTTAAAAACACCGTTCGGAGAGATTGCAAAAGCCGTGAACAGCATCAAATATTTTGAGGTAAAAGGACACAACGTCACCGCTTTTTTCGATGATACCGAGGAACGCGTGAGCGGCACTTTGAACGAATATGAGGAGCGGCTGAAAAGCAACGGTTTTATTCGGATTCGTAAAAGTTATCTCGTGAATTTCCAGTTTATCGAGTCTGTTGGAAAAACCGTCGTGACTTTGACAGACGGCAGTACGCTGGCGTTAAGCAGAAATAAAGTTGCCGAAACCAAGAGAAAGCTGTTGATTTTTTTGAGGAATATTGGCACCGATTTCTCTGAACGCAAGGTGTGTCAGGTGAACCGGTCCTAGCGAAAAAATTACGGAAGCGCTTCAAGCGAAATCATAGTATCGGTAGGAATACACAAAACGATGCCGCGTATTTTGTCGAAACAGATGAAATTATCATATGTTGCGAAGAGTTTCGACATCTTGGAAAATGACGGGTTGAAATTTGAATGAATGGGTGGTATAATGATAAATGGATAAGATTGTCCGTGGAGGAGAATTGTAGTGAAAAATCAATGCCTTTGACCTCTGCGTTACTTCCGAGCAGAATTTTCGGTTTAAAAGACGAATTGTGAATTTTATGAAAGGATAGATATAGATTTTACTATATCATACAAGTTTATATGTCAAATTCTTCATTTTTTAACGATGTTAAAGAAATTATTGATTCTTTGTGTCCCGGACTAAATCAAAAATATGTTACTGTCAGTATTTCTTATTTCAATCCTCATTTTGAAGATTTTTGTTATAATAATCCTTGTATTGAATTAAATTATTATGATGGAACTGAGAAAACCATTCCTCTTAATGAACCGTCAGATTTCTTGAATAGAAATTTTGTAAAAAAAGCCCAAAAATTACTTAACGAAGAATCGGATAAGGAACTGGTATCGTGCCTTGAAATGCTTGAGGATATTTTACATCAGGTTGAGGATAATGATTACTTTTGTAAAATGGCTTCATCAATGGAGCTGGATTCAAAAGGACGTTTTTCCACTTATCAATCCGTGGATTTGGAATTACAAAACGACGGCTCTGAAGAAGCGAAAAATAAATATTTAGAAATTGTCTGGAATAAACTGATGGAGATTATTTCAGATTCCAACATCGATTCAGAAAGTTTTTTTGATGTCATATCCAGAGCTTTAATACAAGAAATAGTGATAGAAGACAAAAGTGAAAATGCGATACTACTTCTCTCGGAAGTTGTAAAAAATCGCAACAAAACATTTCAAGTATTAGGGCTTAAAGTCGATGAAAAAGCCATAAATGATGAACGATTGCTTATAAATGAAAATTTTTCTATAAACGATGACTCTTTTTTTCAAAGGGTTCTTTGCGTGCTGTTTCAAAAATGGAGCGATGTATTTAAACACTCACTTTATTTTTCTGACAGTGAAGATATTATGGATACCGGTGCTGTAATCAGATTAGCAGTAAGAGATTTAACAGAAGGTCGAGAGTTACCCTCATATAAAATTATTGAAGCAATTTCCGGAACTCGTTACGAAAATGCGGAATGTCACGGAACTATTGCTTTCTTTTTCGATATGGAAAATGTGGAGTACATACCATTTGGCACTCAAATAATCTTTGGTCGTGAGCATATACGTTACATCAGAAAGCTGTTGGAATTGTCAGCAGGGTCAACTGACAATCAATTTGTATTATGTGTAAATGCAAAAAGTCCTTGGAATTCAAAAGTAGTGGGGTTGATAAAAAAAGAATATTGCCAAGATGTTTATACTGTTGATTTCCGAGGTTTTCTAAAGTGGACTTTGAAGAAAAACGAAGATGAAATAGTTTCTTTTGATGACGGTCGGTATTCTTGTCATAAAAACCGATTAGACAAGTATAACAAACAACTTAAGGCAAGGTTGAAGTGTACAGATAAACAAATTAAAAAAATCCATCGTGACGTTGAAACTGTTTGGGAGCAGCGACACGGAACCATGCTTGTGTTATTTAGCGACCCGAGTCAAGCAGAAGCAGAAACAAGGCGTCTTGTCAAAATGGAGCGTGGTATCGGTTTAGATACGGATATCACAATGAAGGGCTTAAATCGCAAGCAATTGATTTTGAGTTTAGCATCAATTGATGGCGCACTGTTTATGGATATAAATGGTACAATCTACGGATTTGGCATAATAGTAGACGGAGAAGCGATTGTGAAGGGGACTGCTGAACGTGGAGCTAGGTATAATTCTGCAAAGAATTACATAGCAAACAGCGCAAAGAAAGGAATCAATAATGTCGCACTGGTTGTTTCGGAAGATAGAACAGTGGATTTGCTGACTGAAACACCTGCCGATATCGCCAAAATCAATTAGTTCGTCAAGTGCGATGCGGAAAGCCGCTTCTTTACTTCTCTTTCTCCCTCGGTTTGAACTATTTCCATCTTGGAAACAGTTGCGTCCTCAGTGAGTTCCCCATCTTCATATATTGGACAAGTGCTTGTTAATTGCTGATGTATTTACTCCAAACATTATATAGAGGAAAATCCACATAGTAACTATTCCACAATTAGCGTGAAAAATCTCCGTTTGACTTTTTGCACAAAAAAATTTCTTTTTGTGGAAATTGCTTGACAAATTATTGAAAAAGAGGTATAATATAGTTATCAAAATTTTTGAAAAGGAGTTTTTGCCAATGAGCGATTTTGAGAACAAATGTTTCGGAAAGTCCGATTTGCCGATTAAAAACGGCGCGGAGGACAGCTTTTGCACCGAGGCGTACATAGACGGTCTTTGCGGCTACATCAGAAGCTGCGATACCCCGATGACGATTTCCATTCAGGGCGGCGGAGGAAGCGGCCGCACAAGTATGCTAAAGATGATAAGCGAGAAGCTGGTTGACAAGAATATTACAGTTATCAGCATCAACGCGTGGCAGTCCTCGCAGTTCAACGTAGGACTTACGTTTTCCGTGATTTCGCTGCTCATCAAGGAGCTTAACGAGGGCGGTGCGCATTTCCGCAACGTTATGAACCTGTTTTCGAGCCTCGCCGAAAAGCCCCGCAAGGCTGAAGCAGCGTGCGCGGTTGCCGACGAAATCCGCGAGCTCAAAAACGAGTTTCAGGCTGCCGTTGACCAAAAGCTCCGCGATACCGGAAGCGACAGAATTGTGTTCTTCATCGATGACCTTGACCGCTTGCAGCCCGTCAAGGCGGTTGATTTGCTCGAATATCTGAAGATGTTCATCGACTGCGAAAAGTGCGTTTTCGTTCTCGCGGTTAACAGCGAAACAATAAGCGAGGGCGTTCGCCAAAAATACGGCTTGAACGACGGCAGAGACTTCTTCGACAAGATGATTCAGCTCCCGTTCAACGTTCCCGTTGAGAAATACGACATCGACAAGTTCGTGAGAGCGGAATTTGATTCTTGGGACGAAAATATCCTCAAAAAGAACGATATCAACCTGTTCAAGAGCCTTATCGGCAACTCAATCGGCTTCAATCCGCGCGGTATGAAGCGCCTGTTCAACACGTTCCGTCTGCTTGACGCGACCATTGATATTGAGACCGAAAACGCTGAAAAAGCTGCGCTTGCAAGAGGCGAGAGCAAGTCCGCCGCAGAGCCCGGCATCAGCAAGATTTCCAGACAGCGCGCTTTGTTTGCGGTAATTTGCCTGCAAACCAGCTTTGAGAAGCTGTATTGGTTCCTGCTTTCATCGAGCAGCCTGCTTGACGCGAACTCGCTCACCGTGTTTATGAACGACGAGGAGCTGCGCAATAACGCCGAGATTATGCGCACGGTGTTCACGGACGAGGAAGGCAAGGTTGACGAGGAAACCTTGAGAAGAGTGCGTAAATTTATCCCGCATTTCCAGAGAGCAATCCGCGCGGGTTATTACGACAATGTTTCCGATGATGAAATTCTGCGCACGGTTATCAGAGAGGCGACCGTAACCTCCGTCGGCACTATGATTGAGTCCAACGACGAGGATAAACAGGACGACAACCGCAGACTTGTCGAGGTCATCAACGCCGAGCTCAAATCCCACTACAAGAACAGCGTTTACTTCCAGCCGTTTTATCAGAGCGGTACAACCGAGGCGTGCGGCTACTCGGCATTCAAGGCTTACGCAGGCTTTGAGTTCTCGGTTGTTTACTCGATTAGACACACGATTAAGAACACGCGCGTTGTCAAATTTATGGTCAAGAATTTGACAAAGGCGCCGAACAACGAGCCTGTCGGCGATGACTTGTGGAAATACTGCAAGAACGACGTTATGTTCGATACTCTCGGCAACGACCCGCTCAATCTCGGAAGAAAAGCCGAGTGCAGCTTCTCGGGCAAAAAGTTGAGTATGGACTACGATTACGTCGGCGAGTTTGCCGTTAAGGACAGCGAGGGCATCAAGAAAATCATCATCGACGTGATGGAGCGCGCAATTTTGTCCGTCAAGGTACACGAGCAGCCAACTATCCTCAACTGATTTTATTCAACCAAAAAAATTCACCGGCGGGATTCCTGCCGGTGTTTTTGTTGAATTTACTGTTTTTCGTGAAGTATATCGGGTTTCGGCAAGCTATTTTCGAGCTTTCGCATTGCTTTGAACTCAAACATCGCCATCAAAAGCGCAACTACTGCGGAAATCAAATCCGCGACAGGTCCAGTGTACAAAATTCCGTCAATCCCGAAGAACAGCGGGAGCACAATCAACATCGGCAAAAAGAAAATAATCTGCCTCGTGAGCGACAGGAAAATGCCTTTAATCGGCTTGCCGATTGATGTGAAGAAGGTTGCGGTGACCGGCTGAATGCAGACGAGCGGCGTCAGAAGCAGGAAAATTCGGAAAAATTTCGCGCCGAATTCAAAGTAAATCTCGGGCTCGTCGCTGCCGAAAAGCGCAAGAATTTCCCGCGGGAAAAGCTGGTACGCAACGAACGACGCAACCGAAATCGCCGCGGCAATCCCGAGCGCGAGCATATACGCTTTTCGCACTCTGTTGTATTTCCGCGCGCCGTAGTTGAAACTCTCAATCGGCTGTGAGCCTTGTCCCAAGCCGATTACCACGGAGAAAATCACCTGATTTACCTTCATCACAATCCCCGCGCACGCGAGCGGAATTGCGTCGCCGTAAATCGAGAGCGCGCCGTAATCCTTCAGCGAGTTGTTGAGGACAATCTGCACAATCATCATCGCGATTTGGTTGAAAAACGAAGCCATTCCGATTGAGGCAATCCGCAAAGTTACGCGAAGATTTATTTTGAAGTGGCGCAGGGAGAGCTTTACTGTTTTAAATCGGAAAAGATACGCGACAACAATTACCGTGGAAATAATTTGCCCGATAATTGTCGCAAGCGCCGCGCCTTTCATACCCCAGCCCAGCCAAAGCACGAAAACTGCGTCCAAAATCGTGTTGATAACCGCACCGATGAGGTTGCAGAACATCGTCATACGCGGGCTTCCGTCGGCGCGAATGAGGTGCCCGCCGCCGGTTGAGACGATGAGAAACGGGAAGCCGAACGCCGAGATTTGCACATAATCCTGCGCGTAGGGGAGCACGTCGTCGGGTGAACCGAACAGCCGCAGCATCGGCGTGAGGAAGATGAGCGTGACTGCCGACAAAACCACTCCGCACACCGTGAGCATCGTGATTGAATTGCCGATGAAAAGCGGCGCTTTTTCGGTTTCGCCCTTGCCCATCGCGAGGTTAAAGCACGAAGCGCCGCCTATTCCGAAGAGCAGCGCCAGCGCAATGCAGGACGTTGAAAACGGAAAGGCAACGTTTGTCGCGGAGTTGCCCAAAAGTCCGACCGCTTGCCCGATGAAAAGCTGGTCAACGATGTTGTAGAGCGCGCCGACAAGCATCGCGATTATGCTCGGCACGGCGAATTTCACCATCAGCTTCCCGACCGGCTCACACCCCAGCGGATTTTCTTTTACATTTTCCGACATTTTTCTATCCTTTTCAGTAGTTAAGGCGGGGTTTCCCCCGCCGTTATTATTTGCAGTTTTACTCGTTTTTACCGAGAACATTTTTCAGATAATCGCTCAAACTTCCGTTTTTCATCAGCGTTCTCACAACATCGATATAGCTGAACACGGGCACCGCGCCGTCGCGAATAAGCGCTGCTGTTCCCGCAAAACGCGCGTCAAGAATATTGTGCGGGGGAACGGCAAAAATCTCGCGACCTTGCTCGAGAGCGTGCTGCACCGTGAGCAAACAGCCGCTGCTTTCGCCTGCTTCAAGTACCAGCGTTCCCAGCGAAAGTCCCGAAATAATTCGGTTTCGATGCTGAAAATAGCCGCCGGAGGGCTTGGTAGAAGGCAGCAGCTCGCTTATAACCGCGCCGCCTTGCTCGACGATTTTGCGTTTCAGAGCGCCGTGACCTTTGGGATAATCCACCAAAATTCCGCACCCGCAAACGCCGATTGTACGTCCGCCCGCGTCAAGACAGGCTTTGTGCGCGGCGGTGTCCAAACCGACCGCAAGCCCGCTTGTTATCACAGCGCCGAGCTTTGTCAGCGAAGAAATCAGCGATTTTGTCACCGAAAATCCATAATCCGAAGCAAATCGCGTCCCGACAACCGAAAGCGTGAACGCCTCGTCCAGCCCGCTGATATCTCCCGCGCAAAACAGCACGATAGGCGGGTTTTCGATATTTTTGAGCAGCCTCGGGTATCTTTCATCGTCAAGCGTGATGATATCAATATTTTGTTCCTCGCAAGCCGCGAGCACGCTGTTCACCGCGCCGCTTCTGATTTCACCGGCCCTGCGCTGTTCTTCTTCCGAGAGAAAAGGAATTTCGCCATCGCGGACAGCTTCGGCAGCAGCTTTTGCGTTGTAATCAAACTGCGACAAAATCAGCGCGGTTTTCGGGTTGTGCGGCGCCATAACCATCAGCAGCCACAACCAAATTTCAACGGAGCTTGCGGCGGTTTCGGACAAAATAATTCCTCCCAAACGGGTATTTTAGCGGTTCATTTCGGTCTGCGGACCTGTGGAGTTGTGCTCGTCGATGATACGCTTGATTTCCTTGAGGTCGGACGACGGCAGGTCACCGACGATAGTGTTTTTAACAGAACCCGTCGCGTTGCCGTATTTCAGCGCGGTTTCGCAGGAAAGGTTGCTTGAAAGCAGTCCCGCGAGCACGCCCGAAATATACGCGTCGCCGCTTCCGATGCGGTCAACAACCTCGATATTGCGGTAAGGCTCTTCCTCGTAGAACTTGTCCTCTTTTGAATTGTAAATAACCGAGCCGAATGTGTGGATTTTCGGGCTGTGGACAACTCTCTGCGTTGCACACATAATCGAAATGGGATATTCGCTGCAGAAGCTCTTCATAATCTCGTACACATCGCCGGTTTTCCCGAAGGTAAGGCGAGCGGTGTCCTCGGAACAGAAGAAAATGTCGATATACGGCAAAATCTGCTCGATGCACTCTCTTGCCTCGTCGCCGCTCCAAAGGTTGAGACGGAAGTTAACGTCGAACGAAATGAGCGCGCCGTTTGCCTTGAAGCGCTTAATCATCTCAATAGCAGCGTCACGCGTATTTTTGCCGAGAGCGAGGGTAATTCCTGTTGTGTGGAAGCAGCGCGCGGACTTGAACATCTCGTCGTCATAGTCATCGAGATTGATGCTGTTAACCGAGGTGTTCTGTCTGTCGTAGACGATGCCGGGCTTGCGCGGGTGAGCGCCGTATTCGTAGAAATAGATACCCAGACGCGAGTTTTTGCTGTCGTCGTAGGTTATGTAGTCATCGCTGACGCCGCCGAAACGAATGCGGTTCTTGACGTACTTGCCGATATCGTTTGCGGGGAGCTTTGTGATGATACCCGTGCGCAGACCGAGCAGAGCCGCGCCCGTTACAACGTTCAGTTCCGCACCGCCGACCTGCTTGTTGAAGGTATCGCAGTTTACAATTCTCTCGTTGTTAGGGGGTGAGAGTCTCAACAAAAGTTCTCCGAATGACAGCAAATCAAATGATTTTCCCATTTTTTTACTCCTTAAAAACCTTGAAATTTTTTAAATTTGGAAATATTATAACATAATTCGCGAAAAAAATCAAGGGGATTTATTTGAATTATCGCGAAAAATTTTGTTAAACCGTGATAAAATCGCGGATATTTTCGAGAGTTTTTTCGCCGATACCCGAAACATTTACGATTTCATCGACGCTCTTGAAACCGCCGTGTTCGTTTCGGTATTTGATGATTGCGGCGGCTTTTGCCTCGCCGATACCGGCAAGCTTCACAAGCTCGCTCGCGGGAGCCGTGTTTATGTTGATTTTATTGGCAGTCTGCGGTTCGGGTGCGCTTGATGCATCGGTACTTTGACTTATTTCGGGCAGCGAAACCGCGCTGCTTTCGGGTGTTTGCATGCTCTCGGTTGGTTCAAAGGGAACAACTCTGTCGATTGCGGAATTTTCCGATGAAGCGCTCTCCGATGAACTGCTCGCCGTTGATGAATTAACCGATGAGCTGCTCTCCGAGGAAACTCCCGATGAAACCGCTGCGTTCTCGAGCACCACGGCTTGATTGACGTCGGGGAACGCGTTTCTGATGAACACCACCACAATCAGCGCGCCCAAAACCACGCGGATTGCCGTCTTGATGAAAAACGCAGCTTTGTCGGATTTCTCGTTCATTCTCGCGCCCCCTTCCATATTATTACTTTAATTTTACCACAATTTTCCTCAAATGTCAATTTGTTTCCCAAATAACCGACAAAAACTTTACCGTATTGACAAAAATTGCCCGAGGGTGTATAATATAATTTATATAAAGAAAAGGGACTGATGAAATGAAAGAGAAAAAAATTTCCGCCGATGCCGAGCGCTATATGACGGGCTTTCGGGACGGCTTACCGATTGCGCTGGGGTATTTGTCGGTGTCGTTCACGTTTGGAATAACCGCCGTAAGTATGGGCTTGCCGCCGCTTGCTGCGGTGTTGATTTCGATGACGAATATGACTTCCGCGGGACAACTCGCCGGAGTCACCATAATTGCCGCAGGCGGCGGTTATCTTGAAATGGCAATGGCGCAGCTTATCATAAATCTGCGTTACGCGCTGATGAGCCTGTCGCTGTCGCAAAAGCTGAACGGGCGCTACAACTTGCTTCACAGAATAATTTCCGCGTTTGGGATAACCGACGAGATTTTCGCGGTTGCGTCGGGAAAAAGCGGCGAGATTGACAAAAAATATATGTACGGGCTGATAACGCTCCCGTACATTTTCTGGGCGGCGGGAACGGCTGCGGGCGCGTTTTTGGGGGAAATTTTGCCCGAGGGCGTGAAATCCGCGCTGGGAATTGCAATCTACGGAATGTTCATCGCAATCGTAATCCCGCCCTCAAAAAAGAGCAGGGGAGTGCTTTTCACGGCGGTTTTGGCGGCGGTTTTGAGCTGCGTGATTTATTATGTACCGCTGTTTGACGGCATTTCCTCGGGCATTTCCGTGATAATCTGCACGGTTATCGCGGCGGCACTCGCAGCGATTTTGTTCCCGAGAAAACACGAGGAGGCTGAACAATGAACAACGCCTCGTATCTTTATTTGAGCATCGCGGTAATGGCGCTGGTGACCTATCTTATCCGAATGATACCGCTTGCCGCGTTCCGCAAGAAAATCAAGTCGCGGTTTTTGCTGGACTTTTTGTACTATGTACCCTACGCGGTTTTGAGCGCGATGACAATTCCCGCCGTGTTTTACAGCGGAAACTACATAATAAGCGCTGCCGCGGGAGTTTTGGTCGCGTGCGTTCTCGCGTTTTTCGAGCGCGGTCTGCTCACAGTTGCGGTGTGCGCGTGCGCGGGTGTTTTCCTCACGGAGCTTGTGATGCAACTCACGGGCTTTGTTCAATAATTCGCACTTAATGTGAAAAAATTATTGACAATTTTGTTTGATTGTGATATAATATTTTTATCGATAAATCGAAATTTGAGGAGGATAAATATGTTTAGTGGTATTGTTGAAAATTTCATAAATTGGGCGAAAAACAATGGTTGGAATATAGAGTTGGCGGACAAGCCAATAATGCTGCCAGAAGAAGTAACTAATCGATATAGAAATATTCCCAAAGAATGGACAGATTTCATTTCATATTTTCAAGATTTAATAAATAGTTCTGGTAATATGTGGTTTCTTACCTGTAACAATTATATTGACAGTGTATGGAGTTACAATGATTTCGAAAAAATAAGTTTAGAGGCTGCATTTGGTGATGAAGAATGGATAAAATCCATCGAATCATTTTGGGATAATTCTTTCCCAATAGTAATGAGTATAGGCGGTGATTATCATTATTATGCTATTGAACTAAATACCGGCAAAATAGTTCAAGGATGGGAACCTGAATTTGAGGAAATAACATATGTTGCCGATTCATTCGTTGATTTTATTGAAAAAATTGTATCCGGAGAGATTGAATTGGTAATATAACAGCTTTTGATTTATCTTACTGACAAATTCCCATTTATCGGGCATAACCAAACAAAAAATCGCGCTGTAACTTATGAATATGAACGCAACGCAAAATTTACGGGATTGATAATATGGATATTTTGTTCAAAAATGACGATTTTATTTTTTCATACAGAGTTGGCGGAATACTTGTTCAGAATGGTAAGATTTTACTTCAGCGACCTAAAAATGACGATTATTCAATCATAGGCGGTCATATCGCAAGTATGGAAACAAGCGAGGAAACTCTGAAACGAGAATTCGCCGAAGAACTCCACGCCAAAATTGCTGTTGACGATTTAACGGCGGTGGGCGAGATATTTTTCCCTTGGAAAGGAAAGCCTTGTCATCAGTTGTGCTTGTATTATAACGTTCATCTGCTTGATAACAGCATTCCGCTTGACGGTGTTTTTCACGGTTATGATGACCTTGATAATGAAAGGATAAACCTGGATTTCTGCTGGGTATCTTTGGAGGATTTGAAGAACGGCACAAAGGTATATCCTTTGGAATTAGTTCCACAAATCATTGAGCCAAAGGACGGAATTTTGCACTTCGTTTCAAAGCAGATTTAAACGAAAAACGCTCCTCAAAAACGGGGAGCGTTCTTGTTATCAGGAATTGCTTACCTCAACAAACTTCTGAAGCGTTTCGAGAGCCTTGCCCGAGTCGATAATTTCAGCCGCGAGCTTCACGCCGTCCTTCATTGTTTCGGCTTTTCCGCCGATAAACAGCGCCGCGCCTGCGTTGAGCAAAACCGCGTTTCTCTTGTGACCTTTTTCGCCCCTGAGAATATTTCGGGTAATCTCGGCGTTTTCCTCGGGTGAACCGCCGACAAGGTCGCTCTTTTGGCAACGCTCAAAGCCGAAATCCTCGGGAGTTATCGTGTAAGTCTTGAACCAGCCGTCCTTGAACTCGCAGACCGCAGTCGGTGCGGAGAGCGAAATCTCGTCCAGCTTGTCGCGCCCGTAAACCACCATTCCGCGCTTTACACCGAGGTTTATCAGCACCTGCGCCAGCGGCTCAACGAGATATTCGTCGTAAACGCCGAGCAGCTGCATTTTCGGGCTTGCGGGGTTTGTGAGCGGACCAAGAATGTTGAAAACCGTCCTGAAGCCAAGCTCTCTGCGGATTGAACCGACGTATTTCATCGAGGTGTGGTATTTCTGCGCGAAGAAAAAGCACATTCCAACCTTTTCCAGCAGCTCAACGCACTTTTCGGGGTCTTGCTGAATATTCACGCCGAGCGCTTCAAGGCAGTCTGCCGTGCCGCATTTCGAGGACGCCGCGCGGTTTCCGTGCTTGGCAACCTTCATTCCGCCCGCTGCCGCAACCAGCGCCGAGGTTGTGGAAATATTGAAGCTGTGCGCGTTGTCTCCGCCCGTGCCGACGATTTCAAAAACGTCGTCGCCCGCGTCAACCTTTGTCGCGTGGTCACGCATTGCCGCCGCGCAGCCCGCGATTTCGTCGATAGTTTCGGCTTTCGCACTCTTGGTTGACAGGGAAGCGAGGAAAGCGGCATTCTGCGTGGGCGTGGACTCGCCGCTCATAATCTCGTTCATCACCGCGTACGCTTCGTCGTAGGTCAAATCCTGTTTGTTTACAACCTTTTCGATTGCTTCTTTAATCATAGTTTTTCTCCTTCTTTTGTACAAATCCCAAAGCCCGTTCGCTTGAGCAAACGGGCGTTTGTTTATTAAAGCAGCTTTCTGTAAAGCTCGGCGATTTCCTCAACCGAGGTATCTCTCGGGTTTCCGGGACGGCAAGCGTCTGCGAAAGCCGATTCCGAGAGGAACTGAACGTCCTCGGGCTTTACGATATCGCGGAGATTGTCGGGAATTCCAACGTCCTTTGCGAGCTGTTTAACAGCGTCAACGGCAGCCTTTCTGTACTCCTCCTGCGACATATTTTCAGTACCTTTAACACCCATTGCCTTTGCAATATCGCGGTATTTTTCACCTGTAACGGGTGCGTTGTACTCCATAACTGTCGGGAGAATAATAGCGTTTGCGATGCCGTGAGGCGTGTCGTAGAGCGCACCGAGCGGGTGTGCCATCGAGTGTACGATGCCCAAACCAACGTTTGAGAAGCCCATTCCTGCAACGTACTGACCGAGAGCCATACCCTCGCGACCGTCTGCGGTGTTCTCAACAGCGCCGCGAAGCGAACGCGCGATAATCTCGATTGCTTTGAGGTGGAACATATCGGAAAGCTCCCACGCGCCCTTTGTGATGTAGCCCTCGATTGCGTGAGTGAGCGCGTCCATACCGGTTGCCGCGGTGAGGCTCTTGGGCATTGTGCTCATCATATCGGGGTCAACAACCGCAACAACAGGGATATCGTGCGGGTCAACGCACACCATTTTTCTGTTCTTCTCAACGTCCGTGATAACGTAGTTTATCGTTACTTCAGCGGCAGTGCCCGCGGTTGTGGGAACTGCGATAATCGGAACGGACGGCTTTTTCGTCGGAGCAACACCCTCGAGACTTCTTACATCAGCGAACTCGGGGTTGTTGATGATAATTCCGATGCCCTTTGCGGTGTCCATCGAAGAGCCGCCGCCGACTGCGATTATGTAATCCGCACCCGCGTTCTTGAATTCCTCGACGCCGTGCTGAACGTTTTCGATAGTGGGATTGGGCTTGATGTCGCTGTAAAGCTGATAAGCGAGACCTGCGCCGTCAAGAACGTCGGTAACCTTTTTGGTTACGCCGAACTTAATCAAATCGGGGTCGGAGCAAATCAGCGCCTTCTTAAAGCCGCGATTCTTTGCCTCATCTGCAACAGCCGCCAGCGCGCCCTTGCCGTGATAAGAGGTCTCATTGAGAATAAATCTGTTCATAACAATACTTCCTTTCGCCGTTTACTTGTTAATTGTTTCCAACAACTCGTTAACGCCGTTAAGCATCTCATTGAGGTGGTTGATATTCTCGGCGTTCTTTTCGATGTTGGAGTACATAGTCTTGATTTGGCTGTTGATTTCGGTCATCGATTTCTTGATTGCAAGGAGCATATCGCTGATTTCGTTTGCGTTCTTGGTATTTTTGTTGGCAAGCGAACGAACCTCGGTTGCAATTACGTTAAAGCCAACGCCCGCAGCGCCCGCTCTCTTTGCCTCGATTGAAGCGTTGAAGCCGAGCAGGGTGAGGTTTGTGGACGCACTTTCGATTGCCTTAACAATGCCGTCTGTGTTGACAACAGCCTTTTCCGATGCCGCAACAGCGGTTTTAATCTTATCAAAATTCTCGGAGAGTGCCTTAACAGCCTCGGCTGTTGACTCCATTTCGCTATGAATTTTAGAGAATTCAGAGTTTACGTTTACGAGAACTTCCTCGTCCGCAGAGTTTTTCTCTTGAACAAGCAATTTC
>CAZKBF010000035.1:0-11548 GCA_964551225.1 uncultured Ruminococcus sp.
AGCGTACAAAAGTTTTCGCTCAAGCCTTTTTCAAAAGGCTTGTGGGGTGTGGGGCAAAGCCCCACATTGCGCGCTTGGCGTTGTTGAATCCGACAACTGTACGCAGATTATTCGCGAGATAATCGCCGTGATTGCCGCAAAGAAGGGCTTTGAGCTCGCCGGTGAAATCAACTCCGACAACCCACCGAGCTGATGACTATTCACGCGAAGCGTACAAAAGTTTTCGCTCAAGCCTTTTTCAAAAGGCTTGTGGGGTGTGGGGCGAAGCCCCACCTCTGCGCTATAAAACAAAAACCGCCGATTTGCTCGGCGGTTGTGTTATTATTGCTGCATTGTGTGCTTAACGCGGTTCTTTTCCTCGGAACGCTTTGCGTTGTTGAAACGGTCGAGCGTGCCGACGAGGTAGCCGGTAATTCTTCTGATACGCTGAAAAGGAACATCTGCGAAATGGTATTTCACGTTCACAAAATCCCCGTCAACGTCCAAATCAATCGCGCGAAGGTGCTTTTCGGGATACTGCGCACCCGCTGCTTCGATGTAGTAATTTATTTCGTCTTGGCTTAATTTTCCGCCGGTAACATTAACGTCAATCATCTTTATCACCCCTATATTTTGTACCCGCATTGCGGTGTACTATTAGTATAACACAATATCTTGTACAAGTCAATCGTGATTTTGTACAATATTTGGGACAATATTTTGTGATAAACGCTAAATTTTCCCGTAAAAGCGCACTATATCTTGTATCTAAAGGTATCACCGAACAACAAATTGTGCGAGAGTGATACCTTTAACCCTTGTCACCGCGTGCCTGACGCACCATATCTTCCACAACAATGTCGTAAATTTCACCGAGCGTGCGGCAGTATTCCAGAATTTTCCACGGCTCGTTGGTGTGGAAGTGAAGTTTTGCCACGTCATCGTCCGCAACCACAAGCAGGCTGTCGCCCTCAAAATGCTCGCGGATATACTCGTCGATGATGTCCTCGTCCAAGTCCTGCCCGTCAATCAAAAGCTGCGTGTCATATCTGTACTGAATTTCGTCCATTATTTTTTCCTCCATTTCATCGAAATATCAAACGCCTTCACGCTATGCGTGAGCGCGCCGAGACTGATTATATCAACGCCCGTTTCGGCTTTCGCGCGGATATTGTCAAGCGTGACGTTGCCCGAAGCCTCGGTTTTCGCGCGCCCGTTGATAAACTCAACCGCTTCTTTCATCTGCTCGTTGGTCATATTGTCGAGCATTATCACGTTCACGCCGCACGCAACCGCCTCTTTCACCTCGTCGAGATTGCGCGTCTCAACCTCAATCTGGAGCATATGCCCCGCTTTCTTGCGCAGCGCCTCAACCGCCGCCGTAATCCCGCCGTAAGCGTCGATGTGGTTGTCCTTGAGCATTGCCGCGTCCGTGAGGTTGTAGCGGTGATTTTTGCCGCCGCCGACCGTCACCGAGTACTTTTGCAGCGCCCTCAAACCGGGCAGCGTCTTGCGTGTATCGGTGATGGAAGCCTTCGTCCCAGCAACCGCTTCCACGCACTTATTAGTATAAGTCGCAATTCCGCTCATATGCTGCAAGATGTTGAGCGAGGTGCGCTCGGCTTTGAGCATAAGGCGCGTGTGACCGCTGAAATTCGCGATAATATCGCCGTTTTTCACCTTGTCGCCGTCCTTTTTGAGCAGCTCGATTTTAAGCTCCGGGTCCAAAATCGTGAAAACGCGCAGCGCGACCTCAATTCCCGCGAGTATTCCGTCGTCTTTTGCCACAAAATAAGCCTCGGAGATGTCGTTGTCGTCAATCAGCAAATCCGCGGTGCTGTCGATGTAGTTTATGTCCTCGGAGAGCGCGGTTTTAATCAAATCGTCGATGTAAAAGGGAAGTAAAATCATTGCTCGTCCTTCCTTTCAAGAATTTCTTTGAGAATTATGTACGCGACGGTAACCAGCGACTTCGTTTCCACGAAATCCGCGTTCACCTCAAAACCGCCGTTGTCCAGCATTTTCTTAAGCTCGGAAACACGCGCGAAGCCTTTTTCCGCCTCGTCGTAATCGGGGAAAACGAAGTACGCCTTCTGCATAATATCGCGAACCTCGGTTTTGATGCCTTTGGGGAGCGGTTTTCCGTCGGGTGAACTCATCGGGTAGTCGATTTCGGCTCTGTTGTCGGGAACAAAGTGAGCGTTGATGTCCTCGGCGATTAAACGCGAGAAAACAAGCGCCTCGAGCAGCGAGTTTGAAGCGAGACGGTTTTTCCCGTGAACACCCGTGTGCGAGCACTCGCCCGCAGCGTACAGCCCCGCAATATTGGTCGCGCCCTTTCCGTCAACGTTTATTCCGCCCATCAGATAGTGCTGGCAGGGGTAAATCGGAATCGGCTCTTTGGTCATATCGTAGCCCTTTTTGAGAACGTTTTCGTAAATCATCGGGAAGTGGTTTTTGATGAAATCCGCGTCCTTATACGAAATGTCGAGCCAGAACTCGTCCGAGCCCGTTTTCTTCTGCTCCTCCATAATGCACTTCGACACAACATCGCGCGGTGCCAGCTCCTTGCGCTCGGGCTCGTAGCTCGGCATAAAGCGCTCCTTGCGGCAGTTGAGCAGGTATGCTCCCTCGCCGCGCACCGCCTCGGATATCAGAAAGCATTCGCGCTCTTTTCTGTCAGCAAAGGCTGTCGGGTGAAACTGAACGTAGCTCAAATTCTTGATTTCCGCGCCGAGGTTGTAGGCAAGCTGAATTCCGTCACCCGTGGCAATCGCGGAGTTTGTGGTGTAGTTGTACACGCGACCGATGCCGCCCGTTGCCAAGATAACATTATCCGCGCAGTAATATTCGTGCTGATTATTATCGGTTGTAATAACATCGGCAAAGAACACGCCGTCCTTTTTCTCCAAACGGCAGAGCACCGAGTTGTTGATAACGGAAACATTCTCGAGCTTTGAAACCTGCCCGATAAGGTTGGTTTCGATTTCCTTGCCGGTGGTGTCCTTGTGGTGGGCAATTCTGCGGCGCGAGTGTCCACCCTCGAGAGTTAACGCGAGAGAACCGTCCTCGTTTTTGTCGAAATCCACGCCGTACTTCTCGACCAGCCGCTCGACATCACGCGGACCTTGCTCAACGAGAATTTTCACGTTATCGAGATTGTTCTTGTACTGCCCCGCGATAAGCGTATCCTTGATGTGCAGCTCGAAATCATCGTTTTTGCTGTCCATAACAGCCGCCACGCCGCCCTGCGCGAGAGCCGAGTTGCACAAGGTGAGCTCGCGCTTGCTCAACATCAGGATTTTCAGCGAGCTATCAAGGTTCAGCGCGGCGTAAATGCCCGAAATGCCTGTTCCGACGATTAAAACGTCGTATCTTTTGAATTTCATAATTCAGCCTTTCTTCAAAACAACTTTGGTTGTTCTGAAATTTATTGACAAGAAGAAAATTATGTGATATAATAACTTCAAGTGTGTTTATTCATTTGCGCTCCTTCTTCTCACGGGGAGCAGGTGTTTCCGCCGTTACCGGAAACCGGTAAAAAGGAGGATTTTATGAAGGAAGAAAAAGTAATTTTAGTGAGCGCCGATACCGGTGAATTTGACGTAGAAGCGTCGCTTGACGAGCTTTCGGAGCTTGCGAAAACAGCCGGTGCAGAGGAGCTTGCGCGCGTTGTGCAAAAGCGCGACGCTTACTGCGCGGCAACCGTTATCGGTGAGGGAAAACTCGCCGAGGTCAAGGAGCTTTGCGAGAAGCTCGGCGCAAATCTGCTGATTTTTGACTGCGAGCTCACCGCCTCGCAAATCCGCAATATCGAGGAGGAAACCGATGTCCGCGTTATCGACAGGACGATGCTTATTCTCGATATTTTCGCGGGGAGAGCGGTTTCTGCGGAGGGTAAACTTCAGGTCGAACTCGCGCAGCTTCGTTATCGTCTGCCGCGGCTTATGGGCATCGGCACGAGCTTGTCCCGCTTGGGCGGCGGTATCGGAACGCGCGGTCCCGGTGAAACGCAGCTTGAAACCGACCGCCGTCATATCCGCAGAAGGATTGACAAGCTGTCCGATGAGCTCAAGGAACTCGAGCAGCGGCGCGGTTTTTCGCGCGGTCGCCGCAAGAAGGACAACGTTCAGGTCGGCGCGATTGTCGGTTACACGAACGCGGGAAAATCAACTCTGCTGAATTTGCTCACGGGCGCGGGTGTTCTCGCGGAGGACAAGTTGTTCGCGACGCTTGACCCGACGTCAAGAGCAATCGAGCTGCCCGACGGACGAAATTTGCTTCTCGTGGACACGGTCGGGCTTATCCGCAGACTCCCGCACAATCTTGTCGAGGCGTTCAAGTCAACGCTTGAAGAAGCGGCGTCTGCCGATATAATCCTGCACGTCTGCGACGCGTCTGACAGCGAAATTGCCGAAAAAGCCGAGGTTACGCTGAAAACACTCGCGGAGCTTGGTGCGTCGGAAATTCCCGTGGTGACGATTTTAAACAAATGCGATAAAATCACCGAAAATATACCGACAGATGAAAAAACCGTGAAGATTTCCGCGAAGAAAAACGAGGGTATCGACGAGCTGCTTCGGGCAATTTCCCGAAATCTCCCGCAGACCTCAAAGCGAATGAAGCTGCTTTTGCCCTACGACAAGGCGGGGCTGTCGGCGCAAATCCGCGAGAACGGCAAGATTTTTTCCGAGGAGTACACGGAAAACGGTGTTCTGCTGGACGCGCTGGTTGACGTGGTGCTTATCAAGCAGATGAGCGAGTTTGAGGCCGCCGATTAACCGAGCAAAACCTCGCGGCTGCGGTGTTCGTTGCGAAAACGGTTGCTGTTGATATCGAACAATCGGCTTGGCAACTTCGCCGCTGCCGATAATCACCGCAAAAACAGTGCCGGACAATCGGCTCGGAAATCGCGTTGTTAAAGATAATCTCGCAAAAACGGCGCGGTTGAGAGCGATAATTCAGCTCATCAGCACCTCGCAGCTGCCGACGCTTCTCACGGTGAGGACGTGGCAGGAGTTGATGCCGAAAATTTTCTCCATCTTCATCTTGAACTGCTGCAAGTCCTCGAGCGGCACGAACGCTTGCATTGAGCCGAAATAACCCGAGCCGTGCACGCGGCACGCACCCTTGCGGTGAAGAACACCCTCGGCGATGTTCAGGGCGATGCTCAACGGCTGGTGCCGCACGTCGCTGGGCGTGTAGATGTTCTGCAAATATTTGAACGATGAGTCGCCGCTTTCTCTCACGGACGACAGGAAACCATCGAAATTTTCATTCTTCAGCGCGTGGACGATTTTCTCCACGCGCTCGTTTTCGCGGAAAAAGTGTATCGAGCGCAAAACCGCGCGGTCACCGAATTTGTCGCGCAAATCCTTCAAATTCAGCGTGATATCCTCGATTGCGAGCTGCCGCAGACTGTTGCAGTCGAAATAGTCCGCGATTGACTTCATCTCGGCTTGGATTGCCGCGTATTCCTTCGAGAAATCGCCGTACTTTGAGCCGGTGTTAACGATGCAAAGCGCGTGCTGATATTGACTGAAATCGCTGCGGATTTCCTCGATAATCGGCATATCCTCGTCCTTGAAATCTATCGCGACAAATCCCCCGACTGCGCAGGAAACCTGGTCGATAAGCCCCGACGGTTTCCCGAAATACTCGTTTTCGGCAAAGCGCGCGATTTGAGCAAGTGTCGCGGGACGAATTTGCCCGTTATTGAACAGGTGTGTAATAATCGTGCCTATCAAAATCTCAAAAGCCGCCGAGCTGCCCAAGCCGCAGTTTTGGATAATTTTGGAAGTTGTGTAAGCCTTGAAACCGCCGATGTTGTAGCCGTTTCTCTTGAAACCCTTCAGCGCGCCGCGTATCAGCGCAGCCGACGTGAGCTTTTCCTCCTCTTTCATATCGAGGTCGTCGATGCTGATTTTTTCTTCGGGGAAACCCTCGGACTTTATCGTGATAAAGCCATCGTCAGTCTGCTCTGCGACAGCGATTGTGTCAAGGTCAACGCTCGCGGCAAACGCTTTTCCGCAAGAATGGGTTGTGTGGTTGCCGCAGATTTCAACGCGCCCCGGTGCCGAGAAGAAACGGTGTTCGCCGAGAGTGCCGAAATGCTCCGCGAAGCCGCATTCTGCGTTGCGGTAACGCATCTTCTGCGCCTCGAGCGTGTTCGCCGAGTAAATTTCATCGATTTTTTTAACGGCAGGTTTCATATATTTTCCTTTCAGTTCGTGTAGAACTTATTCTTTTTCGGTGTAGAACATATGTTTTGCCTTTTCCTTATGCGCGGAAACGCTTAAAACAAGTCCCATACACGCGTGCATCATAATCATCGCCGTGCCGCCCGTGCTGATAAACGGGAGCGGTATGCCGATAACGGGGACAACCGACAGCACCATTCCGATATTGACCACGCAGTGGAAGAACACCATCGCAAAAACTCCCACGCAAATCAGCTTCCCGAGCGGGTCGGACGCGCCCGAGGCGTTTGACAAAAGCTTCAGGCAGAGCAGCGCCAGCGCAATCACAACCGCCATACACCCGATAAATCCAAGCGTCATACCGATATACGAGAACACAAAATCGTTGTACATTTCGGGGGTGTAGGTGTAGTTTGAGGTGTCCTCGAAGCCAAGCCCCGTGAGCTGCCCCGAGCCCAGCGCAATCGTACCGTTGTACTGCTGCATATAGAAGTTGAGCCGCTCTTCCTCCTGCATTTGCTTGTCAAAGAGGATAAGGAAGCGCTGTCGGTGGTGCTCCTGCATCACAAAATTCCACACAACCAGCACAATCGGCGGCGTCACCGCAACGGCTGCCACGATATATTTCCACGAAATCCCGCCCATAAACAGCATACAGATGAAAATGAACAGGAAAACCAGCGCCGAGCCCGCGTCGCCCTGAATTAAAATCAGTCCCACGGGAAACAGCCCGTGTACGCAGACCAACAGAAAGTGCTTCGGGGAATTCAGCTTGTCGCCGAGCTTTGAGATGTGCGTGGCGAGCGTGATGATGAACACGAATTTGAGTATCTCTGACGGCTGAATGTTGAAGAAACCGAAGTCCAGCCAAGCGATATCGTCGTCGCGGTGCCGACCGAGCGGCGTGAACAAAAGCAGCTGCAAAATCACCGCAACAGGCGCGTACACAAACCACATCTTCGAGATGAATTTGTAGTCGATGAAGCTGATTATCGTCGCAATCGCGATGCCGAGAATTGCCGCGGTGAGCTGCGTGGTCACAACGGATTCGCTGTCCACAACCCCCGTTTGGAACATCGAGTTCACGAGAAAAATATCGAACGCGGTTATCGAAATGCAGATTATCGGCAAAATTTTATCGACGTGCTTGAGGTGATTTAGGAAGAATTTCAAAATTGTTTTTATATTTGACATAAAATTAACAGTCCGTAACAAAAAATTAACTTATACACACTTTATTATATACCTTTTTCGCGTTATTTTCAATAGAAAACCCGTGAAATAATTTTTCAGCCGAAATTTCGCCGAAAATGCCAAAAAGCCGAGATTTTTTTGAAAATCTTCGGCTTTTTTCACAAATTTTTTTGGCAATTTTGTGGGAATTATTTCGCGGCGGTTTGCCGGAGAACGAGTTTTCCCATAAATTCACGCGTGTGCAATGGCCTGCCGTTTACGATGCCCTGAATGTAGTCGATACCGAAAGCATTCGCGGTTTCGAGGAGCTGCTGGTTGTCGATGCCCTTGATGCAGATTTTGATGCCCTTTTCGTGCGCTCTTTCGATGAACGAGCGAACATAAGACGCGGAAACCTCGTCGCCGCAGAGACGGTGCATATTGAGCTTGATGACCTTTATGTAGGGGTTCTCGAGCACAGCGTCCGTGAGGAAAATGCCCTGCTTGTCGTCCGCGACAATGTTCACGCCGAGCGCGGCAAGCTGCTTGAGGTTGACGTTGCTCTTGGCAAAAGTACCGGTGCTCTCGGAGGTGATGACGTTTACCGCGTCCGGCGGAAGCGAGTAATCCAAAAGTGCCTGTTTAAGCGAAAGCACGCTGAAATCCGAGCTTAACGTGGACTCCGCGATGTCGAAGCCAATCTTGAAATTCTCGAGACCGCTTTCACGCACCGACGCGCAAAATTCGCACAATCTCTTCATCGCGTAATCGTACACCCTATCGCCAAAGCCAAGCCGCTCCAGAATAGGCGAGAAGCGTTCCTTTGACACGATTATGTCGCTGTTTGCCCAGAACAGGTTTCCGTCGCAGCTCGCAAGCTCGCCCGTGTGCGCGTTGATAATCGGCGTGTAGAGGAAGTAGAAGCCCTTGAAATCGTTCTCCGCCGCGTCGATTATCAGCCGTCTTACGCGGAGATTTTCGTCCAGCTTTTCCTCGAGGTCAACGGAATAGGTGACAGGCGTGGACGATTTTCGCTCTTTGGCAAGCCGCAGAGTTCTTGTCGCCGCCTTAACGCAGTCCGCGAAGCTGTACACATCGTCGGGGTAAAAGGCAATTCCCGTGAACATCTCGATTTTGTACTCGGATTCGTTCAGGAACCACGGTGCGCGGAATTTACTTAAAATTGACCGCGCGAGACCTGTTGTTTCGCCTTTATCGGTGCCGTCAATCGTTACCACAAGGATATCGTTTGAGAAGCGGTAAATCTTTTTTCTGCTGTGAACGGGAACTGCCGAAATGTACTCGGCAACGCTCTTTATCACTTCATCGGCGTAGCGATAGCTGAACGATTCGGACATTGACTTGTAGTTTGCGATTTCGATAGACACAATCGAGCAAGGCTCACCGCGTTCGATTTTCGCCTTCATATCGCGCTCGAAAGCACTCTCGTTCGGGATACCCGTGCCGTGGTCGGTGTAGGCGAGCCGCTCGAGGTGTTCTTGTGAAAGAGCAAGCTGGTTTTCCATAAGCGAGCGGTAAATCAGCGACGCGAGAATTGACGTAAGGCTGCGGAGCATTTTGCGGTCGCGGTTTGACCAAACTCTGTCGGTTTGGTTGGAAACGAAGATAATCATTCCCTTTGCCATACCGCTTTCAAACACTCTTGAAAGCGCGCAGCTTCTGTTTTTGCTCGGTTCACCGCGCAGCTCGTCCTCGTTCACGCACACAACCGCGTTCACGTCAAGAAGCTCGTTGATGTGCTCGTCTTTCTTCTGCTGCGAGATAACGGGGATAAGGTTTCCCGCCTCGTCCCAGTGGTACACCTTCACGGGCTCGCAGTCGTCCGCGGCAAACAGCATTTTGTCCAACCCGAAATAATCATCAATAATCGGGATAATGTTGGCGAAAGCCTCGGCGGTGTTCTTGCATTTAAGCGTGTGCGAGTAGACGTTGTTTATGAGGATTTGGTCCTCAAAATTCTCGCCGAGGAGCTTGTTTGCGTTTTGGCTGTTCTCCATTTCCTCGCCGATGACAACGTAGGAATTCGCAATTTCCGACACCGTCTGAACCATTATCTCAAGCAGCGGTGCGCTCTCGTTGATATCGTCGAGCGACTCGCCCGCGATAATCCAGCTCGCGCAGGTTCTGTGCTTGACGCGGATACTTTTCTTGCGCTGATAGCTCATCTTGTTGAGATTTATCTTCTTGTCCTGCTGATAAGCGGACGCGATAATGCTCCCATCGTTCGCGACAATAGCGGAGTAAAGCCCCTTGATATGCGAAAAGGGCTGCTGAATAAGCTCGAGATAATCCACGCCGAGAATATCGCGCAAATCGGGCTCATCGTTTGAGCGGATTGCCTCCTTGATTTTTGTGCGGAACTTGTGCATAACGGCGTCCTCGCTCTCGCACTCGAGATACTCGGTCACGTCGAACATCATTCCGCAGAAATCGGTTGCGCCCTTTGAAGGGTGCTCCGCGCCCGCCGACATATAAAACCAGCGGTATTCTCCGTCCATTTTCAAGCGCGCGTGAGTTTTGATGCTGCCGCCCTTGCCGTTTATAATCTCGTTTACGATGCTGCAAAACGGCATATAATCGTCCGGGTGCAGAATTTCGCTCAACAGCGTTTTTCTTTTATCGGAAAACGGATTTGTCTTGCCGAAAAATTCAATCGGAAAGCCGGGCTTGTATTTCATAAGGAAGGCGTAATTTCCGCTGTTCATAACAGCTCTGTCTAATTTCGACACTCAAATCACCTCTCATCAATCGGATAATTAGGATATTTTTATCTGAATAAATTCACACATTGAATATATTTATTCATTTACTATATACATTATACCAAAATTATTTCAACATTTCAAGTGCTTTTTTGTTATTTTTACAAATTTTTCATAAATATTGCTGTAATTTCACAAATTCGTCACGAAATTCAGAGGTAGTTTTCACTAACCTTTATTTTTATCAACACTT
This sequence comes from uncultured Ruminococcus sp., assembly GCA_964551225.1. Lineage (GTDB taxonomy): Bacteria > Bacillota > Clostridia > Oscillospirales > Ruminococcaceae > CAG-115. Next base: position 10,329 of record CAZKBF010000035.1, read on the forward strand.
TTTCGGAAAAATCAAAAACCCCTTGCCGTATCGCCAAAGTTGTGATATAATAAAAATATATGTGTATCGTTTCGGCGATAGAAATTTTTTGATTTAGAGGAAAATTATGGTAATTATCAACGTCAATATCAAGTCAATGGCGGACAACGATTTTGCAAACGGATACGTTCGCACAAACGGCGGTATTTTCACGGAAATCGGCGATATGAAGGACTACAAGCCGACAGACGAGGAGGTTATCGACGGGGAGGGCGCGGACCTTTATCCGGGGTTTATCGACGCGCACTGTCACCTTGGAATGTGGTCGGACGCGCTTTGCTTCGAGGGTGACGACGGAAACGAGGACACCGACCCCGCAACCCCGCACCTGCGCGCAATCGACAGCATAAACGCGCTTGACCGCTGCTTCGGCGACGCAGCGCGGGCGGGCGTTACGGCAGTCTGCACGGGCGTCGGCAGCGCAAATCCTATCGGCGGCTCGTTTTCGCTCATCAAAACCTACGGCTCAAAGCGCGTGGACAAGCTGATTGTCAAAAATCCGGCAGCGATTAAATTTGCGCTCGGCGAAAACCCCAAGAGCACCTACAACGACCGCGATGAAACTCCCGTTACCCGAATGGCGACCGCGGGTATTATCCGCGAAAATCTCGCGAAGGCGCTTCGTTATAAGGAAGATTTGGACGAGTACACGCGCACCAAAGGCACGGACGACGAAACCTCACGCCCCGATTTTGACGCGAAATGCGAGGCGCTGATGCCGCTTTTTAATAAGAAGGACAAGCTCAAAGCGCACTTTCACTGTCACCGCGCGGACGATATCTTCACGGCAATCCGCATTTCAAAGGAGTTCAACCTCGATTACGTTCTCATTCACTGCACGGACGGTGGGATTATAGCCGAGGAGCTTGCCGAGGATATGCCTGCCGTGGTTCTCGGACCGCTTATGGGTGACCGAGGAAAGCCCGAGCTCGCGCACCACGATATAAAAACGCCGGCGGTGCTCTCGGAAAACGGGATAAAGTTCGCTATCTGCACCGACCACCCCGAAACGCCAATCCAATATCTTCCGCTTACCGCAGCTCTTGCTGTTCGAGGCGGGCTTTCGCGAGATGAAGCGCTTCGTGCGATAACGATAAACGCTGCTTCGATTATCGGTGCTGCGGACAAAATCGGCTCCGTTGAAGTCGGAAAGGACGCGGATTTTTCGCTGTTTAAAGGCG
>CAZKBF010000035.1:11648-11824 GCA_964551225.1 uncultured Ruminococcus sp.
TAACCGAAACACCCGTTTTGGTTTGCGTTTCGGGAAAAATTGTTGAAATGGGAGAGTAATTTCGCGGGAAAAACGTTGCGCGATAACGATAAACGTCGCTTCGATTATCGGAGCTGCGGATAAAATCGGCTCCGTTGAAGTCGGAAAGGACGCGGATTTTTCGCTGTTTAAAGGCG
>CAZKBF010000036.1:0-5308 GCA_964551225.1 uncultured Ruminococcus sp.
CCGAAAAATCGCCGTGGCTTCGCAGAAGCCAAGAATTCGCTCGCAATAGAGGACTGATAATTCGCACAAACCCCGCTCTGTTCGCCAAATTCGGACAAATTCGGCTCGATGCTCCCCGTAATTTTTCTACAAAAAATTTCTCTCAAAGCTCAACCAAATTTCGACCTTTTTTGACAAATCTGCCACCGTTTTGCCAAAAGTTTACCTATCAATCACATCTGAAAACTCCAACAAACGCGGCTGTTATGCCAAATTCGCTAAATTGTAAAAAAATCCCAAAAATTTCCAAAAATATCTTGAAATTATTTCCAAATTATGGTAAAATATAACCAGACCGAAAGAAAAGCGAGCAAAATCGCAGAAATTCGGAAAAATTTGGAGGTAGAAAGATATGACAAATCAAATTAAGGTACTTATCGGAAATGATTCGGCGGATTGCGGAATGGCTTGGGCTGGGGCACTCAAGAACGCGGGAATGTACGCGATTACGCGCCGCTGCGACGGAAACTCGGTGCTGAACTCGATTAAGTCGGAAGCACCCGACGCGGCTGTACTTGAAGCGAAAATGCCGTTCTGCGACGCGGTTGAGGTTATCCGCCGCCTGAAAGTGGAGAAAAAATACGTTCCGAACGTGATAATCGTTTCGGGCACACCCGACCCAAATCTCGAGCGCGAGGCAGCAAATCTCGGCGCGTCTTTTGCGCTGAAGCCTGTTGACCCGCAGTTCCTTGTGTCCAAAATAAATCAGATGTGCGGCGTTACCGAAAAGACTGCGGAAGCTCCCGATGAAACCGAGCTGGAGCTTGCGGTGACCGAGATAATCCACCAAGTCGGAATTCCCGCTCACATCAAGGGTTACCATTATTTGAGAACCGCGATAATGCTCTCGGTGAACAACGACGAGATGATAAACTGCATAACAAAGCTGCTTTACCCGACGGTTGCGAAGCAGTATCAGACAACCTCCTCGCGAGTTGAAAGGGCAATCCGACACGCAATCGAAATCGCGTGGGACAGAGGAAATATCGACGTGCTGAACAAAATCTTCTCCTACACCGTCCACACATCTCGCGGAAAGCCGACAAACTCGGAGTTTATCGCGCTTATCGCCGACCACCTTCGCCTGAAATCCAAGCAGACCGGCGGTGTTCTCACGGGCGCTTTCAGATAATCGGACAGGTCTCTTTCCAAATATATTCGGCTTTGTCGTTTCCCCTTCATCGACAAAAGAAAAAAGACGTTCTTTCGAGAGCGTCTTTTTTCTTGCAATTTTTCGGTAATCAACGAGCCGTTCCCGTTCACCCGAATAAGCTCTGAAACCACTCGTAAACCGCGAATTTAATCGTAATTCCCTGCGGTTTACCAAAGTTTGCCATAACCTCCTCGGCATTTTCGGCGTTCTCGATTTTGGACGCCGCGGGCAAACAAAGCTGCGGGAAAATCACGCACCACCAGTTGTGCCCTTCGCCGCTGCCGAGGGTAATCCGAATTGCGCGATATCTTCCCGCGGGCAAAATCAGCGCGTCGTATTCACGCGTGGTGAAATCCATTGTCACAAGCTCGGCTTTTGCACCGTAAGAAAAACCGTTCCTTTCGAGAAACTCGGTTGACTTGCGCTCGATTTCGGGAAGCAGTTCCTCCGCCTTTTCCTCCGCCTCCTCAAGACCTTTGCACTCGGCAAATTCACCCGAAAATTCCCCGAGAACAAAATCCCGTAGCTTCAGCTTTATCGCTTGGTCAGCCTCGCTGTCGGAGTTCGCGGGAATATGCAGCCGCAAAACCTCGCTGCAAACCTCCTCGCAGTTTTCCGCGAAAGTCAAAAACCCGCCCACACAAAAGAAAAACGCCGTGCCGATTGCCAAAAAAACAGTTGTAAGTACTCTTTTCATAAAATGTCCTTTCCGTTCACCCAAAGGTTGTCACGGAAATAGCTTTGACGGTTTGCACAATTTTAATCAAAATTGTAAAAAATACTTGAAATAATCACCGAAATATTGTATAATAATAGTAATTACAGGCAAATTAACGGTATTATATATCGAAAATTAAAATTACGGAATTAAAGGGGAGTTCTTATGCCGCTTGAAGAAATAACAAGGGAGTTTTCGTTCCCGCTTTGCAGAATGATTGACGAGTTCAAACTCGAGGTCATCTATATGCCCGAAAACGGTGGCAACATTCTTATCACCAACAACGATACAAATCGTCCCGGACTTCAGTTCGCGGGATTTTACGAGTATTTTGACAACAAGCGTATTCAGGTTATGGGTAAAATGGAGTGCGCGTACCTCTCGGGACTTGACCCCGAGCTTCGCAGAAAGCGCATCGCCGACCTGTTGAGCTATCATTTCCCCGCGCTTGTTATCACGCGCAACGAGGAGATTTTCCCCGAAATGCTGGAGCTTGCGCCGAACTACGAAATCCCGATTTTGCGCACCGACGAGAGCACGACTGTTTTCATCTCCAAGCTGATGGCGTTCCTCAATTTGCAGCTTGCCCCGAGAATTACCCGTCACGGTGTTCTTATCGAGATTTACGGCGAGGGCGTTATGATTCTCGGCGAGAGCGGCGTCGGTAAAAGTGAAACCGCGATTGAGCTTGTAAAGCGCGGTCACCGCCTTATCGCAGACGACGCGGTTGAAATCCGCAAGGCTTCAAACATCACGCTCGTCGGCTCTTCGCCCGATAATATCAGGCACTTCCTCGAGCTGCGTGGTATCGGTATTGTAAACGCGCGCCAGCTTTTCGGTATCGGTGCCGTTAAGATGTCCACGAAAATTGATATGGTTGTCGAAATGGAGCTCTGGAATCCCGAAAAAACCTACGACAGAATGGGCGTTGACACGCACTATATGACAATTCTCGGCGTTAAAGTGCCGCTGCTCAACATTCCCGTTAAACCGGGCAGAAACCTTGCGGTTATCCTCGAGGTTGCGGCAATGAACAACCGTCAGAAGAAAATGGGCTATAACGCCGCGAAAGACCTGCTCCGTCAGCTCGGAATTGACTCCGACAGCGAGGAAATTATGTCGGATTTGAATATTTGATGAAAGGAAAATTTTGGTTATGTACAATATAGGAATTGATTTGGGTGGAACAAATATCAAGGTTGGCTTGGTTGACGAGAACTACAACATCGTTCAAAAGGCAACCGCGAAAACAAATCTCCCGAGACCTGCTTCGGAGATTTGCGGAACTATTGTCGAGCTTATCTGGCAGTGCCTGAACGCAGCGAAGGTTACTATCGGCGAGGTGAACTCAATCGGTATCGGCACCCCCGGCGTTGCCAACAGAAACAGCGGCGTTGTCCTCTATTCCTGCAACCTCGATTTCCACAACACCGACCTGCGCACTCTCCTCAAACAGCGCCTTGACAAGCCGATTTACGTTGAAAACGACGCAAACGCGGCAGCATTCGGCGAGGTTCTCGCGGGAGCGGGAAAAGGTTATTCGGACGTTGTTGTCGTAACGCTCGGCACGGGCGTTGGCGGCGGTATCATCATCGGCGGCAAGATTTACACGGGCTTCAATTTCTGCGGCGCGGAGCTTGGTCACACGGTTATCGAGTTCAACGGCAGACAGTGCGGCTGCGGACGCCGTGGCTGTTTCGAGGCATATTCTTCGGCAACCGCGCTTATAAATATGACTAAAGAGGCAATGGAAGCGCACAAGGACTCGAAGATGTGGGAAATCGCGGGCGGCGATATCGAAAAGGTTGACGGAAAAACCGCGTTTGACGGTATGAGAGCCGACGACGAAGCCGCAAAGGGCGTTATCAATATGTACATAGAATATCTCGGCTGCGGTTTGACGAATATCGTTAACACGTTCCAGCCCGAGGTGCTTCTTATCGGCGGCGGTATCTGCAAGGAGGGTGAAAACCTCACAAAGCCGCTGTACGACATAATCCGCCGCGACAGCTACTGCGTTGATGAAAAGCAGTCCACAAAGCTCGATATCTGCAAGCTCGGAAACGACGCGGGAATTATCGGCGCGGCGTTCCTTTACAGCATTTAAGGTCGCGCGAAATCGGCGGGCTTTTGGTGAACGCAAGCCGTGCCGCCTTAATTTCAAGAATTTTTTGGAGGAAATTAGTGGATAATTACGCCGAAATTTTAAGAAACTGCCGCGAAAGCGGCGGTTTTTGTGAACGGAACTTTACGCTCGCCGATAAAACTTCAATGAAAATCGGTGGGGAATGTGACGTTTTTGTCGCGCCCAAAAATGAAAAATCGCTCTGCGCAATTCTTGAAATTTGCCGCGAGAGCGGGATTTCGTATTTTGTTCTCGGCAAAGGCTCAAACGTGCTGATAAATAAATTTCGCGGCGTTGTTATCTCAACGGCGGAGCTTTGCGATATCAAGGCTGACGGTCGGACAATAACGGCGGGCGCGGGAGCGTCGCTTTCGGCTGTCTGCAAAACCGCGCTCGAGCACTCGCTAACGGGTATGGAGAGCCTTTTCGGTATCCCCGGCTCGGTCGGCGGCGCGCTTTTTATGAACGCGGGCGCGTTTGGCGGGGAAATGAAGGACGTTGTGGAGAGCTGCCGTTTTATCGACGAGGACGGCGAAATCCGCGAAATGAGCGCGGGGGAGATGGAGCTTTGCTATCGCGGGAGCATTTTCCGAAAGCGTGATTTTGTGATAACGTCGGTTGTGTTCAACCTCCAAGACGGCGAGAAAACCGCGATAAAAGCGCGTATGGACGAACTTATGCAGCGTCGCCGCGACAAGCAGCCGCTTGAATATCCGTCCTGCGGGAGCACCTTCAAGCGCCCCGAAAACGGCTTTGCTGCGGCGCTTATCGAGGAGTGCGGGCTGAAGGGCTGTTCAATCGGCGGCGCGGAGGTTAGCCAAAAGCACAGCGGCTTTGTGATAAATAAAGGCGGCGCGGCGTTTGAGGACGTTGTCGCGCTGGTTGAGCATATCAAAAAAGTTGTCCGCGAGCAAAAGGGCGTTGAGCTTGAGTGCGAAATGATTATTGTGGACAAATGAGCGATAAACGCGCTCTGCAAGCGGATTCACGATAAAAAGCGCGGCGTTTGAGGACGTTGTCGCGCTGGTTGAGCATATCAAAAAGGTTGTCCGCGAGCAAAAAGGCGTTGAGCTGGAGTGCGAAATGATTATTGTGGACAAATGAGCGATAAACGCGCTCTGCAAGCGGCTTCACGATAAAAAGCGCGGCGCTTTAGAACATTGCTGCGCCGGTTGATTATATCAAAAAAGTTGTCCGCGAGCAAAAGGGCGTTGAGCCGGAGTGCGAAATGATTATTGTGGACAAATGAGCGATAAACGCGCTCTGCAAGCGG
>CAZKBF010000036.1:5408-9973 GCA_964551225.1 uncultured Ruminococcus sp.
CGCCGGTTGATTATATCAAAAAAGTTGTCCGCGAGCAAAAGGGCGTTGAGCCGGAATGCGAAATGATAATTGTGGACAAATGACGAGGAATTAAAGGAATTTATGACATTTTTGATTGTAACAGGTCTGTCGGGCTCGGGAAAATCCTCCTGCGTGAAGGTGCTGGAGGATATCGGTTTTTTCTGTATTGACAATATGCCGCCGCAGCTTATCCCGAATTTTGCCGAAATGTGCGCGAAAAACCGCGATATCGAGCGCGTTGCGATTGTCACGGATATCCGCGGCGGAGCGATGTTTTTGAAGCTCTCGGAGAACCTTTCACAGCTTCGCGCGATAAACGGTGTTGAGGTGAAAATTCTGTACCTTGAGGCGTCGAAAGAGGTTTTGATGAACCGCTACAACGAAACTCGCCGCAAGCACCCTCTCGAAGAAACGGCGGGCGGCGATTTGTCGAAGGCGATTGACGCGGAGATGACGCTCCTTACGGACATTCGCGCGTGCGCGGATTACATCATCGACAGCTCCCTTCTCACCTCGCGGCAGCTTCAGGAGCAGGTTTCGGGGCTGTTCCTCGAGAACCCCTCCGACCGTATGATGATTAGCTGTATGAGCTTCGGGTTTATGTACGGCGTGCCCGGCGAAGCGGATTTGGTGTTTGATGTGAGGTGCTTGCCGAACCCGTTTTATGTACCCGAGCTGAAGCGGCTCACGGGGCTTGACGAGGCGGTTCGCGACTTTGTGATGAAGCACCCGCAGAGCGTTGAGTTCGAGAAAAAAATCTTCGATATGGCGGATTTTTTGCTGCCGCTGTACGTTTCCGAGGGCAAGAGCAGGCTGGTTATCGCGTTCGGCTGCACGGGCGGAAAGCACCGCTCCGTGACCTTTGCCAAGCGCACTGCCGAGCACCTTGAAAAAGCGGGATTTCTCGTCCGCGAGGTGCACCGCGATATCGACAAGTGACCTACCTGTTCATCACCGCGCGGTATCTCTCGATGAACTCGTCAAACATATCGGCAATTTTTCGGTTCTCGTCGAACAGCAGAAAGTTTGTCCGACGCATCTGAACCAGCTCTCTATAACGAATTTCTGCGGCTTGACCTGAAATCCCGCAGATTTTTTTTATCTCCTCGGCACTCTCCACGCCGCATAAAATCAGCACGGGCAGCGGCGCGAGAAAATCCGCGGCAAATCTATCGGCGGCGTGTTCCTCGGCGTCCGTGGGAAAACGGAATTCCGAGAGCTTGCAGGCGTGCCCGAGAACGCAGTGCCCGAGCTCGTGCGCTATGGTAAACCGCCGTTTTCGTTCACCGCAGGAGTTCTCGTTCACCGCGATTACAAACCGATTTTCCGTCTTGAACGCGAAACCGTCCGCGCTTCTGCAGTACAGAGTTTCCTTTTTGATGTCAAAAAACTCCGTCATCGAGCTATAGCTCACGGTTTTTATCCCGAGCGCACCCGCAGCTTTTGCGGGATTTATCGGCAAATCGCCTATTTCAGCCGTTTCATATACATCGCAAACCTTCATTTTTCGCTCCTTTCGCTGTCCAAAATTTCCGCTAACGGTAATCCGCTGTCAAGAGCAGCTTTCGTTGCCCAACATTCCGTTAACGGTAATCCGGCGCGTCGAAAATGCTCTTGTTTCCGCGCTTTTTGAGGACAAGCGTGCCGCCGCCCTTTCTCGCGGCAATAGCCACGGTTTCTTCCTCGAACCCGAAAAGCTCATTCGGTGTACAGCCGAGCGCGTCAAACAGCCGATACAGCACCTCTTCGCGCGGGAAGCTCACGCCTTGCTCGTAGTTTCCGACAGCAGACGGAGTAACACCGATTTTCAGCGCCAAATCCCGCTGGGTTAGCCCTGCTTTCCGACGAAGCTCGGAAATCTTCTCGCCGATTGTCATAACGCCACCTCGCAAACCGTCTGTCTCGCGCATTTGTAGTGCCTGTTCAGGCTGTCGAGCGCTTTCTTTCGGAGGTTGAAAACCTGCCGCTCGCTTATGTACATTTCGTCGGCGATTTTCCGCCAATCCTTTGCAAGTATATAATACTGATACAAAATTGTGCGCTCGTCGCCGTGCAGCGCGCTCAACACCTTTAGCGCCTCGCGTTTCGCGTCAACGGCGCGGTCGATGTTCGCGTTGAGCTCCTCCTCGAATTTCGCGAGGTCTTCCGCAAGCGTCTGCGCATACGCAAGCGAGTGACCTGTGTTTTTCATTATCCTGTGCAGCCGCTCGATTTGTTCAAGCTCCGACGCGATTTCCATTTCAGCCTCGCGCGCAGCCTGTAATAATTCAACAAATTCCATTTCACCGCCTCTTTCATCTTGTTTTTATCTATGAACAGATTATACCACAAGAAACTTGTAGTGTCAATAGGTTTTTGAAAATTTGTTCATTTTTCACAAATTTTCTGAAGAAAACGTCGAAAGCTGTCGAATAAAAACGCGCGGGCTTACCCTTGAAATTTCCCGTGAAATGTGATACAATATAAGTAAATTCAAAGGAGGTTTTTGTATGAAGGTAATTCTTGTAAACGGTTCACCAAAGGAAAAAGGCTGTACATACACGGCACTTTGCGAGGTTGAAAAGGCGCTTCGGGCAAACGGCGTTGAAACCGAGATTTTCTGGCTCGGCAAGGACGCGCTTGCGGGCTGTATCGGCTGCGGAGCTTGCTCGAAAATGGGGAAGTGCTTTCGCGGTGACTGCGTGAACGATTTTGTCGAAAAGGCAAAGGACGCAGATGGCTTTGTTTTCGGCTCGCCCGTGCACTACGCGGCAGCTTCGGGTGCGCTCACCTCGTTTATGGACAGAGCTTTCTTCTCGGGGAAAAAATATCTTTTGGGCAAACCCGCGGCTGCTGTGGTTAGCTGCCGCAGAGGTGGCGCGTCCGCTGCGTTTGACCAGATTAACAAGTATTTCACGATAAGCTGTATGCCGATTGTGTCCTCGCAGTATTGGAATCAGGTTCACGGAAGCGCTCCCGAGGACGTTCTCAAGGACGAGGAAGGCTTGCAGACGATGAGAACTCTCGGCAACAATATGGCGTGGCTGTTGAAGTGCATTGAAGCGGGAAAAGCGGCGGGAGTTGGTTTCCCCACGCTTGAAACGCCGATTAAGACGAGCTTTATTCGCTGAATTTCTGAATTTTTTGTAGGAAGGTGAGCTATGTCATTTTCTTCCGAAATAAAAAAACAGCTCTGCGCTGTGAAGGAGCTTTCCGAGCGCGAGATGACCGCGATGCTTTACGGAATGTTTTTCGCGGGGAAAAGTATCTCGGGCAAACCCGTCGTGCGAACGGAAAATCTTGACATCTTTACGGCGGCGCAGTGGCTTTGTGCGCGTGTTTTTAGAAATGAGCACTATGAAACGCGCCGTCTTGTCAAAAACGGCGGCTCGCTGTATACATTGAGCGTGAAGTCGGATTTTTTCGGTGACTTTTCGCGCGTGAACGAGAAAATTATCTCGGGCAGCGACGACTCCGCAAGCGCTTTTTTGCGCGGAATTTTCGTCTGCTGCGGCTATGTCACAAACCCTCAAAAGGAGTATCACCTCGAGCTTGTGCTCCCCGAGAGCGGGCGCGCGGAAATTCTCGCGGACTTTATCTCCGAGCACGGAATGTTCGTCAAAACCACCGAGCGCAAGTCGCAGACCGTGTTGTATTCAAAAACAAGCGAACAAATCGAGGATTTTCTCACTTACATCGGCGCGGGTTCGCACTCGCTTGAGATTATGCAGGTCAAGATTGAGAAGGATTTGCGAAACCGCGCGAACCGCTCGGTGAACTGCGACAGCGCAAATCTCGACAAAACTGTTGCTGCGAGCGAAAAAAGCTGCCGTGACATCGAGCTTGTGCTCGAGGAAATCGGCGCGGAGAATTTGAGCCGTGAGCTTCGCGAAACCGCGCTTCTGCGGCTGAACAACCGAGAAAGCTCGCTCTCGGAGCTTTGCGCGATGTTTGAAGAACCGATAAGCCGAAGCGGTTTGAACCACCGTTTGAAAAAGCTCTCGGCGCTCGCCCAGCAAATTCGCGAGGGTAAGAGTGAACAGTGAAATTTGTGAATATCCCCCTTTTTTCCGTGTAAAATAACGGTGAAAAGGGGGAATTTTTATGAAGATTGAAATTGACCGTGACGGCTGCATCGGCTGCGGTTTGTGCGCGGAAATTTGTCCCGAGGTGTTCAGAATCGCCGAGGACGGCCTTTCCACCGTTATCGCGGGAGCCTCCGGCTCGGACGACAAAATCGCCGAGGCTGCGGACGCTTGCCCCGTGAGCGTTATTCATCTTGTATAGCAAAAAGCGGCGCGTTTTCGGACGTGCCGCCTTTCTTTTTTGACAACTTGCCGCGCGAGAGCCTTGTTTTGTGAACAGACCGCGCTTTCTCGTTGAACCTGACTTTGCTTTCGCTGATGGAACAGGCTTTGTGGGAACTCCTTGCGGGCTTATGCGAGTTGCTTCGGGGTTTCTGCGAAACCCCAGCAATTTCGGCGGCGTCGAACCGCCGAAATTGCGCGGGTTAGGTTTGCGAAATGGGATTTGCGAATTTTTTTGCGTTCGCAAAAAAATTTGGC
>CAZKBF010000037.1:0-9522 GCA_964551225.1 uncultured Ruminococcus sp.
CAACGCACAGGGCGAGGACGTTGTTGCAGGCGTTCGTACTCCTATGCCTATCGCACAGATGGCGGACAAGTTCCCCGAGGCTTATGAGGAGTTCGTAAAGGTTTGCGGAATTCTCGAGGACCACTACCGCGATATGCAGGATATGGAGTTCACCGTTGAGAACGGCAAGCTCTATATGCTTCAGTGCCGTAACGGTAAGAGAACCGCACAGGCTGCTCTCAAGATTGCTTGCGACCTCGTTGACGAGGGTATGATTGACGAGAAGAAGGCAGTTTCGATGATTGACCCGCGCAACCTCGACACTCTGCTTCACCCGCAGTTTGACGCAAAGGCACTCAAGGCTGCTACACCCGTAGGCAAGGGCCTCGGCGCATCGCCCGGAGCTGCTTGCGGTAAGATTGTATTCACAGCAGATGACGCTGTTGAGTGGAAGTCCCGCGGCGAGAAGGTTGTTCTCGTTCGTCTGGAAACCTCTCCCGAGGATATCACAGGTATGAAGGCTGCACAGGGTATTCTGACCGTTCGCGGCGGTATGACCTCTCACGCTGCCGTTGTTGCTCGTGGTATGGGTACATGCTGCGTATCCGGCTGCGGCGACATCGCTATGGACGAGGAGAACAAGAAGTTCACGCTTGCAGGCAAGACCTATCACGAGGGTGACTGCATCTCCATCGACGGTTCTACCGGTAACATTTACGATGGTCTTATTCCCACCGTTGACGCTACCATCGCAGGCGAGTTCGGCAGAATTATGGCTTGGGCTGACAAGTACAGAAAGCTCAAGGTTCGCACCAACGCTGATACTCCTACGGACGCAAAGAAGGCTCGCGAGCTGGGTGCAGAGGGTATCGGTCTTTGCCGTACCGAGCATATGTTCTTCGCGGCTGACAGAATTGCTGCGTTCCGCGAGATGATTTGCTCCGACACTGTTGAAGAGCGCGAGAAGGCTCTCGACAAGATTCTGCCGATGCAGCAGAGCGACTTCGAGAAGCTTTACGAGGCTCTCGAGGGCTGCCCCGTAACAATCCGCTTCCTTGACCCGCCTCTCCACGAATTCGTTCCTACCGAAGAGGCTGACATCGAGGCTCTCGCAAAGGCACAGGGCAAGTCTGTTGAAACTATCAAGAACATCATTCAGTCGCTCCACGAGTTCAACCCGATGATGGGTCACCGTGGCTGCCGTCTGGCTGTAACCTATCCTGAAATCGCGAAGATGCAGACAAGAGCGGTTATCCGCGCTGCTATCAACGTTCAGAAGGCTCACGCTGACTGGAAGCTCGTTCCCGAGATTATGATTCCGCTCGTTGGCGATGTTAAGGAGCTCAAGTACGTTAAGGACGTAGTTGTTGCTGTTGCTGATGAGGAAATCAAGGCTGCGGGCTCGGATATGAAGTACGAGGTTGGTACGATGATTGAAATTCCTCGTGCTGCTCTCACCGCTGATGAAATCGCGAAGGAAGCGGAGTTCTTCTGCTTCGGTACAAACGACCTCACGCAGATGACCTACGGCTTCTCGCGTGATGACGCAGGCAAGTTCCTCAACGCTTACTACGACAAGAAGATTTTCGAGAACGACCCGTTTGCGAAGCTCGACCAGACAGGCGTTGGCAAGCTGATGGAAATGGCAATCACCCTCGGCCGCAAGGTTCGTCCCGAGATGCACATCGGTATCTGCGGCGAGCACGGCGGCGACCCCTCGTCTGTTGAGTTCTGCCACAAGATTGGTTTGAGCTACGTTTCCTGCTCACCGTTCCGTGTTCCGATTGCAAGACTTGCTGCTGCGCAGGCTGCTATCGCTGAAATGTAATTTGTTACATTGAACAAAATTAGCTGAAAAAGCTCCCCGTTCCGCTTGGAATGGGGAGTTAGCTTATATCAAAAGTAAACTCCCCGTTCCGTTTGGAGCGGGGAGCGATTTTATTTCGACCAGTGATTGAGCTTTGGGAGCTGTTCTTCAAAATAGGCGCGTGCCTGTTCGGGCGGGAATTGCTCGCTTGACATATGCCCGACAAGAAAATCCGTGAGTTCCGCAAGACTTGTGTAGACGAACTTCCCGTCCGTGTAGCACCACTTGCAGTACTCCTCGTTGAACTCGCCGCTGGGTTCTTTGCTTATGGAGCTGTCGTCGAGCGGCATTCCGCAGCACTGACAAATCAGTTTCCTCGGCGAACCCAAAAGCGTGTTAATCGACACGTCAAACAGCTTGGACAGCAGCTTCAGCGTCTCGGTATTCGGCACGGTTTCGCCGTTTTCCCAGCGCGACACCGCCTGCCGCGTCACGAAAACCTTCTCGGCGAGCTCGTCCTGCGAAAGACCTTTTTCCGTGCGCAGTTTGTGTATTATTTCCTTCGTTTCCATAATTATCACCTCACCTAAATTATATCACGTCACCTGTATTTTTTCAAGCAACCCGCTGTTGCTGTAAAATATTGTAAGTGACAGTCTTTTAGGCAGCCTGTTTTGTTGTTAATGGGAAATTTTGAGGATATCGGACAAGGTTCTCATCAAATCATCAACGTTTATCGGCTTTGAAATATGCCCGTTCATACCGGACTTTACGGCGTTTTTCTTGTCCTCCTCGAACGCGTTTGCGGTCATCGCGAGAATGGGGATTTGCGCCTTTTGCTTGTCGTAGAATTTGCGGATAATCTGCGTTGCCTTGTAGCCGTCCATATTCGGCATCTGAATATCCATCAAAATCAGGTCGTAATAGCCTGCGCTCGCCTTTTCGAGCATATCCACGCAGACAATTCCGTCCGCGGCGTGCTCGACCTCAAACCCGACTTCCTCGAGAATAGCCGTGGCAATTTCCGAGTTCATCTCGTTGTCCTCGGCGAGAAGAATACGCTTGCCCTTGAACGAGTTTGCGTTATAGTGCGCGGTTTTCTCAACGTGCTGAACAACATCACTGTTCTCGGCAATTCTATGCGGCAAAGTGACAGTAAATTTCGTGCCCTTGCCGAGCTTGCTCTCAACCTTAATCGTGCCCTCCATCAGCTCGACCAGCTTTTTCACAATCGCCATACCGAGTCCCGTGCCGTTTATGCGGCTCTCGGTGCTGGAGTGCTCACGGGTGAACTCGTCGAACATATTCGGCAAAAATTCCTCCGACATACCGATGCCCGTGTCCTCGATTTCGGTCTGATACATCGCGTAGCCGGTGCGCTCGGACGGGATTTCGTTGAGCCGCATCGTAACTTTTCCGCCGGCGGGTGTGTACTTGAGCGCGTTGCTCAAGATGTTGAGGAAAATCTCGCGGAGCTTTGTTGCGTCGCAGAAAACGTCCTTGTGTTCAACATTCACGGTTCGCGTAAACTCAATATCTTTCTCCTTCATCTGCGTGTCGAACAGCGCGTAGAGCGTGTCGTTGAAGGAATACGCGTTCCAAACAGTCTCGTCGAGCGTGGTTTTTCCGCTCTCAATCCGCGCCATTTCGAGGACGTTGTTGATGAGCGAAAGCAGGAAATCGTTTGAGGTCTTGATTTTCTTGATGTAGCCGCGTGCGAGTTCCTTGTCGTCGAGGTGCTTGTCGAGAAGCTCGGTGAAGCCGATAATCGCGTTCATCGGCGTGCGGATATCGTGCGACATATTAAACAAAAACGCGGATTTCGCGGCACTTGAGGCGTTCGCGATTTCGAGCTGCGCTTTGGTATCAGCCTTGTCGTGCGCCTCGGTTACGTCACGCCCGAGAATGTTGACAATCGGTTCGCCATTCTCGTCGTAGCCCGCGAAAACGTTGATTTCGTGCCACTCGGGCTTTTGGGTGTAGTGAAGAAGGAACTCCTCGGTGCCGAGATGACCGGTTTTATCCTGCCTTACGCGGTAACGGTCAAGGAACAGCAGCTCGATGCCCTTTTCAAGATATTCCTTGTCAACCGACTGCAAAAAGTATTGATAAATATCGTCATAGTTGTCGGTAGCTTCCATTCGGGCAACAGTATCATCAAGTCCCGTGCCTCGGATAAGCGTGTACTTGCCCGTGTTGACGTTCACGGTCATATTGTAGCTGTACAGCATTTTTGTGATGCCCGACAACAGCTGGTCGCGCGCCGTCGAAGCCCGCAGCTCGCGTTCTTTTTTCTCCTGCTGCTCGTGCGCCTCGGTTATGTCGCGACCGAGAATATTGGCAATCGGGTCACCGTTTTCATCGGTACCGAGGAAGATGTTGATTTCGTGCCACTCGATGCCCTTTTCGGTTTTCGCGGAGTACTCGAGATTTCCTATGTAACCGGTTTCGTTTTGGCGTTTACGGAGCGCAGAAAGGCTGCTGAAATTGCCGAACGGCGCGATATAATCCTCGGTGACGTACTGAATTTTCTGATTATAAGCGGTTTCGTAGTCATCGGTTGACTCAAAAATCTTGACGAAATCCTTCATTCCCGTGCCGAGAATGAGGCTGTATTTTCCTGTAATGAGATTGAGCGTGAGGTTATAGCTGTACAGCGTTTTGGTGATATCCGACAAAATCTGGTCCTTCGCAGCAACCGCCTTCAGCTCGTTTTCACGGCGTTCCTGCGCTTCATGAGTTTCGGTGATATCGCGCCCGAGAATATTCGCGGTGGGGTTTCCGTCCTCGTCAACACCCATAAATGCGTTCACCTCAAACCAGCCGATGCCGTTTTCGGTTTTCGCCGCGTATTCCTTCTGACCGATGTGACCGCTCAAATTTTGCTGCTTGCGGAGCGCGTCGAGCGAAAATCTGTTGCGCATATCCTCGATGTATTCGGGCAGAACACGTTCAAGCAGATACTCACAAGCCGTATCAAAATCATCGGTCTGCGAGAAATGCCGGATAAGCTCCTCCATACCCGTGCCGACGATGAGACCGTACTTGCCGGTGTTGAGATTCACGGTCGCGTTGTAGCTGTAGAGCGTTTTGGTGATATCGGACAGAATTTGGTCCTTTGCCGCAGACGCCTTGAGTTCACGCTCTTTGGCTTCCTGCTGCTCGTGAATTTCCGTGATATCGCGCCCGAGAATGTTTGCGACAGCAACGCCGTCCTCGTTTGTTCCGATGAACAGGTTAACCTCGTGCCACTCGTTTAGCCCGTTCAAATCAACGCGGTAGGAAAGCGAGCCGATAAAGCCCGAAGCGGTCGATTTTTCTTTTAGAGCCCGAACACTTATCAGCTTGTCAAACTTTTCTCTGTCCTCCGGCGCAATATTTTTCGACAGCTTTGCGTTGAGGAGAACATAGTCGTCGTAATGCTGCATTGTATCGAGAACGCTGCCCATTCCGGTGCCCGTGATAAGCGAGTATTTCCACGTTTCGAGGTTAACGGTGAGGTTGTAGCTGTACAGCATTTTGGTGATGCCCGAAAGGAGCTGGTCGCGCGCCATAGCAGCCTTCTGCTGATTTTCACGCTTTTCGTGGCGCTTGTGAGCGTCGGTGATGTCGCGCCCGAGGATATTTGCGACAGGCTCGCCGTCCTCGTCGGTGCTCACGAACACGTTTATCTCGTGCCACTCCTCGCCGTAGTCGGTGATTGCGCCGTACTCAAGGTTTCCGATAAAGCCGTTTGCGTTTTTGCGCGCACGGAGCGAGTCAAGGCTTGCAAGCGCAGCAAACTGCGAAACGTGCTGCGGGTCGAGGTACTGAATTTTTTGGTTATAGGCGGTTTCGTAGTCATCGGTTGACTTAAAAATCTCCATAAACTGCGTCATACCCGTGCCGATAATCATACTGTACTTGCCCGTGCGGAGGTTGAGCGTGAGGTTGTAGCTGTACAGCTTTTTGGTGAGCTCGGACAAAATCTGGTTCTTGTCCGCAGCAGCGCGAAGCTCTTTTTCTTTCTTTTCTTGAGCATTGTGAGCCTCGGTTATATCGCGCCCGAGAATGTTTATGATGCGCTTTCCGTCCTCCTCGGTGTCGATGAAAACGTTAATCTCGTGCCACTCGTATTCATCATCGTTCGGGTAAATAACGGGGTATTCGAGAGTACCGCGGAAGCCGTTTTCAGCGGGATTTTGGAGCGCGGACTCGCAGCTAATCAGCTCGTTAAAGCGCGCCGAATAGGACGGGTGTAAAATCCTGTCGTGAAACGCATGCAGCTCGGCGAGATTTGAGTGCTTTTTGTACTCGTCAACCGTCCGCTCCATACCGGTACCGGTTATAAGCGTGTAGTTTCCGGTATCGACGTCGATGGTGAGGTTGTAGCTGTACATAATCTGCGTAATCTGCGAGAGGACGCGGTCTTTTTTGGCGGGAGCTTTTTCAAGCTCGCTGTTGGTTTTCCAAATCGAGTAGTTTTTCTCGATGAAAAACCGCAGCATTTCGCGGAGCAGCTCATAAGCGCCCTGCATTTCCGTATCGGTTTTGCGGTGAACGCGCGAGAGCACGTCCTTGACGGCTTTCTTGCTGATACCGAGCGCGGTTGTTTTTTGGATAATTTCTTCAGTGTTTTGGTCCTCGGCGAGAGCTTGTCCCGCAAGAACTTTTCCCAAAATCTGTCCGTCGGGCAGCTCAATCGGCATTGAAAAATCGCAAAATCCGATAGGGCAGATGTAGACGCCTTCATTATCGGATTGCCAAGTTGACTTGCAGCATTTTACGCCATTTTCGTTGTCGTGAATCATCTGGCAAAATTCCGTCATACCAAATGACTCGGAGGTGCGGTTTCCCTCGTTGTCCACAATCACAGCCGACATTCCCGTGCTTTTTGACCAGTTGTCGATGAGCCTGTAAAGCTGCTCCATATCGCAGAATTCCTGCAATTCCAAATGCGTATGTAAAGCCGTTTCGCTTGCGGTTTCCATAGTTTATCTCCTTCGGTAAGATAAAAATAGACATATTTATACATAATAACTCATTTTTCATTATACCATAAATTGCTAGAATTGTCAATATCAACAAGCCTCGGCTGATTATTTGTGAACAAAAACAACCCCGCGTCCGAAAACGCGGGGCTTGAGAAACCAATTTGTGATTATTCCTCAATATTGAGGACATCGGTAAAGCCGGTCATATCGAAGATTTCCATAATACCGTCGCTTACGTTTTTGACGGTCATTGTGCCGGTTCTTTCCTCGCACATCAGCTTGTGGGCAGCAAGAATAACGCGCAGTCCCGCGGAGGATATGTACTCGAGCTTTGCCATATCGACAACCAGCTTATTTACGTCCTCGGGAATTTTCTCGACAACCTCTTCCAGCTCGGGAGCGGTTATGGTGTCAAGTCTGCCTTCAAGCGCAAGAACCAGCGCGTCGGTGGTTTTGTTTTGGTTGATAGTCATAATAAATCTCCTTTAATCACAATTTTTTTATCATCGTTAATATGTTTTCGCCGTTTGTGTTGGCGTAAAAAACCTCGTCCATTGTCTTTTTCATCATAAAGATACCCAGCCCGCCGATTTTGCGTTCCTCTGCGGAAAGCGTGATATCGGGGTCGGGCTTTTCGAGCGGGTTGAAGGGAACGCCGCTGTCGGTCATACGGAACATAATCTCGTTTTTCTCGGCGTTGTGTTCAATCGCGAGGGTTGCCGTGCCGCTGCCGTTCGGGTAAGCGTAGTGAGCAACATTTACAAACATTTCCTCGATAGCAACGGCGAGCGACATTGCTGTTTTCATCGGGCAGCACGCTTTTTCCAGCTCGGCTTCCGTAAATGCAATAACCTCGCCAAGCGCCTTGACATCGGCGCTGAACGTCTTTTCGCTCACTTTGCCACCTCCGTTTTCAGAGTAAAATCTAGCCGATATGCTCATCGGGCTCGACAAATTTGTAGTTAAAACCAAGCTCGGTCATCGGCACGGTAAGCGTTTCGGCAAGCGCCTTGACGGCTTTTGGGATATCGGGCGAAAACTCGAGATACCAGTCGATGCTTTCGAGAATATAGCGCCGCTTGAAATCCTCGCCTGCGACAACCGCGCTTTGCAGGTTGTGGAGTCTGTCCGCGCCCTTGACGGCAAAAGCGATGGGATTTGCCTTGATAGCTGAAACGTATTCCGCCATCACATAGCCCTTGCGCTTTGTGAGCAGCTTCACCGCCTCGAGCACCTTTTCACCGCCGAGCGCTTCGATTTCGGTTTCAGTGGCGTCGGTGTCTTCAAGCAAGTCGTGAAACAGCCCCGTAATTTGATAATCAATGCCAAAGCCTCGGTTGCGCAGCATTTCCGCGACGGCAATCGGGTGTGTTATATAAGGCTCGCCACCTTTTCGGAGCTGCCCATTGTGCTTTTCCGTGGCAAACTCCAGCGCTTTGGAATATCTCTCTTCATCGGTCATATCAAACCTCTTGCTTTATCTCGTTGTACATTTTAAACAGCCGTTTCGCCTGTCTTTCGGCGCGTTCCTTTTTGTTCACCGAGAGTGAAATGAACTCGGCTGCTTGCTTCTCGGAGTAACCCTCCTCCAGCAGAATTGCCCTGCAAAGAAACCGCAAAGCCGCGTTTGACACTAGGATATCCAGCTCGAAGCCCTTGATAGTTTTCTCGGCAAGCTTAAAAGCAAGCTCCCCGTGTTTTTCGAGAGCATTTTTCAGGTCGCCGATAGTCTCAAGCTTCAGCCATTTTAGCTGCGCGACATAGTTTTCCGCAGAAACGTAGGTTATCTCGGAATTTTCGATTTGGGCGATTTTTTCGATAAAGGCTTGCATTTTGGTATTGAGCTGCATATACTCGTTGAGCGAAACGAGTTCAATCAGCACGTCGTCTGCGCTGTCACAAGTGATTTTCTCGTGAATTTTCTCGGTGTATCGGTTCATCGCGTCGCGAACGCGGACAAACTCGTCGTCGGCGATTTCCATAAGTCCGGCAAGCCTTGCAAACTCACGCGTGACCTCTCTCGGCACGCCGTACTTGTTTTTATAGCCGAGGTCGTGGTTAATGGCAGACCACGCGTGCTGAAGCATAGTGCGGATTTGGATTTCAAAGCGTCTTCCGCAGAGCTCCGCGGGGTAGCCCATATTTTCGGGCAGAGAGCAGATGTAGTGCAGTGAAAGGTAACCGAACGTGTCGGCTTTTATCAGCGCGCGTTTGTCGGAGAAATTTTCCCAGTCTATCACGAATTCCTGTTCAACAAGCTTTCCGAATTTATCCACTTCATCGCCAAAATAGCAGATAACCCGTTCGCCGAGAATATCGGTTAAATCGTCGAATTTCTGATACCACTCGCCGTTTTTGTACAGCTTACCTTCGAGACTTTTCTCACTCTTAACGCGGTGCTCGATACCCATAACGAGTATTCCCGCGTCGTCGGCGAGTTTGCGAAGTTTTTCGTGAACGATATCGCCAAGCCGAATAAAATCGTCCTTGTACTTGCGATAATCCTCGATTATCATACAGTCTTTTATATTCAACGCTGTTCCTCCTTATTTAAGGATTTCAACATTTATATTTTACCACAATTTCCTTGAAATTTCAATACCTTTCGTTAAACTTGGCAAATAAAACGAGGGTTGGTTGTCGGTAACAGGTTTTTGACCAGCGAGCGGGACTTGATTTGCGGGAACTTTTGGCGGTCTATTGCGAATAGACTCTTGGCTTCTGCGAAGCCACGGCGATTTTTCGGGCATCGAACCCGAAAAA